>JBEGWF010000143.1:0-6388 GCA_041177965.1 Verrucomicrobiota bacterium | reverse complement strand
GCAAAGAACGCCTGGTCCTCGACCTCAGCTGCCGCAAGCGGGATGGCCGCTACTGGGTGGTCACCGACCGGTGGCAGCGATTCACCTCGCTGGAGGTCGACGAGGCCGTCTGCCACGACCTCGCCAGGTCCTGCTCCGAATTCCTCATCCATGCCGTCGATGTCGAAGGCCTGTGCCAGGGCATCGACCTCGAATTGGTGGAATCCCTGTCCCGCTGGTGTCCCATCCCGGCGACCTACGCCGGCGGCGCCAAATCGATGGCGGACCTGACCACGGTGGAGCGGGTGGGCGGCGGCCGAATCCACCTGACCATCGGCTCGGCTTTGGACATCTTCGGCGGCGCCGGCGTGCGCTACGCCGATTGCGTCGAGTTCAACCGTTCCCACAAACCCGCCCCGCCCCACCCATGAAACCCAAGCATGTCCGTCTGTTCATCAAGCCCGGTTGTCCTTGGTGCGACGAGGCCATCGAATGGCTGGACGCCCGACAGATCCAGTACGAGACCCTCGACGTGATCCGGGATGCGGCCGCCCGCGCGGAGATGCTCGAATTGACCGGCCAGACCCGAGCCCCATCCGTCGAGTGGGACGGACATGTGCTGGCCGACTTCGGAGCCGACGAGCTCGAGGTCGCGGTGTCCCAATGGGGCTACTCGGTCTGAGGCGTCGGAAACCCTCCCATCGGCCGAACTACGGATTGGCCGCGCCCGGCGAGCCACCGACCCGCACCGAGGCTTTCCAAGCCGCCGGTTGTCCGGAGTAGGAGTCGGTGTTCTTGAGTTGCAACGTGTACCCGAGGCCATCGGCCTCGACCGGCCATGGCGCGGCATCGTCGTAGGAGAGGCTCAACATCAGGGTGCCGTCGGCGGCATGGATCCGAAGGGTGTCGCCGCCATTGCCGAGACCGAAACCGAACTCACCCAGCGGGGTGGGACCCGTCGGGAAAGCCCGCTGGAATCGCAGGGCATCCTGGCACAAGACCGCATAACCGCCCGGAGCCACCACTCCGCCAGGCACCACGGCGACATTCGAATCGGTGGCGTCACGGAGGATCCATCCGGTGAGGTCCACCGGCTCGGTCCCCGGATTGTACAGTTCGAACCAGTCGCCCGAATCGGCCGATGACGACGGATGGTATTGGAGTTCGCTGAGGATCACCGGAGGCCTTGCCGGAGGCGTCGGCGTGTAGGCCTCGAGGCGTACGGTGAGGGTGTTGGTTCCCGGCGGCGGCTCGAACTCCCACCGGGCCTGGGGAACCTCGCGGCCCCAACCACTCCATCCGATCACCCGGAACCCCGGTGACGGAATCACGGTGGCCTCCACCGGCACATCGCGGAAAAAGGTTCCGACCCACGGTGCCGCGGCGGCCACCGACCGGTTCAAGCGCACCTGACCCGCCCCGGCCGGAAGGGTTTCCACCTGCAAACCCGACACACCCTGCTTCAAGCCGAAGTGGTCGAGACAGTCCTGCCGCAGCTTGGCCGGTCGCCGACGGGCGAAGTCGCTCAAGGAATCGAGGTTCTTCTCCCAGGTCGCCAGCGTGAACGGCTCATACTCGGCCTGGTACGGCTTACCATAACCACGCTTCTGCAACTCGGCGAAACTCCAGCGCTGGAGGTGACGCGGGATCTCCGGCCGGATCACCGCGGCCATCGAGCGGATCGTCGCCTCGACCCGTTCCTCCCGGAAGGGGCCGTTCAGCAGATCCGCACACCGCTGGATGAATCGCGTGCGCACCCCGGGGTTCGTCAGGAGTCGGCGCAGCATGAGCGTGCGCCCGCCCTCATTCGGCCAACCGGTGCCCGTGCCGGTGCCGGCCGTGAGGAACGCGAACATGTTGTCGTAGCTCGCGTAGTCACGGGCCATGGCCGGCACATACACCTCGGGCCGCCACAGATGGAACCCATAGTCCTGGTCGTAGACGATCCAGCGGAACCGTCCGTTCGGGACCCGGGGCCGCCAGCACTTGACGTTGCCGATGTCGAAATTCTGGAAGTAGGCGACCGACGCGTGGTAATCGAGGAAGTTGTCCAGATCGAGGTGGCGGTCGAGGAGCGTGTCGAGGTTGGACTGGATCGTCAGGTCCTTCGTGGTGACGAACGAGCGCATCGCCGTGTAGGCCTGGCTGTCGCCGGCGATCACCGTGCCGTAGCCCTCGATCAGATCGAGTCCACCGCGGGGCACCGAATGGTTCCCAATGACGTAATGCTCGTTGAGCTTCTCGCGAAGGTTGTGGAGGCCCCAGTAGTCGCCATTGAGATACACCACCGCCGGGCGATAGGCCTGGGTGTCCAATCCGGTGTCGTCGAGCAGGCGCTGCAACAGCGCATCGCGCATGAGCGTGAACTGGCCGTTCACGAAATAGCTGCCGTACGAACTGACCGGCCCGAACTGGGTGATGGGAGAGCGGACGGCCGTCTGGTGGGTGCTCTGGTTGTCATTGCCGGAATTGCGCAACACCAGGGCCTCGAACTCGTCCATCGGGCGATCCGGGAAGAACCGGTAGGCCAGGTTGCCGTCGCCGTATTTCGCTCGGGCCGAGAGGGCATAGGATTTTTGCGGATACCCCCGAGAACCCCAACCGCCATAGACCGACATCCCGACTTTCTGTCGGACCTTGGATTGGTGGTCGGCGTCGAAGAATTCGAAGCCCACCTCGATCTCCCGGTCTTTCCAAGCGTTGGACCCCGAGTAGGGATAACTCTGGAGCACCTGCCCGCTGGCACTCAACACGCTGGTCCCCATGCCGATGAGGTAGCCATTCTTGAAGTCGAAGTTCGATCCCGCTGCCGCCAGGGAGATGACCGGCAGATCGTGGGAAACCCCGAAGAAATAACTGCGTATCGACTCGGCGCTCGAGCGCGCCTCGAGGTAGGCCTTGGCCCGCACCACCATCGAACGCGAGATGCGCAGCGGGCCCGACCACGCAGGCGACACGACTGTGACCGGGTCGCCATTGGTCGTGTAGCGGATCAGGGCATTGGTCGGTGACCCGCGCAGTTCCAGCACCACCTCGGCACCCGCCGCATGGAAACCCGAATCGACCGAGAACACGGGCGGCGGGAGCGGCGGCCCCAACGCGACGACCCCGTTGGCGCCCCCCGGCGTGGACTGTGATTTGGAATACACGACCCACTCCCCGGCCTCGGGGTTGGGCGGGCGCCCGAGCGATTCGTTGGGGCCCAGTCGTGGCACGGTTACTTGGTCGACGATCCGCCCAACCGAATCGCTCAAGGTCAGGGTCTCGCCGGCGGCATCGAGCCGAAAATCGGTGTGCAATTCTTTGGCGGGCCCCACGCGGTCGAGACCCGAGGCATAAACCACGAGGGATTCACCCGGCTGGATCCAACGTTCCGGGAAACGCCATCGTCCCGGTTTCAGCGGGTCGTCGGAGAGGGCAAATCCCCCGAGCGCAATGACCCGATCCTGCGGGTTGAACACCTCGATCCAATCCCAGAAAGCCCCGGCGGTATCCGGGAAGACCGCCGTGGTATCGCTCATGACCTCGGTGATCTGCAGCAGGCCCGCCACGGACGTCTCGACCAGAACGCGATAGAACCGGGGAACCTCTTGGGCCACTGGAGGAATCCGCGCCTCGAACCTCCCCGGCACGGTCTCGGTGATCGTGGCGCCGGGATCGAGTGTCCACACCACCGGAGACGCCAGGCTTCCGGCGACCTGAATGCGGAAGGAGCCCGGGTCGATCGGGTCGGCGGTGAATGCGAACGCCAGCCCCCCCGCGTCGGGACGGGCGATGGAATCCCTCTGGATGAGCGGCGAGACCGGTTGGGCCGAGAGCGGCACCGAAGCCAGGAGGATCGAAAGGCCACCGCACAGAAGCCCGTGGAGGATTTCCGTCGGGATCAACGTCGGAACCCACTGCTGGAACCCCGATCCCGGGAACCGCCAAGCGGAGAGGCTCGCCACCGGGAGCCTCACAACCGGCTCTCCAGTTTGCGGGCGCGGCGGATCCAAACCGCATTGCGGGATTTTTCGAAGGCGGGCGAGTGGTTCTGATCGGCGAGCACCTCGTCGATCTCGGCCTGCGCCTCATCGACCCGTCCCCGCGAAGCCAGCAGTTCGGCATACTGGACCCGGGCGCGAGGATAGCTGTTGTGCTCGAGCACCCGCTTCCAGTTGAGCAAAGCCGCATCCACTTCGCCCAGCGCCGTCTGCGTTTCGGCCAACGCCATCAGCGTGTAGCCGAAATCGTGTCGAGGATCGGCCGACAACACCTTCTCCAGCAGCGGCTTGGCCTCGGCCGCCCTGCCCTGACGCAACAGGCACTGTCCGAGGTGGCTCAGCGTGTCGTCGTCTTCGGGATCGCGCTCCAGGGCCCGGCGATAGGAGGCCTCGGCCTTGACCAGCTTGCCCTGGGAAAAATACAGATCGGCCAGGTCGGAGTGGTCGCGGGCCTTGTCGAGGTGATGGATGCGGCCTTCCAACTCCTTGATCCGACGGCGATCGGCCGCTCCCGGCAACTCGAAGCCCCTCAGGCCGAGTCCGCCGCCGGCCGCTCCCTGCGCCCGGTAGACCATGAAATAATAGAACACCGCGCTGAACACGCTGAAGAACAGGATGCAGGCCGCCCAGATCCATTCCTCCCGGCGCAAGGCATCCACCAGCATCCAGAGTTGGAAAGCCGCCCCGATCAGCAGCAGGGGGTTCCCCAGCGACAACTGCATCAAATCGTGAATCAGACCAAACATCGCCCCAAGCCTAGGCCCTGCCAGAAAAATGGAAACCACCCGGAATAAAAAACGCACACGATGAAGATCCTGTGGATGCCGACACGACGAGACCCCCGCCCCTCGCTCTAATCCATTGAGATCCGACCCGGTTTTGCCGTTTCATGCGGCTCATGACATCCGCCGCTGTGGCCACCGTCCGGGTTCCGGGAACGACCGCCAACCTGGGCTCGGGCTTCGACACCCTCGGATTGGCCGTCGCCTTCTACAACCGGGCCAAAGTCAGCCGACGGGCCGACCGCCGCATCGACATCACCTCCCCCATCGCCGACACGGCGCGGGCCGGCGCGCTGGCCATGCTCGAGGAGGCCGCCGAGGCCTTCTTCAAGAAGACTCGCCGCGCGCGTTGCGGTATCGACATCCACCTGTCGGGCGACGTGCCCATTGCGCGCGGACTCGGGTCCAGCGTGACCGCGCGACTCGGCTGCGTGGCCGGACTCAATGCGCTGCACGGCGGCCCGCTGGATCGACAAGGCCTGCTGGAACTGGTGGCCGCCCTGGAAGGACACCCCGACAACGCCGCTCCGGCCGTCTTTGGCGGATTCACCGCGGCGGGATTCGTGGGCGACGAGGTCCGCTGCATCCGGGTGCCGTTGCCCAGCCGGATCCGATTGGTGACCCTCATCCCCGACTTCGAGGTCAGCACGCCCGAGGCGCGGAAGCGGGTGCCTCAGACGTTCTCCAAGGCCGACACGATCCACATCCTGAACCGGGCCTCGCTGGTCACGGCCGCCTTCGCCACCGGTCGGCTGGAGGCGCTGCGGGGCTGCTTCGACGACCGCATCCATCAGCCTTACCGGGCCCCGCTCATTCCGGGCATGGATGCCATCCTGGCCGCTGGTGTGAAGGCGGGGGCCGTCGGCGGCTGGCTCAGCGGCAGCGGATCCACCCTGATGTGCCTGGCGATCGACCAGCCGGAGGCCGTGGCCAAGGCCCTGCAGCGCAAGATGCCCAAGGCCGCCGTCCACATCCTCAAGCCCGACAACTCGGGCCTGAAGGTCGACCTGAAAGAGGCCTGAGCCTCACGGACCGGCATCTTGGGAACAACGCAGGCCTTCCCGGAATCTCCGACCGGGGCGGCTCAGATCTGCTCGAAGTAGCGCTGCTTCTCCCAGTCGGTCACCGCGTCGCTGAAGGCCTGGTGTTCGAGGCGCGCGTGATGGACCGAGAAGTCGACCACGGCATCGCCAAAAGCCTCGCGGGCCATCCGTGATCCGTGGAACAGCTCCGCCGCCGCGATGAGGCTCGAGGGCAGCCGCGGCAGCTTCGGATCGATGTAGGCGTTGCCGGTGTACGGCTCTCCACAATCCAAGCCTTCGTCGATGCCCGCCAGTCCGGCGGCGATCATGGCCGCGAACGCCAGGTACGGATTGGCATCGGCTCCGGGCATCCGGTTTTCCGGGCGGTATCCGTTGCCGTGCCCAACCACCCGGAATCCGGTGGTGCGATTGTCCTGCGCCCACGCCATGCGGGTGGGGGCCCAACTGCCGGCTTGATAGCGTTTGTAGCTGTTGATGGTCGGACCGTAGAACAGACACAGCTCGGGCGAGTATTTCAGCAGGCCGCCCAGGAACTGGCGGAACATCGTGGAACCGGTCTTGGCCTTCGGATCCCAGAACAGGTTGCGCTCCCCCTTCCACA
>JBEGWF010000142.1:0-3685 GCA_041177965.1 Verrucomicrobiota bacterium | reverse complement strand
TTGACATGGAGGTCGGCGTTTCCGGATTGGTTCTGGGCGGTCTCGTTGTCGGCCCAGACACGCAGGAACCCTCCCGGGGGAATGGGGTATCCCGAGGGGATCCTGAACATGCCGGCGACCGAATTTGTGAGACGGTCGGTCAGGAGGAAGCCCGCGAGGTCCACGGTCTGGGTGCCCCCGTTGTGCAGTTCGAACCAGTCCTCGAACTGGCCGTCGGCGGGATCGGCCACCGTCGTGGAGTTCTGGGCCATGACCTCGTTGATGGTCACCCGGAAATCCGGGAACGACGCGTCGTTGGTGGCACCCGGAGTGGGATAGAACAGCGTCTGGACGTTGCGGGCGAGGCCATCGGGCACGAGACCCAACGAACGGTCGGCGGGCAGCGACCGCCACGCCAGATGATCGAGCACCGTGGTGCCTGCGCCTCCGCCCTCGCTGCGCACCAGCATCACGATGCCGTTGGTGGCGCCCAACCGGAAGGAGGCATGCGGGACCCCCGGAGCCGATTCCCCTTCCTCACCGTCGCACCACACCGTGAGGAAGCCGGCCGGTGGCACGATGGATCCGAGCGGGAACGACCAGCGCAGCCGGTTCGTCACCGAGTCGGTGAGGAAGAGGCCTCCCAGATCGAGGGGGGAATCACCGGCATTGAAGATCTCGACGTACGGATCCCGCTCCCCGGCGTTGTCCCTCGGCCCCGAGCCGTTGGCCGGCAGCACCTCGTTGATCCAGAGCGGCGGGAACGACCCGAGACCCGCCGCCCCCGCATTGGCCCTGCCGGGAGTCACCCGGTTGGGTGAGTTGGTCTCCGCGGCCATCCAGTTGCCAACCCGCCACGCCGACTGGGAGGCATCGATGCGCTGGAGCGACGAGCCCTTGCCGTCGGCCTCGAGCGGCCACGGCGGGGCGTTGTCGTAGCGGACCTCGCTCAAGACCACCTCGTTCGTCCCCGAACCCTGGACCAGGGAGATCCGCTCGCCTCCGTTGTCGAGGGAGCCCGCGAACGCGTCGAGGACGCGGACGCCGGCCCCGTAGGCCGTCGCGAACGCCGCCCGGTCGCGGACCAGCACCCAGAAGGCTCCCGGGGGAATCACCGAGCCCTCGGGGAAGGTGTAATCGACGCCGTTGAGCCGGCAGCCCGACAGGTCGAACGACGTCGAGGACGAGCGGTTGTGCAGTTCCACGAACGAGGCCCCGGGTTCCGCCGGGTTGTAGTGGATCTCGTGGATGCCCACGAAATCGGAAACCTGCTGGATCGCGCCGTTGTAGCGCACGGTGACCGAGTCGGTCAGGCCTGCCAACGGCGTCCCGTCGGCGCGCACGGCCACCAGGTTGAGGAGGTTGGTGCGCCCGGTGAGGGGGACCCGCAGACGGAAGTTCTGGACCGTGGTCCACTCCAGGGGCATGGGCACGCCGTTCACCTCGATGGCCGCGGTCGCGAGCGGGGCCGTCCCCTCGATCACCGCGATCGCGGTGGACGAGACGAAGTCGTTGCCCCCGTTGCTCGTGATCGCAAAGGCCTTGGCATCCGAGGCCTGGATCTGGGTGTTCAGGTAGGTGCGCCGCCCGTTGAGATAGGTGGCGATGACCGACGGGGAGGAGGCTCCACCGACCTGATTGAAGGCGAGGGCGGCCGAGCGGGCGTTGAACTGCGGTTGGTACTCCGCGGCCGTCAGCGGTCCGGCCACGGCGCCCTGGTAGGCCCTCCACGCCATCCGCTGGAAGATCGGCGTGTCGAACATGACGTTGACCACCGCGTCGTTGCCGCCGAAGAGTCGGCGGTTGGTGCCATCGCCCAGGCCGAGCACCCAATCCATGTCCCAGGGAAGGATCCGCCACCGCCCGCCGGGCTGAAAATAGACGTACTTGTTCTGCGAGTTGCCGGTGCCCCAGGTGTCCCAGTTGCCCAGAACCCCGTCGAGCGCGAAGGTCCTCATCCATTGGTCGATGTCGGCCACGTTGAGAAGGTTCGGGATGTAGTTCGATGTCCGGTCGTTGGCCGCGGTGACCAGGGCGAAGAGGTGGGTGAAGTCGTTGGCCGTGGTGCCGGACGGGCGACCCTGCCAGTTGTACCGGTATCTCGCCGTCCAGAACCGTCCGGCGGGGTTGCGATACATCGCCAGATCGGCCCCGGTGGGCGAGAACCCGCCGGAGTCGTCGAATTCGAAGGCGAAGGCCACCTTGCGCAGGTCGCCCTCGCCGCCGTCGGGATACCACGATTCGGCGTAAGCGTTGGAGGGCTGCTCCAGATCCTCGGCGACCGATCCGAAGCCGGTGCCGTTGCGATAGAAGCGGATGTAAGCGGTGTTCAGGTAGGGCAACCCCATCCTGCGGGCCAACCAGTTGGCGATCTGGTTGCGCATGCGGGTGGCCTCCTCGCCGCCGTTGCCGGTCAGACCGAAAACGCGGTCGCGGGTGCCCAGCAACAGGTCGTCTCCGGGCACGGTCAGCGCGTAGTCGGCCTGGCCGGTGAAGGGGCTGCCCTTGCGTCGGATCCCCGCGTTGTAGATCACGCGGAGATTGCCGTGGACCAGGGTGCAGTCGCGGTAGGTGTTGTCGAGGCCTCCGACGAGCGGGGAATCCTGCCCGTTGCTGAGCAGGGTGTTCTGTGAGGAGGTCAACCAGGCGTGGACGTGGTTGAAGCTGCCGACCGGCACGGGATCACCCCATCGGATGTTCGCCCCGGTGACCGCAGGCAGACCGGCGTACACGGGACCGGTGGGGAAGACCGTCGAAGCGGTGGTCGTCGCGTTGTCGAAGGCCTCGACGATGAACTGCAGCAGATCGCCGGAGGCGCGCCCGGCCAGGGTCCCCGACCAGACGCCGTCGCCGGCGACGGCGTCGCCGCCGCTGCCGTCGTCGCGCATGGCCAGCGACGAGAAGGCCGCCGTCTCGGAGGTCCGGAAGCGCAGACTCACCGAACTGAGCCCGTCGGGATCGGACACCCGGGCCGTCACCACCACCGGCTGTCCCGCCGCCGGGACCGCGGGAACGTGCGTGACCCGGTCGATCGAGGGCCCCGCATTGGGCACAGCGCGGCTGTTGGCACGGCCGGGTGTGCCGAGGTTCCGGGGAACCGTCAACCGCGCCGGCAACTCGATTCCGCCGCCGCGGGTCCGCAGGAGGATCTCCGGCCAGCCGGCCAGCCATCGGGCACGCACCTTCAGGGTCATCGCCGAACCGTTGTTGAGGTTGCCCGACAACGGGGCCCGGATGCAGTTGCGACCGGCGTCCAAGTCGCCCGGTGCGATCATCCGGAGCACCCGGCTTCCCGAGAAGGCGCCGGTCGACTCGACACGGGAGCGGCGGTGGTGGCCCAGGAAGGCCCACCCAGAGGCGTTGGTGCCCGTGCCCACCTCGAACCCGCCATTGGTCAACACCGCCGTGCCGGCACCGTTGAGCACCTCGACCTCGTCGATCAGGCACTCGCCCGCCCCCAGCATGCCCAGGTGCAGGCGTGTGGCCGGCTGGGTCGCGAACCGCAGCGAATCGGTGATGCTGAACTGCTGCCACTCGGACTTCCGGCTCTCGTCGGAATCGGCCCAGCTCAAGGCGCGCGTCGTGTCGGCACGGGGGTCGATCAACTCCATCGAGGAACCCCCGCCCCCGGACCACTGGCCCCATCGACCGGCATCGCGGTAGGCCACCTCCGAGACGACGATATGGATCGTGTCGCTCGAGACCA
>JBEGWF010000141.1:0-6598 GCA_041177965.1 Verrucomicrobiota bacterium | reverse complement strand
CGGTCGTCCTTCGATTCCGGTCGGTCGATTGGCCCGACCGTTCCCGCTGAAGGGATCGACGGTCGCGGCGGTGCTGGCCTGGACCGCGTTCCAGGGGCTGTTTCCGATGCGTCATCTCCTGATCCCCGGCGATGTGCGCGTGACGTTCGAGGGTCTCGAATGGAGTTGGCGCCTCAAGGCCGAGGTCTACCAGAGCACCCCGGTGGAGATCTCCGTGCGCGACCGGGTTCTCCAACCCGATTCCGGATCGTCGTCCGCGGAGATCGACTGGAGTGCCTGGGCCGGTGACCCGGTCCTGTACCATCCGGTGGAATCGGGCCGGTGCGACTGGGCGGATCTGCCCGAGTTGGTGGTGGCCTTGGATCCGTGGTGCGGGGATCGCATCCTCTACAACACCCTGTCGGCTTCCCTCTCCGACCGTTCCGAATCGGCGGCCAGGGCACGCATCGAGGCCCTCTGGAAGGAACGGTACGGGCGGCCTCCCGATTCGATCCAGCGCACCACGCCTCTGGCGCGGATCGTCGAGGGGTACGACCGTTCCATGCGGGCCCGCGGATACAACTTCCGCAATCCCCAGGAGGCCCTCGATGCCCTTCACACCCTCAACGGTCGCTTCGGCGACGGCAAACTCATGCCGGTCATCCGGCGGATGGATCCCTTCGCCATGACGGCGACCCAGCCCATTCCGGGGGTGTTCCTCGTCATCGAGGACCGCCGGTTGATGCGGTCGGGCCCTGCGTTGCCGCCGAGGGTCGATCCCATTCTCTGGAGGGACCAAGCGGGAGCGGGGCCGAAGGGGCCGATGCGGGTGATCCACGAGCCTCTGGGAATGTCCGAGGGCGACCTGCTGCCCCGCTGGTACCCGACCGAATCGACGCGGGCGGACGGCCACCATGTCGAGTTTCGTTGGAACCTGTTCCGGGACGTCGGTCCATCGAAGGGCATGCACCTCAGCACCCAACCGTTCCTCCTGCGGCGCTATGCCCTGCGGGTCGCCGAGGCCTGGAACACGGATTTCGGCCGTCGACCTGAAGTCCGGGCCCGTACCCGGTTGTCACTCAACCGCAGACCCTTCAATCCGGTCGTGGATCCGACCGTCGATCTGGCGTCGGTGCCGGTGCGATGGTTCGGCCACAATCCGTGGATCCTGGACCTGCAACCGGGGCGGGCGGGCACGCTCCTACCGGATGGTCGCGGATCGTGGATCCCGGCTCCGGGCGTCTCGATGCCTATTTCGTCGCCCCGGCCTCCGGCGACTCCTTGAGCGGTTCCAAGGTCAGCGGATCGCGCATCGGCAACTCGGTCAACGGCACCGGCAACAGCTTCTCCAGCGAGACGGGGTGGTCCGGATGTCCCTTGAGGACCTCCTGCTTGTTGCCCACCACGAGGATCGCCACCCGGTCCGGATGCAGGTGCTTGGCGGCCACCCGTTGGATGTCGTCCCGGCCGACGCGCTCGAGACGCTCGCGGAATCCCTTCCAGAAGTCGGGTGCCTTGGCGTAGCGCCCGGTGAACTCCTCCCGTGCGAAGATCGAAGCCACCTTGGCCTTGGTGTTGAAGTTCTCGGGGAAGCTGTCGATGAACGAGCGCTTGGCCGTCTGGAGCTCCTCGTCGGTCACCGGGCCGGCGGCCATGCGCTTCATCTCCTCGAGCACGATGCTCGTGGCGTAGGCGACCGTCCGGCTCTTGCTCTGGAAGCCCGCCCGGAACGTCGA
This sequence comes from Verrucomicrobiota bacterium, assembly GCA_041177965.1. Lineage (GTDB taxonomy): Bacteria > Verrucomicrobiota > Verrucomicrobiia > Limisphaerales > UBA9464 > SXXZ01. The sequence continues at coordinate 4,883 of JBEGWF010000141.1, read as the reverse complement.
AGGGTACCAGACGCCGCCGGGAAACGAACTGCCGGCCGAATAGGCGAGGCCCTCGTCGCTGCGGACCCGGTTCATGATCCGGGAGGTGAACCCACCGCCGCCGAGGATGTCGTTCATCAGCAGGATCGTCGGGTAATCGGGATCGTCGCGCATCACCCCGGGCAGGAGGATGGAGACCCGGCCCTGGGGGACATCCTTGTCCACCAGGTAGACCCCGGGCGCCGCGGGTCGGAGATCGGCGGGGATCGGTGGCGGGGTTTCCCCCCGGAAGGGCCAGTCGGCGAAGAGCTTCTCGAGCGCGTCGACCATGGCAGTACGATCGAAGTCGCCGCTGACGGCCACGATGAAGTTGCCCGCGTGGAACCAGCGTCGGTGGAAGGCCTGCAGGTCTTCGCGCCTCAGGGAACGGATGCTGCCCGCGGTGGGTTGGCGCGCGGCCCAGAACCGGTTGCCATAACTGAGGCTCTCCAGTTCGCGGGCCTCGATGGACGAGGAGTCGTCGTTGCGCTGCTGCAACGCCTGGAGGGTCTGCTGGCGCTGCAGTTCCAGCTTGTCGTCCTGGAAACGGGGGGCGGTGAGCACCTCGCGCAGCAGGCCCAGTCCCTCGGGAAGGTCCTTGGACAGGAGGTTCAGGTTGACCGTTCCGAGGTCGTCGCCGATCGAGGACGCCATCTGCGCCGCGAGGAATGCCAGACGTTCGTCGAGCGCCTCGGCCGTCCTCGAGGCGGTGCCTCCCCGGACGAGCAGCGCGCCGGTGAACGAGGCCAGTCCCTCCTGACCGGCCGGGTCGAGATACGCCCCGGAACGGACGAGGATCGACACGGTGACCAGGGGCAGTTCCCGGTCCGGCACCACGTAGGCCACCGGGCCGGCCTTCAGCACCACCCGGTGCTCGCGCGGATCCGGGGGCTCGTACCTGAGGGGCGGGAACTTCAGGGACTCCGGTCGGGCCGGGATCGGCGGAGGCGTATCCGCCGTCACCGCGAGGGTCAGGGCGAGGGCCAGGATCCGAGTCAGCATGGGGAGACCATCCCCGCCGGGTGGGTCTTCGGCAAGTCCCTCCGGAACGTCAGGAGACGCGCCGGATGCGGTGGGTCTCGGTGCGTCCAGCGAGGTCGATCTTCACCGCATCGCCTTGGTGGTGGCCGATCAACTGCCGGCCCAGCGGCGATTGCGGTGTGATGACCAGGACCTCCTGTCCGTCGACCATCACCTCCGTGCCCCCCGCCCGGGAGGCCAGCAGGTAGGCCGACACGACCCCGCGGCGCTCGGTCTCGACATAGGCTCCCAGGTCGATCGGGTCGGTCGCGGTGAAGTCCCGCCGGGTCATCGAGCCGATCTGCGCGATCGACGTCTCCAACTCCGCCACCTGCCGTGCCTGCCCCCGCGCGAGGTAGGAGGCCTCGAGCCCCCGGGTGTCGTACTTGTTCTCGGCCTTGCTCTGCTCGTGGGTGGCCTCCGCCCGGGCCGCGCTGGCCGCCTTGAAATACAGCGCCAGGTCGGCGGAGAGCTTCTGGACCACGAGCTGGATGAGGGCCGCTTTGTTCAAAGGATGGCGGCGGTGATCGCCGAGGGGTTCGCTCCCCGGGCCGGCCGTTCCGCAAGCAATGGCGATGGCGGGGCCTCCTTGTCAAACCCGGAGATGCCGGCCGCCGGCCAAAGAAACGCTATCGCCGTCGGCGATTCCGGGTAGGGTCGGACCGTGATGAGCCATTCCGCTCCCAATTCGACCATGGCGGTCTTCCTGGACCTCGAGAACATCGCCCTGGGAGCCCGCGACGCCCGGTTTCCCCGCTTCGACATCCAGAAGGTCCTCGAGCGGTTGCTGTTGAAGGGCCACATCGTGGTGAAGAAGGCCTACTGCGACTTCGACCGGTACAAGGAATTCAAGCGCGACCTCCACGAGGCCGCCTTCGAGCTGATCGAGATCCCGCACCTGCGCATGTCCGGCAAGAACTCGGCCGACATCCGGATGGTCGTGGACGCCCTCGACCTGTGCTACACGAAGGGTCATGTCGACACCTTCGTGATCCTGAGCGGCGACTCGGACTTCTCCCCGCTGGTCTCCAAGCTTCGCGAGAACGACAAGACCGTGATCGGTGTCGGGGTGAAGAACTCCACCTCCGACCTGTTCATCAACAACTGCGACACCTTCATCTACTACGACGATCTGGTTCGCGCGACCCCTTCGCGGTCGCGCGTCCGTCCGAAGGCCGCGGCCACGGTGCCCGCTTCGGGTACGTCGTCCACGTCCTCCGCCAAGGCGGCTCCGGCGGCACCGGTCGATGCCAAGGCGGCATTGCTCGAGAAGACCTTCGATCAGGTCGTCGAGACGGTCGAGGACCTCGCCGAGGAACGCGACGAGGACGACGTGATCTGGGGTTCGATGATCAAGCAGGCCATCAAGCGCCGGAACCCCGGATTCAACGAACGGGCCTGCGGGTTCCGCTCGTTCAACGACCTGTTGATCGAGGCCAAGAAGCGGGGGCTCATCGACATGGAGGCCGACGCCAAGAGCGGCGGCTACGTGGTCCGACCGATTCCCTGACGGTTCGGCCATGTCGACGCGCCTCCGAGCTTCGCCCCCGCGTTGGTTCTCGGGAGTCGCTTCCGGGGGGCGTGCCTTGCGGGGCATCGCGGCCCATCTCTGCGTCCGTGTCCCGGTCTGGACGGTCTGGATCCTGGGGCTCGCGATGGCGATGGCGATCGCGACGGCCGAGGAAGCGGTCCAGCGAACCGTTCCGCCACTCCGGCGGACCGTCCTGGCCGAAGGGATTCGCGAACCCATCGCCCTCGACGTGGCCTCCGATGGGCGGGTGGTGCTTGCGGAACGCCGAGGCCGGATCGCCGTCTGGCATCCACGGGAGCCGGTCCTGCGGACGATGGCCTCGCTGAACGTGTTCACCGGCCCGGAGGACGGCCTGCTGGGGCTGGCCCTGCATCCGGGCTTCATCACCAACGGATGGGTCTTCTGCTACCACAGCACGCCGGGAGTCCCGGAAAATCGCCTCTCCCGGTTCACCCTGAAGGATGGCCTGTTCGATCCGGCTTCGCAGCGCATCCTGCTCCGGGTGCCCACGCGGATCCCCAAGCCCAACCATTCGGGCGGCGGATTGGCATTCGATGCCGCCGGTTGCCTCTACCTCGGCACCGGTGATTACACGTATGCCGACCGCTCGGAGGGTTTCGCCCCCTTGGATCACCGTCCGGGTCAGGAGCTCAACGATTCCGAGCGCACCGCGGCCAACACGGCCGATTGGCGGGGGAAGATCCTGAGGATCCATCCGGAACCCGACGGCACCTACACCATCCCAGCGGGCAATCTGTTCCCGGCGGGGGATCCCCGGGCCTTGCCGGAGATCTACGCCATGGGGTGTCGCAACCCCTTCCGCCTCAGCATCGATGGGCCGAGCGGACGGCTGTTCTGGGGCGATGTCGGGCCGGATGCCCCCCAGCCCGATTCCGAGCGCGGGCCGGCCGGTTTCGACGAGTTCCATGTGACCCGCACCGCGGGCAATTTCGGCTGGCCGTTTTTCATCGCCGACAACCGCCCGTATCGGCGCTTCGACTTCGGCACGCGCAGGGCGGGGGAAGCCTTCGATCCGGAGCGCCCGATCAACGAATCTCCGTTCAACACGGGGCGACGGGAGTTGCCGCCGGCCCGGCCCGCCTTCCTGTGGTATCCGCCGGGCCCGTCGGCGCGATGGCCCGAGGTGGGATCGGGGCCACGGTCCGCCATGGCCGGGCCCACCTACCATTTTTCCGCGGAGCTGAAGTCGTCGTCCAAACTCCCGGCCGAGTGGGATGGCGCCACCTTCCTCTTCGATTGGGAGCGCGGCTGGATCCTCGGGGCCTGGTTGGACGAGCGGGATCGGGTGACCCGTCTTCGGCCACTCCTGCCGGGGTTGAAGTTCCGCCGCCCGATCTGCCTGCAGCTGGGGCCGGAAGGGGCCTTGTACCTCATCGAGTGGGGCAGCCGTTGGTCGGACAACACCGACGCCGCGCTGGTCCGCATTTCGGGGGCGGAGTGATCGTTGGGTGCCGATGGGCGGGATCGCTCCCCGGTGCACCGACAAAAAAAGAGCAGGGGCCCTGAGGACACCCTGCTCCTGATTCGGATCCTTCGGACCGGGGTCCGGATCACTTCATGCGGTCGAAGTTCTTCTTGAGGATCTGCCACGGCTCGAGGCCGGCGCTCTTGCCCTGCAGGTCGGTGATGATCGACTGCTCGTTGGCGTTCTTGGTCGGCCGCTGGGTCTTGTAGTAGACGCCGAAGAGTCCGGGCCAAGCGGTGTCGGCCAGCTTGTAGGCCGCGTATTCGTCGGTGACGTCGTGCTCCTTGGGAACCTCGTTGAAGACGCCGCCCTTGCGCGGGGTGGCCGCGTCGAAGGCCCCCGGATAGAACTCCACGCACTCGCTCAGGCACTGGATGAAGCTGAACCCGTCGTGGTCCATGGCGGCTTCCATCATCGCCAGCACGTGGTTCGGATTGGTGGCCGAGGTGCGGGCCACGAAGGTGGCGCCCGCCGCGATCGCCTGCTTGATGGGATTGATGGGCCGATCCTTGGAGCCCCAGATGTCGGTCTTCGACTTGAAGCCGATGGGCGAGGTGGGGGAGGTCTGGTTTTTGGTCAGACCGTACACGCTGTTGTCCATCACCACATAGGTGAGACGGATGTTCTTGCGGGCGGTGTGGGTGAAGTGGTTGCCGCCGATGGAGAAGGCGTCGCCGTCGCCGCCGAAGACGCAGACCTGCAGGTCGGGACGGCTCAGCGAGACACCCGAGGCGAAGGGCAGCGCACGGCCGTGGATGAAGTGGGCGCCGTGCGCCTGCACGAAGTAGGGGAAGCGGGACGAGCATCCGATGCCGGCCACCGTGGTGA
>JBEGWF010000140.1:0-10042 GCA_041177965.1 Verrucomicrobiota bacterium | reverse complement strand
TGATCGCCCATCACCAGCACTGGACCCGCCGGCATTTCCTCAGGGACTGCTCGGCGGGACTCGGAGCCCTCTGGATGACCCTCCAGGGCCGGGCCGGCGCTCCGTCGGTGATCCGCAATCTCGCGCAACCCTTCGCCGAGATCCCGTCTCCGTTCCGCGCCAAGGCCAAGCGCGTCATCTACCTGCACATGGCGGGCGCTCCCAGCCAGTTGGAGCTCTTCGATTACAAGCCCGAGTTGGCCCGGTTCGACGGCAAGACCTGTCCGCAGGAATACCTGGAGGGCAAGCGCTTCGCCTTCATCCAAGGCATCCCCAAGCTGCTCGGGCCGCGGTATCCGTTCGCCCAGCACGGGCAGACGGGGGCGTGGATCAGCGACCGGTTGCCGCACTTCTCCCAGGTCGCCGACCAGGTCTGCTTCGTGAAGAGCCTGCACACCGACCAGTTCAACCATGCGCCCGCGCAGTTGGCCATGCATACCGGATACTCGACACCCGGCTATCCCTCGATGGGCTCCTGGGTGACGTATGGCTTGGGTTCGTCGAACGAGAACCTCCCGGGATTCATCGTCCTGCTCAGCGGCGGGAAGACCCCGGATGCCGGAAAATCCGCCTGGGGTTCGGGATTCCTGCCGAGCGTCTATCAGGGGGTGCAGTGCCGCAGCAAGGGTGACCCGGTGTTGTATCTGGGCAATCCGAAGGGGGTGACCCGCGACCTCCGGCGGCTGTCGCTGGACGCGCTCAACGACCTCAACCGCCAGGCGCATCAGGAGGTCGGAGATCCCGAGACCCTGACCCGGATCGCCCAGTACGAGACCGCCTTCAAGATGCAGGTCAGCGCGAACGAGGCCTTCGACATCTCGAAGGAGCCCGAGGCGGTTCGCAACGCCTATGGCGTGAAGCCCGGGGAGGAGGCCTTCGCCAACAACTGCCTCCTGGCCCGACGCCTCGCCGAGAGGGGGGTGCGCTACATCCAGCTCTTCCACTGGGGTTGGGATTCCCATGGTGCCAACGAGAAGGAGGCGCTCGATGTGGGTTTCCGCGGCCAGTGCACCGATGTCGATCGCCCCATGACGGCCCTCATCCAGGACCTCCAGCAGCGCGGCATGTTGGAGGAGACGCTGATCGTCTGGGGCGGCGAATTCGGCCGGACGCCCATGAAGGAGAATCGCGGAGGCAACGAGATGCGCTGGGCCGGCCGCGATCACAACCCCGGGGCCTTCACGGTCTGGCTGGCCGGGGGTGGCGTGAGGCCCGGCACCGTCGGCGCGACCGATGACCTGGGGTACGAGGCGGTGATGGACCGGGTCAGCGTGCACGACCTCAAGGCCACCATGCTCCACCTGCTGGGGTTCGATCACCGCAGGTTGACCTACCCGTTCCAGGGCCTGGACCAGCGGGTCACCAACGTCACCAAACCCGCCGAGGTCGTGAAGGCCATCGTCGCCTGAAACCCACCAGGAATCCCAGACGCATGAGCCTTCTTCGCCATCTACAGCCGTGGGCGTTCGTTGTCGCCGGGGTCACCGCCGCCGCTGCGGCCGTGGACTTCAATCGCGACGTCCGGCCCATCCTCAACGCGCATTGCACCGCCTGCCACGGCGGGGTCAAACAGGCCGGCGGGGTGTCCTTCAACTACCGCGACCAGGCCCTGGGCCGCGGCAAATCCGGGAAGCCGACCGTGACGGCCGGGCAGCCCGAGGCCTCGGAGTTGATCCGGCGAATCCTCCTGCCGGCGGGCGATGAAGACCGCATGCCTCCGGCCAGCCACGGCGAGGGCAAGCCGCTGACTCCCGCCGAGGTGGCGACGCTCCGGACTTGGATCGCCGAGGGGGCTCCCTGGGGAGTTCACTGGGCCTACCTGAAGCCGGAGGCGCAACCGTTGCCTGCAGTGAGGGACACCGAGTGGCCGCGCGTGCCGCTGGACCGGTTCATCCTGGCCCGGCTCGAGAAGGAAGGGCTTCGCCCGGCGCGCCCCGCCGATCCGGCCCAATGGCTGCGGAGGGCCACCTTCGATCTCAACGGACTGCCGCCGACGCCGGAAGAGTTGGCCCGATTCGCCTCGGGAGCGGAGACGCCCGCCCAGGCGGTGGACCGGTTGCTGGCCTCGCCCCGGTTCGGAGAACGGTGGGCCGCTTCCTGGCTCGACCTGGCCCGCTATGCCGACACGCAGGGATACGAAAAGGACAATGGTCGCGAGGTCTGGCCCTGGCGGGATTGGTTGGTGCGTTCGCTCAATGCGGACCTGCCCTTCGACCGGTTCACCGTGAAGATGCTGGCCGGGGATCTCCTGCCCGATGCGACGCTCGAGGACCGGATCGCCACGGGCTTCCACCGGAACACCCAGACCAACACCGAGGGGGGCACCGACGACGAGGAGTTCCGCCTGAACGCGGTCATCGACCGGGTCAACACCACCTGGACGGTCTGGCAGGGGACGACCTTCGGCTGCGTCCAGTGCCATGCCCATCCGTACGATCCGATCCGTCATGAGGAATACTACCGGTTCCTCTCGATGTGGAACTCCACGGAGGATGCCGACCTGTCCGACGATCATCCGCGCCTGCGGGTGCCGAACGATCCGGGCCGCTTCGCCGAGGCCGAGGCGCTGGATCGGAGCATCGAACGGTTGCGCTCGGAACTGAACGATGCGGCTCGTCCGCTGGTTCGGGAGGAGCGATGGAGCCCGTTGGACGGACTGAAGATCCAGGGGCCTTCCGAGGCGACGTTCCGGGTCGATGGGGCGGAGGTGCGGGTCGGGGGGACCATCCCCAACGGGGCGACCTACGTGATGACCCTGCCTCCCGAGGCCCACTTCAACGCCCTGCGCCTCGACATCATGCCCCGAGGCCAGGATCCCAAGCAGTGGCCCGAGCACGGAGCGGTGGTCGGCCACCTGTGGATGGAGTTGGAGGATCCGGCCAAGGTCGCCGCGGCGAAGGTCGAGGCCGAGCAGGTGGAGGCCGACAACGATCGACGGGCCGCCGAGGACGCGCGGGCCGCCGACGAGGCCAAGAAGGCCGGCAAGGAAGCTCCGAAGAAACGGGATGCCAAGCCACTGCCCACGGGCATCGAACGCATCGAGTTCGTCGCCGTGTATGCCGACACCCTGTCGGGCCCCTACGATCCCGAGGAGAGCCTCAAACCTGGTTGGGCCGGCGGCGGAGCCTTTCCGAAGCTCTTCGGTCCGCGCTGGTTGGTGTTCGTGCCGAAGGATCCGGTCCGGGTGGCTCCCGGGCAGACCCTGCGCCTCCATCTCAAGCATGAGATCTTCGATGCCGAGACGAAGGGTTCCATCCTGTACCACTTCGCCCTGTCCACATCGGACCGCAGCGACTGGACCGCATTGGTCCGTTCGCCCGGCCGCGCCGGCCTGCAACGGCAGATCACCGAAGTACGGAGCCGACGCGAGGCCATCCCTTCGGCGAGCACGCTGGTGATGCGGGAGCGGCCGCCCGAGGCCCGACGCGAGACCCGGGTCTTCGTGCGTGGCAATTTCCTGACCAAGGACCAGGTCGTGGAACCGGGGGTGCCGGGCCTGTTCCCGCCATTGCCGCCAGGGAACCCCGACCGCTTGGCGGCTGCCCGTTGGCTGGTGTCTCCGGAGAACCCGTTGACCGCGCGGGTGGCCGTGAACCGCATCTGGGCCGAGCTCTTCGGCCTCGGCATCGTCGAGTCGGTCGAGGATTTCGGTTCGACCGGGTTGCCGCCGTCGCACCCGGAGTTGTTGGACGCGCTGGCTCTCCGGTTCCAGGGAGAGCTGGGGTGGAGTCTCAAGGCGTTGCTTCGTGAGTTGGTGCTCTCATCGACTTACCGGCAGGACCACCGCAGCGATCCGGCAGCGCTGGCGGCCGATCCGCGCAATCGCCTCCTCTCGCGAGGCCCGCGGACCCGTCTGGCCGCCGAGATGATCCGGGACCAGGCGTTGGCGGTCTCGGGCCTGCTCAGCGAGAAGCGGGGCGGGGGACCGGTCATGCCCCTCCAGCCCGAGGGCGTCTGGCAGGTGGTGTACAACGGCTCCCAATGGGTCACGCCTCAGAACGAGGACCGTCATCGTCGCAGCCTGTACACGTATTGGCGTCGGACAAGCCCGTACCCGTCGTTCGTCACCTTCGACGCCTCCAGCCGCGAGATGTGCACCCCACGGCGGGTGGTGACCAGCACGCCGCTCCAGGCGCTGGTGACCCTGAACGACCCCGTCTATGCCGAGGCCTCCCTGGCCCTGGCCCGACGGATGCAGGCACGCGGAGGGGACCTTCGGGGACAGTTGGCCTGGGCCTGGGAATCGGTGACCAGCGAGCGGGCCGCGGCCGCGACCCTGGATCGTCTCGAGCGATTGCATCGTTCGGCCGGAGAACGCTATGCGGCGGATCCCGGGTTGACCTCGGCGGCGGGAGGCGACCCTCGGACGTCCGCCCTTGCGTTGGTCGCCAGCACGCTGCTCAACCTCGATGAGGCGTTGACCAAGTAGGGGTTCGCTCCGAACCGGGCGCTGTGGTCTCAGAGAGGGATCTCGAACCGGACCTTCGTGCCGCGGTCGGTGTGACTTTCGATCGATGCGGCGCCGCCGATGGATTCGAGTCGGGAGCGAATGCTCTGCAACCCGTGCCGTTGGTCGCCATTCCGTTCGCGGGCGTCGGTGTCCGGGCAAATGCCAATCCCATCGTCGGCGATCGTCACCGACAGACGATGGGGGTGGTTTTCGATGCCGATCCGGACCTCGCCCGCCCGGGCATGTTTGACGACATTGTGGATCGCCTCCTTGAAGGCCAGGAATGCCTGGTGACGGACACCGGACTGCATGCTTTCCGTCAGTCGTCCGGGAGGCATCGAAACCGCGGTGCGGATTCCGGCCGCGGACAGGAAATCGGTGGCGAACCGGGTCGCGTGATCCGCAAAGCCCTGCACGGTGTCGGCCTTGGGGTCGGTGGCCCAGACGATGGTTTCCAACTCCTCGACGCTGTTCCTCGCCAGTCGTTCGATCCTTCGCAGCGCCTGCAGCGGAGCACCGTTCGTCTGGGCGATGGAACTCGTCAGCGAGATCTCCGACAGGGCCGCCCCGAGGGAGTCGTGAAGGTCCCGGGCGATGCGGGCCCGCTCGCGTTCCAACGAGTTGCTGGATTCGAGTTCGTCGCGTTGCCGCGTGAGAAGTCGTTCTCTTCGGGAGGTGCGCCACCAACCGAATCCTCCCAACACCAGAATGGCGGCCACCCATCCCAACGTGAATGAGGGTTTCTGCCACGGGTGGGGTTCGGTGAGATCCTCGAAGGTGGTGGCCACCATCAGGCGTCCGATCCTCCAGCCCCGACCGCCGCCTCGATGGCGCAGTCGGATCTCATCGAAGGAGGCGTTTGCTCTGAATGTGGTCGTTTGCTTCGGCAGCATCCGCGACTCCTTCGAGCCCGCCGAAAGATCCGGCTGCATCCAGACCGTGATCCGATCGATGTCTCCGGGAATGAAATCGATCCGGGCGGCGATGGTCCGGGGGGTGCCGAGGCGCGGGGAATCGAACTCGCTGTCACCCAGGATCTCGGAGTGGAGGGACAGGAAGTCGAATTCCCCCTCGACCTCGTTCGGGGGGCCCGTTTGGGCCGCGTTGAAAGCGCTGTAGCCCCAGGCGTTCAGGGCGTTCCCGAGGCCCAGGTTCTCGATCCCCTTTTCTGCAAAGACCCAACCGGCGAGGTAATGCTCGATCATCTCGGACACTCCATCGGAGAGCGGATCGACGGTGAACCTCAGGTACAGGGTTTCCCCCGAAGAATCACCCTTTGGCCTCAGGGCACTGCCCTCGAGCGACAGGGTTCGATTCGTCTGGTGCAAGTCATGCCACCCGGGGTCGGACCAAAGGACTGCGGCCGACACCGGACGCCCCTTGCCCGCCCCAATGGCGCACGCCAAGAGGACGACTCGGATCCATCGAAAGGGGTCGGTGACGTTCAAGTTGCAGGCCCCGTCGCAAGAGCGTGTAACGACGGTGACAGAGGCCTGCAACGTTGGCCATACCATACGGCGAGGACACGCTTCGGCGGCGAACCAGGCTCTGGCCGTGACCCGTTCGGCCACCCGTGGGCCCGGGTCAATCGTGTCGGATCCATGCCCAAAGATCGGCCACGGACCGGGGTGTCCACCCTTCGGTGAGGCCTTCGGGCATCAGTGATCGGCCCAGCGGTGTCTGGCTTCGGATGGATGCCTTCGGGATCCCCTCCGATGAGCCGCCAGGCAGCAGCAGGGTGAGGCGGGTGGCCGAGGATTCGCCGACCACCCCGGTCCACTCGCGTCCGTCGGCCAGTGACACCGTGACGGCCGAATGACGTGGATCCACGGCGGCATCGGGATCGACGATCGCCCTCACGAACGCCTCGAAGGGTTTGGTGGCGAACGAGGCGAGGTCGGGTCCCACGGCGGGGCCCGGGCCTCGGATGGCGTGACAGGAAGCACAACGTTCCTCGAAGAGCCCTCGTCCCCGTTGGGCATCGCCCTGCATATCGGCGGCTGTGGAGAACCGCTTCAGCAGGGTTCCCATGTCCGGAGCCGAATGGGGCAGGAGTCGAGAAGCCTGTTCCCGCAGGCCCCCATCGCGATGCTGCCGCAGTCCGGCGGTCTGGGTCGGTGACAGTTCCGAGGCGGCAACGGTGCCTCGTTCGATGGCCGCCAGCAGTCCGGGGATCCAATCGGGACGGCCCAGCAGCAATTCCAGGCGATCCCGTCGATCGGATTCGGCCCGTGATCGCCAGCCTTCGAGGATCGACGTCACGGTCGCCGGATGTCCCCACGCCTGGAGGGCGTCGCAGAGCGCCCTCCGGGTGTTTGCGGACAGTGGTGTTCCCAAAAGGGCCACCGCCTCGGACGGAGGCAGCCCCGCCGATCGAAGGTGAGCGACCCGGAGTCGAGCGGCGGCCGCGCGGATGGGCTCGGGAAGCGAGGGATTCCCGAGCAATTCCGGCAGGCGTGCGGAGAGCGTTTCCCGCCATCGGCGGCGCAGCGCGTCCAGCGTGGGAGACGGGGTCTTGAGGGCTTCGGCAGCCATCCACCAGGACAGGCGGAGAGGATCCTCGGGCGATGCGGTCCGATCCAGGAGGACGAGGCAGCGTTCGGCCGTGTCGATGGAGACGGGGTGATCCCAGGCGGCGAGCAACTCCGCCATCGGGGCACCCCGATGCCGCAGGAGTTCCGGGGCGCGGGACAGGGCCTCCAAGAATACCCCTGGTCGCTTCCGTGCCGCGGTGATGGCACCCGCCCGAACCCACGGATCTTCGGGCCACCGGGACAGTTGTCGTATCAGGATCGGCACAGCCCCGGCATCGCCCCGGGACAGTGCCAGGGCACGGTGGAATCGCAGGGCCGGGTCGTGGTCGAGGGCCTCTCCATGGAGGGCGAGCAGGCGCTTGCCCACCGTGCCCGACGGCATCCAGCCGAGGGCCACGGAGACCAGGCCGGGATGTTCCGAATGCAGGGCCGATGCCAACAGGGGTTCGGTCAATCCTCCCCGCAGGGCCAACAACGACAAGGCCTGGGCGCGGACCGACGGGCTGCGGGGCGCGGAGGCGAGGGAGGTCACCGCAGGCAACGCGCGCCGCCAGGAGGGCTCGGGCAACGACAGCAATGCCCTCTGCGCCAGATCCCGCAGGGGGCCGTTCGGGGATCCGAGGCGCTGTGCCAAGGATTCTGGAGCGAGGCCTTTCACGCGTGGCAGCGCGGTCACGGCCGAATCCCGGCGTCGGAGCCGGTAGATGCGTCCGCCCTCGGCCCCTGCCCGGACATCGAGTCGTTCCAGGCGCTCCGGAGGGATCCACCGGGGATGCTCGATGACGAAGCGATGGAGATCGACCACCCAGAGGGCTCCATCGGTTCCGGTCCGGATTTCGACCGGTCGGAACCACGAATCGGAACTGGAGAGGAATTCCCGCGAGGATTCTTCGGCGACACGGCGGGCGGCGAAGGTCACGCCATCGCGGGACAGGCGTGCCCGGCGGATCAGGTTGTGGACCGGTTCGCAGACCAGGGCGTCGCCCGCGAGGTCGGCACCGAGGGCGGTGTCGCGGTAGATCTCGGGCGCGCAGGCACTGGTGAGGTGGTTGGCGGTGTGAGGGTCGTTGAATCGTTCGAGTGTTCGGCTGATCGGGAACACCCGGTTGTCGTCCCGGTTGCTGGGAATCCGGGCTTGGACCGGCTCGACTCCGTGTGCCGCAGCCTCTGCGGGCAGTGGGAAATGCCAGAGCAGCGAGCCGTTGTCGTTGCCGAACCACTCCCCGAAATCATCCCGGACACGCCCCTGCTGGCTCACGCCCGGAAGCGCCTGGAATTCGCCCGATTCGGGGTGGAAGCGGAAGTCGCGTTGTCGCGCGTCGGTGTCGGTGCCGGCCCGGTGGGAATGGATCTGCCCACCAAAGAGGCCGCCCGCGCCGTACACCCAGCCGTCGAGCCCCCAGCGCAGGCCATTGACCCGCGCCTGGTAATTGTGGGTGGCGAACCCGGACAGCAGCACCTCTCCCGGCCCCTGACCTGGGCGGATCCAGCGGACCTCCGGCGCGGCGCACACCAGCACTCCGTCGTTCCAGGCCATCAGACCTGTCGGGAAGGGCATTCCGTCGGCCACGACCTCGGCCCGGTCCATGCGACCGTCGCCATCGGTGTCGGTCAGCACCTTGACCCGTCCCCCGGGCTCCAGTCCTCCGCGCAATCCGTTGGGATAATCGGCCATCTCGCAGACCCACAGACGCCCGTCGGCTCCGAAGTCGATGGCCACCGGCGACTGTACCAGATCATCGCCGGCCACCAGGTCCATGGTCCATCCCGGTGGCAGGCGGAACGATTCGAGGGCCCGGTCCATGGGCAGGGGTTCGGTCATCTCACCGCGGGGCTGCGGAGGCTGGAATGCCGGCGGCAACTGCCGGTGGACCGCGTCGATGATCCGGTCTTCCAGCGCCGGATCGAATTGCTGGGGTTGGTCGTAGTACCAGAGCGAGGATTCCGCCTCGTACCCGCCCTCCTGGAGGATCCGCCGCGACGGGATGTACCCCGGGACCTCATTGGCATAGCCGTGGATCCAAAGCCGGCGCGGGTCGAGTTCGGACTTCAACCTCAGGGCGTAGTCCACCACCACTTCACCGCCGAGGAACACCATCGCGAGGTTGGTCGAGAACGTGAAGGTCTGGATGGGATAGGGCAGGGAAGGGCGGGGCGCCTCGCCCCGGTCGAGGCGTTCGAGCCAGCGGCGGGCATGGAAGCCCACGATGCCCGAGTTGGTGGCCCGTTGTTCCCACTGCGGGCGGGTGAAGTGGGGCCGGAAGGGGATCTCCACCGATTCCAGGCGGCAGAGCGGTGCCGCGGACAAGGGTTCGAGCGGCAGTCCGATCAACCGTTCCACCTCGGAGGCCAGGCTGCGCCCGTGCTGCTCGGCGAGCGCCAGGGTACCCCGGGGTGCCGGATTGGCGTCGGCGCCGCAGCCGATGGCGACCAGGCCCACCGCTCCGGGGTGGCGTTCCTCGAGGGCCGCGGCGGCCACTCCGGCCCAATCGCCGTGGGATGCGTTGAACTCTCCGCTGAGGGTGGTGCAATGGCAGGCATAGCTCGTGAGCACCGCGACCAGGGTTCCATCCTCGGCGGTGACCCGCAGCACGGGCAGGGACGGATCCACCGGACCCCCAGGTGTCCGGCGATTCCGGGCGAAATCCACCCGACCCTGACCCCAGGCCATCCGTGCGGGCCTGCGGTGTTGCAGGGCCTCTCGGACGGCCGACACCGTCGCATCGATGAAGAACCGGGTGTAGGTGTCGATCTGGGCCCGATCTTCAGCGGAGATCGCCTGCGCGAAGATGTTCGGCGCCGCGCCGCTCAGGCAAGGGGCGCTGTGCGTGTGGGTCACGGTCAGGGCGATCCGCTGCCGGCCGAGGCCCTCGGTTTCGACCAATCGGGCTCGGATCGCCTCGGAGACGCCCCGGGGCAGGATGCAGTTGTCGAGCGTGACGACCACGCTGGCCTCGGAGCCTTCGCCGATCGCCAGGGCCCGGGCGAACAACCGTTGTGCGACGTTGGTGGGTGCCGG
>JBEGWF010000139.1:0-16560 GCA_041177965.1 Verrucomicrobiota bacterium | reverse complement strand
ATGAAGATCGGTGCAGGCGTTTCATCCCGCATCAATGGAGCGCAAAGAGGGGCGCTGGTCTACAAAAAAGAAAAACGCCCGTCTTTACGACTCTGTCAGCAGCTCATAACAAAAGACCCTGGTTCTGCGACGGGTGGACCCGAAAATTTTGGTGGCAATCCACGATCCATTGGCTAGTGTTCTTGGCCCTCGATCAAAAAGCATCGGGAAAACAGGCGTCCGGCGGATGGGTCATCCGCGGTGGACGGGCGCCTCCGGCAAGCGAACAGGGAACCAACCGCCATGGCCAAGAAACAGGCATCCGTCTCGAAGGCACCCGCCCCGGGCAAGAAGCCGGTCCATCATCACAAGGTGGGCGCGGCCAGTGCCGCCGCCATCCTGGGTCGTCCCTTGGCCAAACCCGGTGGCAAGGCCTCCCCGGAGACGCAGAGCTGGATGCCCATCTCGAGGGTCAAGCCCGAGTGGCAGAAGTTCTACCAGAACCTGCTCGACCTCCACGAACGCCTGCGGGGTCAGATGAGCGGGCTGGCCAAGGAGTCCCAATCCGAGATGGAGAGCTACAGCCTCCACATGGGCGACTCCGGCACCGACAATTTCGACCGCGATTTCGCTCTCAGCCTCCTGTCGTCCGACCAGGACGCCGTCTACGAGATCGAGGAGGCCCTCAAACGCATCGAAAAAGGCACCTACGGCGTCTGCGAGTTGACCGGAAAGGTCATTCCCAAGGCACGTCTGGAGGCGATCCCGTGGACCCGTTTCACGGTGGAATCGCAGGCCCAGCTCGAGAAGGAAGGGGTGCTGCGCCAGCGCAACCGTCTCGGTTCGCTGGGGTCCGTCGAGGCCGGCGCCTCGGTGGATGTCGAGGACGACGACGGCGACGTCGAGGAGAAGCCCGCCAAGGAAAAAGAAAACTGATCCACAGAACACTGATTTATGCCGCGTGAGATAGTGACCATCGAATGTACGGAAGCGAAGAAGGAGGGCAAGCCCGTCTCCCGCTACCAGACGACCCGCAACAAGAAGCTGCAGACCGACAAGGTGGAAAAGAAGAAGTTCAATCCCTTCCTCCGTCGGCACACCCTGCACCGCGAAATCAAGTAACCATGCCCCGCAAGACCAAGCTCGAGGAGAAGAAGAAGCGCCGATCGACCGCCGCGCGGACCCCGCGTCCGAAGCCCAAGGTCGAGTTCACGATCGACGCCATCGACTACAAGAACGTTGCGCTGCTCAAGCAGTACGTGACCGACAACGGGCGCGTGCTGCCCCGGAAGTACACCGGCCTGCCGGCTCCTTTCCAACGCAAGCTCAGCCTGGCGATCAAACGCGCCCGGCAGATGCTGCTGATGAAGTGATCCGTCGGGCGGCCGGTCCAAGCCACGCCCCCAATCCCAGTCGTCCTTACGGTCGTCCTTCCGCTCGCCGCTCCCCTCGCGAACGGCGAACCGCGAACGGAAAACCACCAACCAACAACCCGTCGGCAACCCGACGGGTTTTTCGCGTGCTTCGGCGATGCAAGTGGTTTGCAATCCTTTTCCCCGATCCCTACTCTACCCTCGTGAACACCCACGGTCTCCTGATGCTGCTGGCGTGGATCGTCGCCCTGGGCCACCCCCTCCGGGCGCGGGCCGAGACGCGGATCCTCGCCACATTGCCGGCCATCCATTCCTGGGCCGCCAATGTGGCCGGCGACGACGCCGTGGTCGAATGCCTCCTGTCGGCCGATGTCGGGCCGCACGACTTCCAATTCAAGCCCTCCGATCTCCGGAAGCTGGCTCGGGCGGACGTGGTGCTCATGAACGGTCTCGGAGTCGACCCTTGGCTGACCCGCGCGGTGGATCAGGCCGGGTCCAAACCGTCCCGGCGCGTGGTGACCGTCTCCGAGGGTCTCCGTGGACAGCTCATCCACCATCTCACCCCGCTGGCCATCGATCCGACCGGCGATTCCCGGAAGTCCGCCGCCGACCATGATCACGGGCACGATCATGGGGACGAGGACGCCAATCCCCACGTCTGGCTCGACCCGCTCCTCGCCAAGCACTGCGTCTCCAACATCGTGCAGGCCCTCCGACAGGCCGATCCCGGCCACGCCGACGGATATGCCCGCCGCGGTGCCGCCTATCTGCAGGAGCTGGACGCCCTCGACCAACGGATCCGGTCGGCGTTGAAAGGTCTGGACAACCGGAAGGTGGTCACCTTCCACGACGCGTTCCCCTATTTCTGCCGCCGGTACGACCTGAAGCTGGTGGGCGTGGTCGAGGAGGTGCCCCATGTCGATCCCTCTCCCCGGTACCTGGCGCGACTGTCCAAGGCGATCCGTCGGGAGAAGGTCCGGGTGGTGTTCTCCGAACCCCAGTTCAATCCCCGGATCGTCCGTCGCCTCGCCGACGATCTCGGGATCCGCGTCGCGGAGCTCGATGTCCTCGAGACGGGCACCGCCTCCCGGACCTTCTACATCGACGGCCTCGATCGGAACCTGCGATCGCTCGAGGCGGCCCTGCGTTGAGCCATGGACATCGCCTTCCGACCCCAGAGACCCGCCTCGATCGAGGTGCGGGATCTTCAGGTGACCCTGGGGGGAAATCCCGTGCTCCGGGGCGTCGACCTTCGGATCGAGGCCGGGCGGATGGTCGCGCTCATCGGACCGAACGGCTCGGGCAAGACCACCCTGCTCCGGTGTCTTCTGGGCCTGCAGCGACCGCTGCGGGGCTCCGTCCGGCTGCTCGGCGAAGGCCCCCCGGGCCCACGGCTGCTGCGCCGGGTCGGCTACGTACCCCAGCGCCTGCAGCTCGACCCCAGTTTCATGCTCACCGTCCGGGAATTCCTCGCGATCCGGCGGCCCGGGACCGCCGGATGGTTCTGGAGGCCCTCGCGGTTCGTCGACGACCAGCTGCATGAGGCCGTCGCCGAGATGGACGTCACCCGCCTCCTCGACCGTCCCGTGGCCGGACTCAGCGGGGGACAGCTCCAACGGGTGCTCATCTGCTCGAGCCTGCTCAACGAACCGGAGCTGCTGCTGCTCGATGAACCGACCGCGGGCGTCGACACCCCGGGCGAGGAGGACTTCTACGGCCTGATCGCCGACGTCCATCGACGCCGCGGACTCACCGTCGTCCTGGTTTCGCACGACCTCTCCATGGTCTACCGGCATGCCAGCCGCGTGTACGCGCTGAACGGCGTCATCTGCTGCGAGGGGTCGCCCGACGAGGTGATGAACGCAGAGTCGCTCAAGCGGGCCTACGGCATCCATTTCACGCCCTACCACCACCATCACCACCACACCCACGGCGGCCATGGATCTTGAGCCCTTCATGGTGCGTGCGCTCTTGGCCGCGCTCTTCCTCGGGCCCCTCTGCGGATTCATCGGGGTCTTCGTCACCGCTCGCCGGATGTCCTTCTTCAGCGACACCGTGGCGCACGCCGCCCTCGCCGGGGTGGCCCTCGGGTTCTGGCTCGGCCTGGCCGACCCCACCGTCCCGATGGTGCTCTTCAGCCTGCTCATCGCCGGACTGATCCTCTGGCTCCGTGAGCGGACCGACCTGCTCAACGACACCATCATGGCCCTGCTGCTCAGCGGCTCGGTGGCCCTGGGCATGGTGATCCTGAGCCTGCTGAAGGGATTCCGCGGGGAGCTCGACCGGTATCTCTTTGGCGACATCCTGTCGGTGGGCTGGGCCGACGTGTGCCTAGCCCTCGCCGCCCTCGTCGTCGTCGGCTCCATCCTGCTCCTCAGGCTGAACGCGCTGGCGCTGATGACGGCCCATGCCGATCTGGCGCACGTGTCGGGGGTGCCGGTCCGGGGCCTGAATTACGCCTTCGTCGCGCTGCTCACCCTGACCGTGGCCCTGAGCATCCGGCTCCTCGGGATCATCCTGGTCACGTCCATGGTGGTCATCCCGCCCGCGGCCGCCAGAAACCTCGCGCGGAGTCTCCGACAGCAGATCCTGCTCAGCCTGGCGCTGGGCGTCGTCGGAGCGGGGGGCGGCGTGGCCCTGTCGTACCCGCTCAACCTTCCCAGCGGCCCCTGCATCACCCTGACCCTCGCCGCACTGTTCATCGCGTCGCTGGTGGGCAGCCGGGCAAGGCGCCCCGCACGGATCGCACCATGAGCCGCCCCTGTCCCCAGCATCCGCACCCGCACCGGCTCATCCAGCAGCCGCTCTCCGACCTCACCGACAAGCTCCGGCAGGGCGAGCTGAAGATCACCGCCCCGAGGCAGGCGATCCTCGACGTCCTGCGGAAACACGCATCCCCGCTCACGACCAAGGAGATCCGAGGGGCCCTGGGCAAGGCCGACTGCGATCTGGCCACGGTCTACCGCAACATGCACACCCTCGAACGGATGGGTCTGGTGCGTCGCCACGACTTCGGGGATGGCGCTGCCCGCTTCGAGCTGTCGCCGGACGAGGGCGACACCCACCATCACCATCTGGTGTGCACCCGATGCTCGAAGGTCATCGAGCTCGACGATTGTTTCCTCGACGAGTTTCAGGAGAAACTGGCGCAGCGACACGGGTTCTCCGGGATTTCCCATCGCATGGAATTCTTCGGCGTCTGCCCCGCCTGCCGCGGAAACTGAACGCCCAGGCGCGGGTGCCCGGAGTCCGGCGGCCAGCCGATGGACCAAGCGCCCCACCGATGAATCATCCCCACCGAGACCCTCCGTCGCCCCATCCGGCCTGGGTCCTCTGCGCCTACCTGATGGCGGTCTTCG
Source organism: Verrucomicrobiota bacterium (assembly GCA_041177965.1). GTDB lineage: Bacteria > Verrucomicrobiota > Verrucomicrobiia > Limisphaerales > UBA9464 > SXXZ01. The sequence continues at coordinate 11,849 of JBEGWF010000139.1, read as the reverse complement.
TGGGCGGGGCCCTCCTGGCCCCCTGGCTCTGGTCGCTGGCGCAGGCCGTGGCTCCCTCCTCACCGCTCGCTCACCAGCCGTTCCGCCGGTATGTCGATCGAAGCCTCCTCGGGCTGGCCCTCCTCGGACTCTGGCCGATGGTCCGTTCGGGATGGTTCCCCGGCTGGCAGTCGGTGGGACTCGGGTGGGGTCCGCTCTCGCGCCGGCAGCTGACGCTGGGACTGTCCGCGGGCATGGTCTCGCTGGCTGCGGTGGCGGCCATGGCCCTGGGCTTCGGGGCCCGAACCTGGAACTCCAGCCATCCCGCCGGACTGTTCCTGACACATGGAACGAGGGCCCTCGGGGCCGCCGTGGCCGTTTCGTTCCTCGAGGAACTCCTTTTCCGGGGCATGGTTCTGGGATCGCTGCGGCGCAGGTTCCCGTTCGCGCTGTCGGCCTGCCTCAGCACCGGACTCTTCGCCCTGGTCCACTTCTTCCAGCGTCCCGACCCGCCGACCTCGGTGGGTCCATGGACCGGCTTCGAGATGCTCGGCCGAATGCTCGCCGGATGGACCGACGGCTCGGCGTTGTTCCCGGGAATCCTCACCCTGGGCATGATCGGCGGCCTCCTTGCATGGTGCCGGGAACGGACCGGGGCGCTCTGGCTGTCCATGGGATTGCATGCGGGATGGATCTTCTGGTTCAAGTCGTACCAGTTCCTCACCCAGACCACGGCGCGGGGCGAACGCGGGATCCGGTGGTGGGGTTCGACCCGATTGCACGATGGATGGATCACGTTCCTGGTCATGGCCATCACCGCATTCACCTTCGTCCGTATCCTCGGCGAACGCCCGCCGGATGAGGATCGACGCCCTCCCGGATGATCCCCGCCGAGCCTCCCATCACCCGTTTCGGTGCGGTCGCGGGATCCCTCCGTGAGACCCTGCTGGGCCTGGTCTATCCCCCGGTCTGCGCCCTCTGCCGCGGTCACCGGGCATGTGCCGCCTCGGGGTACGTGTGCGAGGCCTGCGACCAGCGCGTCCGACGGATCGGCACACCGTGCTGCCCCCGATGCGGCGTGCCCTTCACGGGTGTCGTCCCTGCGGCTCCAGGGCCCTGCGCCGATTGCCGGGCCGGCCGATTCTCGTGGGATCGGGCCCGGGCCGCCGTCGAGGCCGAGGGGATCGCCCTGGAATGCATCCATCGGCTCAAGTACGGGAACGAGCCGTGGTTCGCCACCTTCCTGTCGGGACTCCTCCTCGAGGCCGCCCTGCCCGATCTCGCGGGTCGGCCGGTCCGGGGGATCGTGCCCGTCCCGCTGCACGCGGTGCGGCTCCGGGAACGAGGATTCAATCAGGCCGAGCGGCTGGCCCGACCCCTCGCGATCGCCCTGGGCGTTCCTCTGGTCACCGACCTCGTGCAACGCCGCGAGCCCACGGTGAGTCAGGCGTCCCTGAGCCGCGAGGAACGGATGCACAACGTGCGATCGGCCTTCGGCCCCTCCCGGACCGACCCGATCACCGGATCCTGGATCGTGGTCGACGACGTGCTGACCACCGGGGCGACCACCGATGCCGTGTGCCGGGTGCTCCGGAGCCTGGGTGCCGACGAGGTCTCGGTCTGGGCCGTGGCGCGCGCCACCCTGGACCCCTAGGCGGGATCAGGGCCCGACCGCCGCGCGGAGACGGGCGCCAGCTCCACCCGGTCCCATGCGTCGGGCCACGGGGAATCGTCCTCGAGAAAGGCCATCAGATGGCTGACCCATCCGCGATCATCGAGGTGCAACGTGAAGGCAGCCCTCGCTGAACATCCGTCGACCCGGGCGAAGGTGTGGCCACCGAAGACCGCACCCCGGGCCGCGGGAAACGAACCCGCACCGGGCCTCAGGCGGATCACCAGGGCGGGACCCGCCCGTTCGCGGCCGCGAATGGTGATTCCGGACAGCTGGGTGGCCAGCGCGGCGTCGGGTTCCGACAGCAGCAGGTGCCTCAGCACCGAGGATTCCCAAGGAGCCGGGACATCGGAACCCGGTGCGATGCTTTCCATGGGATGGTTCAAAGCCGCTTGAGGCGCGAGCCGGTCTTCGAGTCCTCGACGGTCCAACCCAGGACCTTCAGCTCGCCTCGCACCGCATCGGCGGTGGCGAAGTCGCGGGCCGCCTTGGCGGCATTGCGCCTCTCCAGAAGGGCCAGGGCCTCGGCCGGGAACTCCTCGGAAGGCCTCGCCCCCAGGCCCATGACCTCGTCGACACGTCTCCAGGCCCGGAGACGGGCGGCGGCGGCGGCGGCGTCCAACGCTCCGGAGGCCAGCGCGGCATTCGTCTCACGCACCCAGTCGAAGATGGCCGCCCATGCCTTGGAGACGTTGAGGTCGTCGTCGAGGGCCTCGCCCAGGGAGGTCTCGAGGGCCGTCTCGGGGACCGACCGGGCCGGGCCGGATCCGGACGTTGCCGAGGGTCCGGCCTTCTCCGTCAACTGGGCGACGGTGGCATCCAACCGTGAGAGGGCGGTCCGCGCGGCCTCCAGCCCTTCGAGGGTGAAATTGAAGGTCTCGCGGTAATGGGCGCCCAGCAGCAGGAAGCGGATCTCCCGACCGTTGAATCCGCGATTCAGAAGGTCCCGGACCGTGAAGAAGTTGCCCAGCGACTTGCTCATCTTCTTGCCGTCGACGAGCAGGTGGGCCGCATGGACCCAGTGCTTCACGAAAGGACGGCCCGGTTGCTGGAGACCGGTGCCCTCGCTCTGGGCGATCTCGTCCTCATGGTGGGGAAAGGCGAGGTCCTCGCCGCCGAGGTGGAGATCGAAGCTGGGCCCCAGGATCGCCATGCTCATGGCCGAACACTCGATGTGCCAACCCGGGCGCCCCTCGCCCCACGGACTGTCCCAGAAGACCGCGCCGTCGCCCGGGACCCGCGCCTTCCACAGGGCGAAGTCGGCCAGATCGTCCTTCTCGTACGAATCGCCCGACACCCGTTCGGTGCGGCGCTGGGCATCCGGATCGAGGGTGACCAACTGCCCGTAGCGGCATCCGCAGGCCCGGTACTTGTTGATGCTGAAATAGACCGATCCATCGCCCGCCCGATAGGCGATGCCACGGGCCTCCAGGCGCCGGATGAGGTCGATGATCTGGGGGATGTAGTCGGTGGCCTTGGGCAGGTGGTGCGGGGTCCGGCATGAAAGGGTCGTGAGGTCGGCCAGGAAGGCTTCGGTGTACTTCCCGGTGAACTCGGCCAACGACAGGCCCGTGGCCGCGACCTGACGGATGATCTTGTCCTCGACGTCGGTGATGTTCATCACGTGGTTCACGCGGAAGCCGCGGAATTCGAGGTGGCGCCGGAGCAGGTCGGCGAAGACGAAGGTGCGGAAATTCCCGATGTGGCCGAAGTCGTACACCGTGGGTCCGCAGCAGTAGAACCCGACCGACTCGGCCTCTGGAAAGAGCGGGGAGAACTCCTCCACCCGACGATGGAGCGTGTTGAACAAGCGCAGGGCCATGCGAAAGCCGGCAGTCTACGGCTTCGCCGCAAAATAGAAAGGCATCGTGCACCCGGGATTTCTCCCGGTGCAGCCCCGGGCATCTCCCCGACATCGGCAACGAAACGGGGGACCGTCCGCCCGCCCGATGGAGCGGGTCGGCCGGGTCGGCCGGCCTTGTCGCTGCCCGTCTCCGGGCCTACGCTGCCGTTCCACGGAACCGCCCGCATGCCCCGGAACGCCAAGACCCCTCCTCCACGCTTCGAAGGCGAGGTCGCAGCATGGGCCGCCGTCGGAGCGGGTTGGCGCCAGCTCTTCGGCAGCTTCGGCGATCTCGGGTTCAGCCTCGAATGGCATGATTTCCATTCGGCAGGACCGATCGACTGGGCCCGGAGCTTCCATCCCGGGAGCGTCGAACTCTGCCTCAACCTGATCGGCGAGGGCTCGGTGCAGGGCGGAAGTCGGACCGCTCGATTCGGGTCCCAGACCGCCGGATTCTACCGGCAGGGGCGGACCCCTCTCTCGGCCGCGCGGTCGGCGGACCAGACGCACCGGTTCATCACGGTCGAGTTCCGACCCGATTTCCTGGCCCGGGAACTGGGCGACAGCCGGGAGTGCCTCCACCCCCTGATCCGCGACTCGCTGCAGGATGCCCCCGCCGTTTCCGGAGTCTCCGAGCCGGGGCCCCTGACGGCTCGCCAACGCGATCTGGTGATGGCCCTGCGACAACCCCCGGTCCTGGCCGGGGCCCAGAAGCTCTGGTACGGGGCCAAGGTCCGGGAGCTGATGAGCGAGTTCTTCTTCGTGCCGCCGGCCGATGCCGAGCTCTTCTGCCACCGACAGCAACGGGTGGCCCGGGACAGGGTCGACACCGTGGTCGAGTCGCTGAAGAAGGACCTCGCGAACCCGCCCTCGCTCGAGGCCATCGCGCGCGAGGCGGCCTGCAGCCCGTTCTATCTCAGCCGCACCTTCTCCAAGGAGATGGGCCAGACGATCCCGCAGTATCTGCGGCAACTGCGGATGGAAAAGGCCGCGTCCCTGCTTCGGTCAGGGTCGTTCAACGTGACCGAGGCCGCCCTCGAGGTCGGCTATTCCAGTCTCAGCCACTTCAGCGCCGCCTTCCACCAGACCTTCGGGTGCTGCCCGGGCCTCTATCCGATGGCCACCCCGACGCAGAAGGCCGCCACCGTCAAAAGTTGAGCATCGCCGGGGATCGGATCGGAGGGTACCTTGCCGCCATCGTGGCCTCCCAACCCGCCAGTGTCCGGTTGCTCCGGGATCTGATCGCGCTGCCGAGCGTGAATCCGGCCTTCTTCGCCGATCCCGAACTGCACGGTGAACACCGTGTCGCGGAATACCTCGCCGCTGCGGCCCTTCGCGGAAAGCTCGAGGTCCTGATGCAACCCGTGGTTCCCGGCCGGTCCAACCTGCTGGCGCGCCTGAGCCCCAGGGGTGCGGTACGCCAACGGGTGGTGCTCGCTCCCCACCTCGACACGGTCGGCGAACCGGCCTATGCGGCCCAGCTCAAGCCCGTGGTGCAGGATGGACGGGTGTTCGGACGCGGTGCCTGCGACACCAAGGGCTCCGTCACCGCGTTCTTCCAATCGCTGCTGAACCTGGCCGCCGCCGGACGACGGCCGGCCCACACCGAGATCCTCTTCGTCGGCCTCGTCGACGAGGAGAACATGCAGTTGGGTTCCCGGCATTTCGCCCGCCAAGGCCCGAAGGCGGACCTCGCCGTGGTGGGTGAACCGACGGGTTTGGAGATCGTCACCGCGCACAAGGGCGACGTCTGGCTGCGCCTGCGCACCGAGGGCCGACCGGCGCACGGGGCCACCCCCCATCGGGGACGGAATGCCGTGACGGCCATGTCGCGGATCGTCCTGGCCCTCGAGACCGACTACGCCACCGAACTGGCCCGTCGACCCGCCCATCCCCGGCTGGGCCGACCCACGATCAACGTCGGACGCATCGAGGGCGGGCGGCAACCCAACATCGTGCCCGGCGAATGCATCATCGACATCGACCGACGCACCCTTCCCGGCGAGACCGAGGCCGGGGTACGACGGGAGATCGCCGCCCTGCTGCGGCAACACCGCCTCAAGGCGGGGTTCGATACGTTGCGGACGAACCCCTGCGACCCGCTGGACACCGACCCGGACCTGCCCCTGGTCCGCTCCCTGACCCGCGCGGCCGGGCGCCGGTCGACACGGGGCGTCCACTACTTCACCGATGCGGCACCCCTGGCCGCCGGGGGAACTCCCTCGGTGGTCTTCGGTCCGGGCGACATCGCCCAGGCCCACACCGAGCGGGAATGGTTGGCCGTGTCCCAGCTGGAGACGTCGATCCGGATCCTGGAGCGCTTCCTCCGCGGTCTGGACTGAGCCCGCGCGTCCCGATCTCACCGTCCATGCGCCTGGCGTTCCTGACCCATGAACCGTACTTCCCACCCAGCGGCGGGGGCTCGGCCGAGGCGATCTACCTGATCCGGGAACTGGTCCGGCGCGGCCACGAGGTCCACCTCTTCTGCCCGGATTTCGCGGACTCCGGGAACGTCGCCCGCTCCCACGGGATCGTGGTCCATCCGTTCACCGGGTGGGCGATGGGCCGCTACACGGCCCACCGGAACCTCAAGTACCTGTTGTATCCCCTGGCGCTGGCCCGCCATGCCGATCGCACCCTCGGGGCGCTGCGCCGGTCCCAGGGGCCCGGCTTCCGTTTCGACGCCATCCTCTCCCAGCACACGATCTCCGCGGTCGCCGCCGGCCTTCTTCGACGTCGATGGCGGGTGCCCATCATCCTCAACTTCCTCGACTACCTCACCGGGTTCATGGAGACGTGGCCCGCGGTGTTCACCCGGAGCGGCCTGGTTCCGTGGCTCAACCGCTACGAGCTGTCCCTGCCCCGACGCTTCGACGCCGAGGGTGTGATGACCGTCTCCGCCCCGTTGGCCGAGCGCTTCCAGGCCACCGGATTCCCGGCGGACCGGATCCGGGTCATCCAGTACGGCTACGACGCGGGTCTATTCCGCCCGGATCCCCCGATCGAGGCCGATCCGGGTCCGGTCGCCCCACCCGTGGCGGTGATGCACGGTTCCTTCGACACCCATCATCTCGGGCCCATCGCCCGCGAGGCCCTGCTCATCCTCCACGCCCGCCGCCCGGACCTACGCTTCCGGTTCGTCGGGAAAGAGACGCCGGCGCTCCAACGGTTGGCCCGGGAGGTCCGGGCCGCCGCCCCGGGAATCCCGCTCGAGACGACCGGATTCATCCCCTACGACCAGATGGCCCGGGCCCTGCGCGACGCCACGGTGGGACTCGTGCCCTACGAGGAATCGCAGGGGGTCCACTGCGCGTTCGTCGCCAAGGCCGTGGAGTACCTCGGGTGCGGGATACCGTGCGTCAGCACCCCGCTGGAGAACCTGTCCCGCTACTTCGCCGGCGAACCGGCCATCCGCTTCTCGGGATGGACCGGCGCCTCCCTTGCCGAGGGCGTCCTGGAGTTCCTGGATCTGCCGATCGACCGACGCCGGGAACTCGGGCGGGCCGCGGCCGCCCGCGTCGCCGCCCACCTCGACTGGGGTGTGATCGCATCCAATGCCGCCGACTTCGTCGAGCGGCAGGCCGGCCTGCGGCCAGGGGCTCCACTGGGCTCGCCCGAAAGCATACCCGAAAGCAGTTGCCAACGACCGGGCTCGGTTTGAATTTCACCGCCTCCGATGAGTTCGTGTTCCACCCCGGCGGCCGCCCCGCCGGCCTCCATCCCGCTGCTTCCCCGGCGCCGTCTGCCGGAGTGGCTGAAGGTGACCTTGCCGACCTCCAGCGCCTTCACGGCCACCCGCAACCTGCTGGACGGCCTCGGTCTGCACACCGTTTGCGAGAGCGCCAAGTGTCCCAACCATTGGGAGTGCTGGAGCAGGGGCACCGCGACCTTCATGATCGCCGGCGACCGCTGCACCCGCGCCTGCGGGTTCTGCGCGGTCTCGACGGCCAAGCCGTTGGCCCTGGAGCAGGACGAGCCCCAACGGGTGGCCGAGGCGACCCGGCGCATGGGCCTGAAGCATGTCGTGATCACCGCGGTGGCCCGTGACGACCTCGCCGACGGCGGGGCCGCCCATTTCCAGCGGACCATCGAGGCGGTTCGCGCCCTGAATCCGGGGATCGTGATCGAGGTGCTCACGCCGGATTTCCTCGATCGCGACGAGGCCATCGACTCCGTCCTGGCCGCCCGGCCGGAGGTGTTCAATCACAACCTCGAGACCGTCCGTCGCCTGACCCCGTCCGTGCGCCACCGCGCGACCTACGACCGGTCGCTGCGGGTGCTGGCCAAGGTCAAGGATCGGCTCGGGAACGAGGTCCACACCAAGTCGGGCCTGATGCTGGGACTCGGCGAGACCCGGGAGGAGGTTGTGGAGGCCATGCGCGACCTGCGGCGGGCCGGCTGCGACATCCTCACCCTGGGACAGTACCTGCAACCCACGCTCAGGCATCTTCCAGTGGTGGATTTCATCCCGCCTGCCATCTTCGAGGCCCTCCGACAGGAGGGCGAGGCCCTGGGTTTCACCCACGTGGCGGCCGGACCCCTGGTCCGCAGCTCGTACCATGCCGACGAGTTCTCTCCTTCGCGGCAGCCATGAGTTCCCGTTTCCTGTCTTTCGCCACCCTGCTCATGCTCATCGGCCGTCTGAACGGGGCCGAACCGGTCCGTCCCGACCGTTTCGAGCCCGAGATCCTCAAGTTCGAGGCGATCGACCGACGTACACCACCGCCACCTCGACCCATCCTCTTCGTCGGTAGTTCCAGCATCCGCCTATGGACCGCTCTGCCTCCCGAGATCCAGGGACGGGCGGTGCTCAACCGCGGGTTCGGGGGTTCGACCTTCAGGGACCTGCTCCGGTACTTCGACCGGGTGGTGCTGCCCTACGGTCCGGCGGTGGTCGTGGTCTATGAGGGCGACAACGACCTGGCCCAGGGTCGAACCCCCGCCGAGGTCTCCCGCGATCTGGGAATCCTCCTCGACCGCTCGTCGACCGAACTGCGGGACACCCGGGTGATCCTGTTGACCGTGAAGCCCAGTCCCTCCCGTAAGCATCTGGCCGAGGCGCAGCGGGAGTTCAACCTCCTGCTCCAGCGGATGGCGCCCACGCGATCGGGAGTGTCGGTGGCGGATGTCGCCTCGCCCCTGCTGGATGCGCAGGGCGGGCCCGATCCCCGGTTCTTCGGGCCCGATGGGCTCCATCTCAACGCCTCGGGATACGAGGCCTGGCGCAAGCCGGTCTTCGAGGCGATCGAGCGGAGCCTCAAGCGTTAGAGCGGGATCCGGAACGGCGAGGCCGCGGCCGCCCCCGTCAGGCCACCGTCGAGAAAGCCCTGGTATTCGGCCGATTCCAGACGATGGGTCTCGGGACGGGTGCGCAGGAGATGCCTCAATTCGTCACGATCGCGGGACCACCGGTGACCGTTGAAGAATTCGATCGGCTCGAACTGCGTCTTGTAGAGGGCCTTCTCCGAATAGCAGGTGCCCAGGTGCATGTGGGCCAGTCCGCTGTCACGGGCCCAGGCCACCGCCCGGGTCATCATCGCCATTCCAAGATTGCGGTGGGATTCGCGGAGATCGTAGAAGGCGTAGTAGTAGTAGGCCATCCGCGGCGGCTCCAGATAGAGCAGCGCCACTCCGCACTCCGGTCCGTCGGGATCGCCGTCCCGGAACACCAGGAAGTGGGAGATGACCCGGCCCGCGAGCAGACGCTCGAGTCGTGCCGCCGGCATGACCCCGGGCCCGAAGCGGGCCTCGGCGAAGGCCAACCAGGCCTCGAGTCGTTCGGCCGTCACCTCGAATCGATCCCGATCCACGAGCTCACAGCGCAGGTCGCCTGCCTTGCGCAACACCCTGCGATTCTCGGAGGACGGCCGCCATTCCACCAACGGCACGCGCAGTTGGCGTCCGAGGTAGAACCGCGAAAGATCCGGGGACGAGGGAAGGAACCCGGCCGCGAAGAGGTCGGCCGGGGTTTCCGACGGTTCCGGGAACGCCCACACGGCGTAGGGATAGACGTACCGGGTGGGATCGGCGTCCGCCTCGGAGAACACAAGCTTCATGGCGACATCGGAACCGACGCCGGAGCCGTGGCCTGCCCGACGGAGCCGGCAGACCTCGGGCCCGGTGCCCTCGGCCGTTTCATCGGCCGCCGATACGGAAGAAGGCCGCGGTGTTCGTCAAAGGCACCGTGGCGCTCGTGGTGCTGGTGGTCAGCAGATCCCTCCATGGCGCGACCAGGGTCTCCCGAACCTGCACCGTGTACGGTGCCTGGCCTCCGGACCACGTGAGCCCGAGGCCATTGGCCGACAGAGCCGCCGACACCCGGATGGGCGTGGTGGGCACCTCGAAACCTCCGAGGGTCGCCGAGAACGGCGTGGTGACCGCCCAGACGGGCACCGCCGGGGCCGAGTCCGTCGCCGGGGCCTCATCCAAGACGTAGCTCGCGGAGACTAGGACCCTTCGGAGATCGGTCGCGGTGAGATCCGTCCCCGTCAGGTCGACCTCTGCGAGGCCGCCGTCGAAGGATGCGTCCAGGGTCACCTGCTTCAGGTGCCGGATCGACTGCACCGAGCCCTGGGGATACTGGTCCGAGACGGCCGCCAATCCGACAGGATCGGCCAGGGCGACGTCGAGGCGGATGCCTCCGACCGCATAGGCCGGATTGCGGGCCGGAAGGACCACCTGGAGACGGGAGACCGTGGAGTTGGTCCCGATCACCGGCCGGACCTCGCCCGTCGGCTCGGCCAAGGCCAGCCCGTAGAACTTCTCGGCCGCAAGACCACTGGCGGCGTCCCAGGGCGCATTGCCCAGATTGCCGGTCATGACGTTGCCGCGGAACGAGACCCGCGCCGGCTGGTCGGCATTGGCGTTGCTGCCGTGGAACCGCACGATGGGCGCGCCCATGCCGGCCAAGTGATTGGCCTCGAGCGCATCGGACTCGGCCGGACCGTTGAAATCGGAGCCGACCCGGAGGGTCGAGAAGCTCCGGACCACCGCCAGGCTGATCGGGGAGGGATTCTTGAAGTGGACCGTTCCCGACGGGCCGTACCCGAAGGAGTTTCCGGCCATCACCACACCGGAGGCCGTCCGCCAGAATTCGGCCACCACTTCGTAGTTCAGGGGTCCGAAGTAGTTGCGCTCCTCGGCGTCATTGATGGTGTCGCCGTCCGTGCCGATGAGCATGTGGTGGCCTCGGCCGTTCTCGATGGCCTCGACGTCGGTGAACTTCCCCAGATAGCCGGTCACCTGCGTGTGGTCGAAGACGGAGCCGTCGGGCAGGTAGTTGAACCGGTTGCCGGAGACGCGGGTGTAAGGCGTCTCCAGATGCAGACCGAGCAATTGGCCGGTGATCAGGTTGTGTTCGGCGACGTCGCCGAACCCATCCGAATCGGTGCCGACCACCAGTCCCTCGGAGGTGGTGTCGTTGTCCCACTTGAAGGACGCCACCGCGGCCCGGCCGCCCCGCACACTGGCCGCCGTCGGCTTGGCCGGATCGATGCCGAACCAACATCCCTGGATGCGCGCGTCGGTCGAGGCCCCGACCAAGGCCACCCCGTAGATGAACGGATCCTCGGCGGAGTCGCCGCCGGTCGCGCTCAGCACAGCCACGCCGCGGAGCGTGAAGCGGCGGGAATCGAGGACCGGGAGGATCGCGCTCTCGCTGTCACCGAAGCCGTGGTCGCCATAGTCCGTCAGCGTGAAGCGACCGCCGGCGCGGGAATCGAGGACGATCTTCAGCCGGGCCGTGTCGGCACCGACGATGGTGTTCGTGTTGGCCGATGCTCCGGGCTGCGTGAAGCCGTCGATGACCACGTCGTCGGCCCGGATCATCGGATAACCCGCCGCCGGCGTGACGAGGTAGTGCGGTCCGGCCCCGGGGATGTTGAAGGTGATGCGATCATTGGACCGGACGTCCTTCAGGGCCTCGGCAAGCGAGGTCTTCCCGTCGCCCGCGGGCGAGGCGTTGTCGGCGGTGTCGACCACGACCGTCCGCACCGGTTCGACCCGGAGGTTGTCGATCAGGAGCCAGTTCTCCCCCTTGACCTCGGCCACCCCGGCGAAGGGATCCATGTATCCGATCATCACCCGCCCCGATTTCCAGGGGCTCGTGTTCGTCCGACGGCTGATGATCCGGCCGTCGATCCTCCAGGTCAGCACGTCGCCGATCTGGCTGATCTCCACCTGGATCCATCGCTTGCCCAGCACGCCGGGCGCCTCGAAGCGGGTGCCCGGAAACCCGGTCCGCAGGAAGGGCTCTCCGCCGTTGTTGTCCGGGTTCCCATTGCCATCGCGGTCGGGAATGCCCCCGGCCTCGCCTTCGAGATGACGACCCGGTTGGCCGGCCTGGCCCTCCCAGGC
>JBEGWF010000138.1:0-12016 GCA_041177965.1 Verrucomicrobiota bacterium | reverse complement strand
GCCGTGTCGGCCCTGCTCGACGATCTGAAGGACCGCGGCCTGCTCGAATCGACGCTCATCGTGATGGCGGGCGAGTTCGGCCGCACTCCGAAGATCTCCACCCTGCCCGGAGCCAGCCACCCGGGACGCGACCATTGGGGAGCGGTCCAGTCGGTCTTCTTCGCCGGAGGCGGCGTCCCCGGAGGAGCCGTCATCGGCAGTTCCGACCGGGAGGGCGGGCAACCGGCCTCCGACGCCCAGACCCCGGAGAACCTCGCGGCGACGATCTTCCACGCCCTGGGCATTCCCCGCGACACCCAATGGCTCGACGTGCAGCAGCGCCCCTTCCCGCTGTACCATGCCGATCCGATCCGCGGCCTCGTCGGGTGACCGGCGAACCGCACCCGGGGATGGATCGCGCCGGATCAGGCGAGGATCCGGGTGACCACGCGCCCATGGACATCGGTCAACCGGTGATCCCGCCCACCGAAGCGGAAGGTCAACCGCTCGTGATCGATGCCCATCAGGTGCAGGATGGTGGCGTGCAGATCGTGCACATGCACCCGGTCCTCGACCGCATGCCAACCGAACTCGTCGGTGGCGCCGTGGGTCATGCCGCCGCGGACGCCGCCGCCGGCCATCCACATCGTGAACCCGAACGGATGATGCTCGCGGCCATCGGTGCCCTCGGCGGTGGGAGTCCGGCCGAACTCCCCGCCCCAGAGAACGAGCGTGTCCTCGAGCATGCCGAGGGCCTTGAGGTCCGTCAGCAGGGCGGCCACGGGTTGGTCGATCGCACGGCAGCGTTTCGGCAGGTTGTCGCGAAGCCCGGAGTGATGGTCCCAGGCGTTGTTGAACGGCGCGTCGAAGAGTTGGACGAACCGCACGCCCCGCTCGAGCAGTCGCCGGCCGAGCAGGCATTGCCGACCGAAGAGATCGGTCTCGGGCGAGCCGATGCCGTAGAGGGCCCGCACCGACGGGCTCTCGCGTCCAAGGTCGAAGGCCTCGGGCGCCTCCCGCTGCATCCGGAAGGCCAGTTCGAAGGAGGCGATCCTCGCGTCGAGCGCGGAGGCGTCGGCGACCGGGCGCTCCCGCACCGCGTCGAACCGCTTCAGCGCGTCGAGCATCGCACGTTGCACCCCGTACCCGGCACCGCCGGCGAGATCGGCGATCGGATGATCCAGATCGCGGACACGGGTGCCCTGGTAGGCGCTCGGCAGGAAGCTCGAGGCCCACAACTGGGCCCCCTGGAACACCTCCGCCGGACTCACCACCACGAACCCCGGCAGGTTCTGGTTCTCGGTGCCCAACCCATAGACCAGCCAGGAACCCATGCTGGGCCGCGAGAAGGCCTGTTCACCGGTGCACATCTGTAGGGCGGCGCCGGTGTGGTTGATGTTGTCGGCGACCATGGAGCGGATGACGCAGAGGTCGTCGATGCAGGCGGCCGTCCGAGGCAGCAGTTCGCTCACCTCGATCCCCGATCGCCCATGGCGGGCGAAGCTCCACGGCGAACCCAGCAGGTGACCGGTCTTGGTCCGCTCCAGGCGCGGTTTCTCGAAGGGCAGCGGCTTGCCGTGGTCGATGGTCAGGCGCGGCTTCGGATCGAAGAGATCGACGTGGCTCGGCCCCCCGGGCATGTACAGGAAGAGGACTCGGCGGGCCTTCGGGGGGTGATGGGGACTCCTCGGGGCGAACGGATGGACCGCGCGATCGGCCGCCAACCCGGATCCGCCGGATTGGGCCGCGAGCAGGTCGGCCAGGGCGAGCAGCCCCAGGCCTCCGCCCGTGCGGGCGAGGAAGTTCCTCCGGGATGATGTCGCAGGGGCGATGGTCATGGCTTCGGCTTCAATCGACCGTCACGAACTCGTTGCCGACCAGGAGCACGTGCGCCAGCACGGGCCAGGGATCGCCGCCGCCTGCCTCGCGGGCGTCCGCAAGCAGTCGCGAGGCGATGTCCGCCTCGGCCCGGGTCGGATCGCGCGACAGCGCCCGGCGGAAGAGCCACCGGATCCGCGCGGTTCCGCCCTCGGGCGCCCCGCGGGCGGCCTCGACCGCCATCCGGCCCGCCAACTCCGACATGAAGGCGTGGTTCATCAGGAACAGGACCTGCGGGGCGACCGTGCTGACCGTCCGCGTCTCGACCGACGCGTCGGGGTTCGCGGCGTCGAAGAGGGTGGCGAAGTTGGCTCGATCCCATCGGGCGGTCTGGAGGTAGAGCGACCTCCTCGGCGACCCGAGCTCATGGGTGGCAGGACCACCCGCCCGCAGGTCGAGCCCGCCCGAGGCCGCCAGCAGGGCGTCACGGAGCGCCTCGGCCTCTAGACGGCGCTGGGGGAACCGGCCCATCAACCGGTTCTCGGGGTCGCGATCACGGGTATCGTTGCCCACCTTCCCGGACCTCCGGTAGGCCTTGGACAGGACGATCCTCCGATGCAGGTTGCGCAGCGACCCACCGTCCTCCAGGAATACCGAGGCCAACCAGTCGAGCAGCTCGGGATGCGATGGCGGCTCCGAGAGCAGGCCCAGATTGTTGGGAGTCCGGACCAACCCCGAACCGAAGTGCCATTGCCAGACACGGTTGACGATCACCCGGGCGGTCAGGGGATTCGACGGCGACGCGATCCAGGCGGCCAGTTCGCGACGTCCGCTGCCCTCGGTGACCGTCACGGCGTTCGTGCCGGCGAGGAACCGCGGAAGGCCCCGGGGCACCACCGGGCCGAGTCGGGCGTAGCTGCCGCGCAGGTGAATGGGCACGTCCTGGATGCCCGTGAACAGGCCGCCGGGGACGCCGCCCTCGCTGACCGCCAGCGCCATCGGGGGCTCCGGCGGCAACTCCCGCCGGAGCCGCTCGATCGTCTCGACCAGGATCCCCCGGGCGGGATCGTTGGTCGGCACCACCGGAGCCTTGCCCTGCACGCCCTTGAGCAGGGCCTCCAGGCTGGCGATCTCGGCGAGCCGCCGGTCGCGCCGATCGACCATCTCCTGCGGCACCAGGGGTCTCCGCTGGAGGGTGATCTCCCCTCCCTTGGTGCCCAGTTCCTTGAGCATGCGGGTGCTGTAGAAGATGCCGGCCAACGAGTAGTAGTCGTGGAGGGTCACCGGGTCGAACTTGTGGTCGTGGCACCGGGCGCAGCCGAGGGTGAGCCCCAGGAAGGCCTTGCCGATGGTGTCGATCTGGTCGTCGACCATGTCGCTGACCATCTTCTCCTTGTCGGCGTCGCCGCGATCCCATGCCCCGTTCACGAGGAAGGTGGTGGCCACGAGACCGTCGGCATGGGGAACCCGTCCGTCGGGCGACGGCAGCAGGTCGCCGGCGATGTGATGCTCGATGAACCGGTCGAAGGGCAGGTCGTGGTTCAGGCTGTCCACGACCCAGTCTCGATACCGCCAGGCCTCCAACGGCTCGCAGAGCGGATTGCGGGAGGCGGGGTTGCCGTCGTGGTAGTCGGCATAACGGACGACATCCAGCCAGTGCCTGGCCCAGCGTCGCCCGTGTTCGGGCGAGGACAGCAGGCGGTCCACCACCCGTTCGTAGGCGTCGGGCGATGGGTCGCGCTCGAAGGCCTCGACCGCGTCGGCCGACGGCGGCAGTCCGACCAGGTCGAAGCTCACCCTGCGGATCAGGACGCGGCGGGAGGCGGGAGGCGCGGCCTCGACGCCGGCGCGCCGCAGGGCGTCGTCGATGAAGGTGTCGATGGGGCTCTCCGCCCCGGGCGGATTCCCGGGCACAGGGGGCCGACGGAGTGGCTGGAATGCCCACCAATCGAGAGCCTTCCCGGCAGGACCCGAATCGACCCGCGCCCCGGGCCAAGGCGCCCCGGCGGCGATCCAGACCTCGATCGCCCCGATCTCGCCGGGCGTCAACAGGCCGCGGTGCGGGCCACCGGCAGCGGCGTCGCCGCCGAGGACGCGCACCAACAGGCTGCGTCCCGGATCGCCGGGCGTCACCGCGGCTCCGGTCGATCCGCCGGTGAGCAGCGCACCGCGCGAGTCCAACCGCAGGGATCCCTCGGCCCGATCCGGGCCATGGCAGGGCCGGCACCGCTCCGCGATCAGGGGACGCACGAACCTCTCGAACTGTTCCGAGGCTCCGGCCCTCGGGGCGATGCCCAGGATCATCGCGGCGAGAGCCGACCACACCGGATGGACGGATCGTTTCATGGGGAATCCATCGCCAGTGTGGAGGCGAGTCCCGACCCTGGCGAGGCAATAGGGGGATCACCGCGCGCGCCCGATGCGGGCACCACCGGCCGGCCTCCCACCCGGGCCGCCGAGGACAATCGGGGACGCCCCGGAACGTCTCCGACCGAGGGCCCCGCACCTCGGCGTGCCCTCAGGCCCGGGTTTCCGGTCGCCATCCCCGGGATCGGTGATAGGCTCCCCCCAATGATGGACTCCCCCCGACGATCGAACCCCTGGACCTCAGCCATCCTGGCCCTCGCCCTCGCCGGCTGCGCGACCTCCGGGCCCACCGCCCTCACCACACCCACCGAGGTGGAGGCGGCCTGCGGCGAGTGTCTCTTCGGACTGAAGGGCGACGACTGCGACCTGGCCGTGCGGATCGGCGGCCGGGCCTATTTCGTCGACGGCGTCAAGCTCGACGCCCTCGGTGACGCGCACGCCCAGGATGGCATGTGCAAGGTCGTCCGCCGGGCCCGCGTGACCGGGGAGGTCCGGTGGGGGCGATTCGTCGCGTCGAGCTTCCAACTGCTGCCCGAGGCGGGCCATTGACCCCGGGCGGATGCCGAACCAGGAACCCATGACGCCCCCAGCCACCGCCCCAGGGATCGGTTTCAAGACCATCTTCGGCAGGAATCTCCTGGCCGAATTGCCGAACTTCGCCCATCGGCCCTGCCTGGTGGTCACCATGGCCGACCTGTGGCCGCGCTTCGGGGAGCGTTTCGGAGGGCGGGTCACCCCATGGCTGGTGGACACCATCGACGGCGACGAACTCGAGGCCGCACTGGCGCGCATCCCGGAGTCGGCCTCGGTGGCCGGCCTGGGTGGGGGCCAGGCGATCGACGTGGCCAAGTTCATCGCATGGCGGCGTCGGGTGCCCCTGTTCCAGTTCCCCACCGCGATGACGGTCGACGCCCCCTTCGGTCACCGGTCGGGCCTGCGCTTCGGGGGCCATGTGCGGTACGTGGGTTGGGCGGTGCCGGAGGCGGTGTACGTCGATTTCGACGTCATCCGGTCGGCGCCGCCCGGGCTCAACCGGAGCGGGATCTGCGAGATCCTCTGCTTCCACACCGCGCACGCCGACTGGCGGCTGGCGCGCGACCGCGGACGCACCGAACCCCAGTGGCCCTACGACGACCGGATGGTCGAGGAGGCCCGCTCGGTGATGGACGGACTGCTGCCCCATCTCGACGCCGTCGCCCGGGTCGACGAGGCGGGCATCCGGGCCCTGATGGGTGCGATGCGGTGGGCCGGGGCCTCCTTTCACGAGGCCGGCTGGAACCCCAGGCACATCGAGGGGGTGGAGCACTTCATCTTCTACGCCCTAGAATACTTCACCGGCCGAAAGTTCATCCACGGCCAGCCCGTCTGTCTGGGCATCGTGGCCGGATCGATGCTCCACCGCGACCGCGACGAAGAGATGCTCGATCGCATCCACCGGGCGGGGGTCGACATCCGTCCCGAGGCCATGGGCATCACCTGGGAACAGGTCGAGCACGCCCTGGTGAACCTGCGCCGCTTCGTGCACGAGGCGGGCCTGTGGTACGGGATCGCCCACGAGGCCGAGATCACGCCGCGCTTCGTGGCCGGGTTGCGGGACCGGATCAACTCGCGGTACGGCGCCTGGGAACCATGACCCGGCCACCGGACACGGCGACGGAGGCGGACCGGGACGACCGGGACCTGTCGCGGTTCGGTTACCCCCAGCGGCTGCGGCGCACCCTCGGCGGTTTCTCGAGTTTCGCCGTCGCCTTCTCGCTCATCTCGGTGCTGACCGGCGTCTCGGCCAATTTCGGGCACGGACTCCGTCAGGTCGGTGGGGCCGTGGTGTGGTCCTGGCTGGCGGTGCTTTGCGGACAGGTGCTCGTCGCGTGGGTGATGTGCGGACTGGCCCGGCGGCTGCCGCTGTCGGGATACGGCTACCAGTGGGCCACCCGATTGCTGAACCCGCACGTCGGGTACGCCGTGGGATGGCTGCTCGTGCTGCAGTTGTTGACGGGGTTCCCGGGGATCTGCGCCACACTCGCCCGATCCTTGGCCGGCCTGATCGGGGACGGCCGGACACCCTCGGCTCCGCTGATCACCGGGCTGACCCTCGCCGTCATCGCAGCCGTGGCCCTCGTGCAGCTCTGGGGACTTCGACTGGCGGCCCGCATCAACGATACCGGGGTGTGGGCCGAACTGATCGGCGTGGCGGCCCTCGTGGTCGTGCTCGGCTGGATGGCGCTGCGTTCGGGTTCGCTGCCCGGCGCGCTCTTCGAGTCACGACAGGCCGCCACCGGCGGGATCGCCGGCGCCGGCGCGTGGGCGCTGTCGCTGCTGCTGGGCGCCTGGTGCCTCACGGGTTTCGAGGCGGCGGCCGACCTCGCCGAGGAGACCCTCGATCCCCGACGGGCCGTGCCGCGGGCCATGATGACCTCGCTGGTCGGATCGGGGGTCGCGGGTTTCCTGCTGCTCGCCGGCGCCGTGGGTGCCCTCGGTGACCTGGCGGCCGCTCAGGCGTCGGGAGACCCATTGCTCGACGTGTTGCGGCGGGCCACGGGCTCCGCCCTGCCCGCGGTGCTCGGGGTCCTCGGGGTCTCGATCTTCGCCTGCGCGCTGGCCTGCATGGCCGCGGCCAGCCGCCTGCTCTTCGCCCTGGGCCGCGATGGGATGCTGCCCTGCGGACGGTGGCTGGCCGGCGTCGCGCCGGGCCATGGCATCCCCCGCAACGCGATCCTGCTGGTCTGGGCCGTGTCCTCCCTCGTCGTGGTGGCGCTGCCCAGCCTCGACCTCGTCTCGCAGATCTCGGCGGTGGCCGGCTACCTGGGCTACGCCGGGACCGTCTGTGCGGCCCTCTTCGGCAAGGGATCGGCCGCAGGAACCGACACCGGCCCCACCGGCACACCCCGCGTGGTCGGCGCCCTCGCGCTCTGCTGGACCCTGGGGGTCGTCGCCGCGCTCACCCTGTCACCGACCCCGGTCGACGGCTTCGCGACCCGCCATCTGCCGGCCTGGTCGACCGGCTTCGGTCTCGCGGCGGGCCTGGCGATCTACCTGGGCTGGATCCGGGGCCGACTGAACCGCGGCGAGGCAGGCCCGCCCCGCATCGATCCCGAAACCCCATCCCTCCCGCCGTCATGAACGCGCGAAGCCCCGTCACGAACCCACCGACACGCCCCGTCCCGAGGCCCCTCCCTCCGGAGTTCCCGGGCGCGGCCCGGTACGGCGACGAGGAACTCGAGGCGGTGAGCCGCGTGGTCCGCAACCGGTCGCCGTTCCGCTACTACGGCCCCCGGTTCGGCGGCGAGGTGGAAGCCTTCGAGCGCGAGTTCGCCCGGTTCATCTCGGGGATCCCCGGCCGGCCCGTGGCGGCGGACGCCGCGATCCACGCCACGGCGGTGAACTCGGGCACCGGCGCGCTCGAACTGGCGCTCGATGCCCTGGGGGTCGGCGAAGGAGACGAGGTGCTGGTGCAGGGATTCCTCTGGATCTCAAGCGTCTCGGCCATCGTCCGCAACCGGGCCATCCCGGTGCTGGTGGACTCCGACGACACCCTCAACCTCGATCCAGACCAGATCCGTCGTCGCGTGGGTCCGCGGACGAAGGTGATCATGCCCGTGCCGATGCTGGGCGGGTGCGCGCGGATCGGGGCGATCCTCGAGACCGTCCGCGGACTGAACGAGGAACGGGCCCGCGAGGGACTCCCGATGATCCGGGTTCTCGAGGACTGCGCCCAGTCGATGGGTGCCCATGCGCGGGGTACGCCGGGATCGGTCGCACCCACCGCCCCCGAGGGCATCCACCGGGTCGGGACCTTCGGAGACATCGGCATCTACAGCCTGCAGATCAACAAGAACATCACGGCCGGCGAGGGCGGGGTGCTGGTCACGCGCGACCCCGTCCTGGCGCGCCGCATCGAGGCCCTGCACAACGCCGGCTACGCGCGGGGCCCCGGCACGCCGGTCAACTGGTACGGCGACGACCCGGTCGGCTGGGGGCATGGCCGCCGCCTCGGTGAACTCCAGGGGGCCCTGGCCCGGGTGCAACTCCGGCGGCTCGACGACATCCTCGCGTCGATGCGCGCCAGCCACGCACGCATCGCCCGCCATCTGACCGACCTGGGCCTCCGGATGCGGGCCACGGCGGACGCCTCCGACCCCGGGGACACGGGCTACTACTGCCAGTTCCACCTGCCCGACCGGGGCGACGACGCGTCACGCATCGCGCTCGGCCGGGCGGTGGCCGCGGCCCTCTCCGAGTTCGGGCTGCGGCCCTGGTTCCTCCACGACTTCGAGGTGCATGTGTACTACAACATCCGCCCGCTGGTCGAACGCTGGCCGCTCAACGGCGGCGGCCCTTGGCCGGCCTCTCCGCAGGCCATCGATCCCCGTCACGGATACCATCGGGGCACGCTGCCGGCGCTCGACCGTTGGCTTGCGACCACCGTGGGCATCAACATCCCGAGCGTGCTGACCCCGGAGGACGAGGCCTACCTCCGCGACGCGCTCGCGTGGGTGGCCGCCACGGTGATCCGGGACTGACCTCCCGAGGGCCGCCCGCCGTCCGAGGTTCACTGCGGCGGCACGGCCTTGGGGATGACCCAGACATTGACATCGCCGAAGCACATCGGGTGCGGGGTGATGAGCCATTCGCCGGAGGCTTCCGCGAACTCGACCACGCCGCCCCAGTCCTCGTTGAGGACCCGCGCCTCGCGCCGTGCCGGACCGGCGAGCTTCAACCCCTTCAGGCGCAGTCGGACCTCGGCGAAGGTGCCGGTGTTGTCGCTGACCACGAGGTAGTAGTTGTCGCGATCCTCGAGCGGCAGGGTGGTGATGTCGGCGATGGAGTCGCTCAGGAAGGGGCGGGTGATGCCCTCGTGATCGTGCCGCACCGTGAAGGGCGGGTTCGTGTAGCTCTGCTCGAGGGCGGGCATGAGCTGCCGCATCTCGCGGTAGAGCCGGGCGACATTCGCCTCGATGACCGGGGACTCCGCGAACCCCATCTTCCGGATCCAGTGGAAGACGCCCCAGGACCCAACGGTCAGCGATGAGTAGGCCATGAACCGCGTCTCGTCATAGAGGGGATTCCTCCACACTGGACGCTGTCCCGAGTCGAGGCAGTTCGGGCCGACCCCCTGCATGCACGGGGAGGGATTGCGAAGGTGCGGGTGATCTCGCAGGGCCGTGGCGCCATGGTGCATCGACCAAGCCATCATCAGGGGGCCCCAGTCTCCCCTGTGACCGAAATAGGCCTGTTCCTTGTCGAGCGGGTACCGGTCGACCTGGAAGGAGTCGATCACCGGCAGGAACTCGGTCCAGCTGGAGAGCGGGACGAGGTTGAAGACCACCGAGATCATGCGGTTGGTGTTGGGGTCCCATTGGCGCAGCGACCGGCGGGTCTTGGCGAAGGCATCGACCAGTTTCCGAAGGTTCCGCTGCGCCTCCACGCCCAGACTGAAGCCCGCCGCGTATTCGGGCTCGTCGTAGAGTTGGTAGCCGAAGAGCGCCGGGTGATCCCGCACGGCCTCCACCCATCGCTTCTGGCGGGCGATCTCGGCCTGGTCACCCCGCATCTGGGCATCGTAATGGCTGCCGATCTGCACCAGGACCCGCATGTCACGTTTCCGGGCATGGTCGAGGTAGGCCCGCATCCGATCGATGTTCTGGGTCGTCTGTTCGTCGGTGTCGGTGTCGGACGGCGAAGAGACAAAGAGCACGAGGTTGGCCCCCTGGGCGTGGAGATCGTCGAGATCCTTCGCATCGCTGGCGTAGCTGAACCAGGCCAAGGGGAAGAACGGCTTGCCCGAGAGGGGGTCGAGCCAGGGCCGGCGCGGGAAATCCTGCACCGCCGCCGCGGGTGCCATCACGGTTGCCGACGACGGCGCCGCCGGAACCGTCGCGACCGTCGGGAGAGCTTGTCCCGGCACGGAGGCCGCGACGCGGAACCCGACATCGGGCACGTCGGAGATCGACGAGAACACCGGGTTGCGCGTCGCAACGTTCAGCCCGGCGTCATCGCTGTCGTAGGCCCCACCGCGCAGGGTGCGGAGGAACGGCGGATGGAGGTCTTCGGTCCACTCGAAGACATTGCCCGCCTGGTCGAAGGTGCCGTGGGCGCTGGCGGCGAGCGAGAAGCTGCCCACCTCCGTGTAGAAATGCACCGGGTCGAGGTACCCGTCCTTGAACCAGTTGGCGGCGTTGGTCGAGGCGGGATCGCGCCCCGGTTTGAGGTCGCTCCGCGTCGGATATCTCCAATAACCGGGGCCTCCGGGCTTGTTGGGGTCGTAGTACGCCGCCTTGTGCCACTCGTCCTCCGTGGGAACGAAGTACTTCGCACCGGCGTTGCGACGGATGCGTCGCCCGTCGGTTCCCGTGTACCCGTTCAGCGTGTAGGCCCCGGTCTCGGTGTCACCCTCGCCCTGCCCGTTGTGGAGCCAATTGCAGAAGCGGCAGGCGTCGAGGAAGCTCAGGTGGGTCACCGGTCGGTTCGCATAGTCGGCGGCGACGGTGTGATGGAACGCCCCCGGGGTGCCCGACCGCCGGATATCGCATCGGGGGTCTTCCGCACCCGAGCGGACCTTGTCCATGTCGTTGTTCCAAAGGTTGCCGTCGGCATCGGACTTCGCCTTGGTGTTGAGGAATTCGGTGTACTGCGCCGCGGTGACCTCATACTTGCCGATGCGGAACGGGTAGGCGACCCCGCCCCGGCCCGTGGTGTCCGCGGGATTGCCCGGATCGCCGACGAGCACCAGTTCCAGGCTGCGGAGCCCGGCGGGCATCCGGAACACGTCGGCGAACATCGGCTCCGCTAGACCCACCGCCAGCAGCAAGGGGGCGAGCAGTGACGGCAGGCGCTGCGGGCAAGATCGCGAAGCCCCACGTGGCTCGAACAGGTCGCCCAACTGCGCACAGGCGCCCCACACGGGCGGCCGACCGGACCGGTCTCCGGAAGCCCAGGTGATCGGCGAAAGCGCCGATGGCATCCGGAGCCAACGCAGCGGCTCAAAACCCTTCCCGCCGCAACGGACAGCATCTTCGGGGATCATGGAGCGACGATGGTCTTGTCGCACCGAGGCGGCAAGTCACGTGGAGGCGGATGTTGGAAGTGGAGCCGGCTGTCGGGATTGAACCGACGACCCACGGTTTACAAAACCGTTGCTCTGCCGCTGAGCTAAGCCGGCGAACCACCAATGTTTACAGGGTGTTTGTGCGTTTTCGGTGATTTCTGAGCCATTGACGCCCAACAAAAAACCAACAACTTTCTCTGCACTCACGCCCTCAACAACCGAATCGTGCCAGTGAAGCCCAAATCTGCCAAGGCGAAGTTGAAACCCAAGAAAGCCAAGACAACCACCATCCGAGAAGACTACCCCAAGGTGCGCATCGTGAAGCGCCGCAAGGGCTTCGCCTATCAAGTGGATTGTCGTCGCAAAGGTTGGACTGGACCGGCTCAACCCGAGTTCCTCACCAAGAAAGAGGCTCTGGACAAGGCACGAGAGATTGCCGCCCTCGTTGCGACCAAGAGCATTGTGGGCGCAGGCAATTACACTTCCCTGCTGGAAAACGGGGAATTGGCTGAGTTCTCCAATCAACTGCAACCGTTCGGAAAAACCATCGGTGATGCCGTCGCCCACTACTTGGAGGTGCTTCGGTCCAACCAATCCACTACGACATCACCACCAGTCACCGAGACACTCAAACGGTGGGTCGCCTACAAAGAGGCTGGAACCGATGGCGTTTTGCGCCCACGAAGTTTGGGATCCCTGCGGTACTGGTCCAAACGACTGGCGAGCATTTACCCATCCCAACAACTCCAGGACCTCACTTACGAACTGATTCGCAAGACCAAGGACGAACTCACGACAACCGAGGGC
>JBEGWF010000137.1:0-3476 GCA_041177965.1 Verrucomicrobiota bacterium | reverse complement strand
TGGAAGGCCCCCTGCTACGTGATGACCGAGGGTCACTACCCGACCTACGCCCAGATGCTCTCCGACGTGAAGTGGGACCGCTTCGGCGTCGACGAGCGCGGCTGCGGCCGGGATCCCCGCTGTGAAAACTGCATGATGCACTCCGGCTTCGAGCCGTCGGGCGCCTTGAGCAGCAGCCCGCGGGACTCGTGGATCAACTTCAGGTACAACTTCGGTTCGCGGCCGGCTCCGTATCCGTCCAGCCCGGAGCTGACCCGCGCGGCCTACAATGGTGCCACCATCGGCAAGGGTCACCTGGCCGAGGCCAAGGAGGCGGTGAATCGCGAATTCGCCGGCGTGAAATCGGCCTTCGCCCGCGGTGGCAATGATCTGCCCCACGACCATTCACACGGGGACCCCGGCCATTCCGGTGGTTCAGGGGGTTGCTCGACCGGAGCCTCCGGCGCCGCCAACGACCAACTCGCCGACCTCAAGGCCAAGATCGCCGCCGCCAAGAAGGTCGAAGTGAAATCGGAGTAACCCCGGAACCGTTTCGCCTTCCGGAACCCCACCCTCTCCCCAAGTCCCGATCCCCATGTCCGCCCTGTTCTTGTCCCCCCCCTCGTTCGACGGTTTCGACGGCGGTGCCGGTGCCCGCTATCAGGCACGCCGTGAGGTGACCTCGTATTGGTACCCCACCTGGCTGGCGCAGCCGGCCGCGCTGGTGCCCCATTCCCGACTGCTCGACTGCCCGCCCCATGGCATCGACATGGCGCAGACGCTGCGCATCGCCAAGGACTACGGGCATGTCATCATCAACACCTCGACGCCGTCGCTGAAGAACGACTGCAAGGTGGCCGAGGCCATCAAGGCCCAGCGCCCGGACACGAAGATCGGCTTCGTGGGCGCCCACACGGCGGTCCTGCCCACCGAGACGCTCAAGGCCTCCTCGGCCATCGATTGGGTCGGCCGCAAGGAGTTCGACTTCACCTGCAAGGAGGTCTGCGAAGACCGCCCGCTGGAGTCCATCTCGGGCCTGAGCTTCCGCAAGGAGGGCAAGATCATCCACAACCCCGAGCGTGAGCTCATCCACAACATGGATGCGCTGCCCTGGGTGGCCGACGTCTACAAGCGCGATCTCGAGATCGAGAAGTACTTCATCGGGTACCTCATGCACCCGTACATCTCGATGTACACCGGTCGCGGTTGCCCGGCCCAGTGCACGTTCTGCCTGTGGCCCCAGACCATCGGCGGCCACAAGTACCGGGTGCGTTCGGCCGAGAACGTGGCGGCCGAGATGGCCTACATGAAGAAGCTCTTCCCGCAGGTCCGGGAGTTCTTCTTCGATGACGACACCTTCACCGCCAACCTGCCCCGGGCCCGCGAGATCGCCAAGAAGCTCGCGCCGCTGGGCCTGACCTGGAGCTGCAACAGCCGGGCCAATCTCGATGAGGACACCATCCGGTTCTTCAAGGACTGCGGTCTGCGGCTCTTCCTCGTGGGTTACGAGTCGGGCAACGACGACATCCTCAAGCGCATCAAGAAGGGTGTGACCACCGATGAGATGCGCCGCTTCACCAAGGCCTGCCACCGGGCGGGCGTGGTGATCCACGGCACCTTCATCCTGGGTCTGCCGGTCGAGACGCCCGAGACCATCGAGCAGACCATGCAGTTCGCCCAGGATCTCGACGTGTTCTCCATGCAGGTGTCGCTGGCGGCGCCCTATCCGGGCACCGAACTCTACGAGATGGCCCGTCAGAACGGCTGGTTCTCCAAGAAGGACAAGACCGACATCGTGCACGGCGACGGTTTCCAGCAGTCCACGCTGGAGTATCCGGGGTTGTCGAAGGACGAGATCTTCGAGTCGGTGGATCGGTTCTACCGGCGGTACTACCTTCGGTCGGGTCCGATCCTGCGGATCATCAAGACCATGCTGGAGGACAAGAGCGTGATGGTGCGTCGTTGCCGCGAGGGCTACGAGTTCTTCCGCAGTCTGAACCAGCGCAAGGTGGATCTGGCGGCGGCGCAGGGTTTGGCGGCCCATTGATCCGATTCCTCCGGATCGGGAGTCGCACCGGAACAGCCGAGGCCGATGGGGATGCCCATCGGCCTCGGTCGTTTCGGGGTGATGCCTTCGGATGACGGCTGGGCGGTGGGCGCTGGCTCAGTGCATCTCGACCGCGCAGCGACCGATGCCGCCGCGGAAGTAGTTGAAGCGGACGTTCGGATGCCGGGCCAGGAGCGACATCGGCACGGCGGTGTCGGCGATGCCCTTGGCGATCATGAGGCAGGTGAGGCGTTGGCCGAAGGGATTGTCGTGCTGCCCGGCGTGCCAGATGGAGACGGTCTCCGCCTTCCAAGTCTCGACCGGGCCGACGGTGATGGCCTGGGTCGGCACGAGGGATACGTTGCCACCCCCGCTGGTCCGGGCGTTCTGGGCGATGGTCAGCGGGTGGAGGTCCACGACCCGGGTGCCGAGCTTGAGGTATTCTTCGGGTGTAGGAGGGGCGTTGCGATATTTGCCGGCGCGGCGGACGGGGTCGTTGAAGGCCCAGTGCTTGACGTCGCCCTGGCCGCCTTGCATGACCGCGCAACGGACTCCCGAATCCCAAGATGCCCGGTAGGCCCGGGTGTCGGCCTTGGGGAAGTGCAGGTGGGCGTCGGGCATGACCCGCTTGCGGTCGATGCGGTTGAAGCACAGTTCCCGGTCGGCCTTCTCGAAGGACAGGGGGTGGGTGGCGGGCGCCTCCTTGCCGTCGATGACCCATTCATCCATGCCCCAGAAGTGGCCGGAACGGATGTCGAGGCCGAGGGCGTTGACGATGCGGGCGACCAGGGGCAATTGCTCGGTGGGGCCGATGGGACCGCAGATGCCCACGGGGTTGTCGTCGGTGCTTTGTTTCCAGGCCGCCACGTATTCGAGGGCCTCGGCGAGGTAGAACTCCTCGAGGGTGTCGTAGAGGGTGACCTTGAAGCCCGGGCGCGAGAGGCGCTGCATCTTCTCCGGGGTGAGTGCGGCGGCGTCGGCGACGAGTTCGGGATCGAGTGTCGTGTAATCCCACCAGTCGGGAGCGACGCAGGAGACGGGGCGGGCGGAGGAGGTGCGTGAGCTCATGCCCGAAAGACAACCCGCTCGGGCTGCACGGGGCAATCTCAACAACGGGGCTCCGGATCGGCCGGAGGGGTCGCGAAGGGGTCGGTCCCGCATATTTACACAAAAGGGGCGCTCCTTGCTTTGATGAAGGCGCAGGAGGCTCGGGCCTTTGGGGGCTCCGCGGGATCGGTCCTGCGCCCGCAGGGAAGCTCTGAAGGATCAGCCATGGCGCCATGCGCTGGGGAAGAGGTTGTTCGTTTCCAGAGCGGGCTACGGACCGATCCCGCTCCGCTCATACCTTCAGTGGGGTCCTGCGCCCGCAGGGACGCTCTGAAGGATCAGCCATGGCGCTATGCGCTGGGGAAGAGGTTGTTCGCTTCCAGAGCGGGCTAC
Source organism: Verrucomicrobiota bacterium (assembly GCA_041177965.1). Lineage (GTDB taxonomy): Bacteria > Verrucomicrobiota > Verrucomicrobiia > Limisphaerales > UBA9464 > SXXZ01. The sequence continues at coordinate 10 of JBEGWF010000137.1, read as the reverse complement.
GGACCGATCC
>JBEGWF010000136.1:0-3013 GCA_041177965.1 Verrucomicrobiota bacterium | reverse complement strand
GTGGCCAGGATGTGCGCGCAGGAGTGCCGCAGGCGCATCAGCTCGTTCATCTGCTCCCGCTGGTCGAGCGTCTTGCGCTGGACCTCGGACTTCGCGGACTCAAACTGGGGCTGTTGTTCGTCGTTCATTCAGGGATCGGGATTGGCTGCAGATGGACGCAGATGAAGGCAGAAGGGGGGCGGTCGTGGCAACACCGGGACGGGTCGTCGAGGCGCTCCCGCGATCGGTTCAGGTGGGGATGGGCCACCTCTTGGGCACGAAGAGGCCCAATGATGCGGTGTATCCGTGGAGGAAATTCTGGCGGGCCACCGGCCCCAGTTCACCGTGGCCGAAGAAGCCGGTGACGGCCACGGGGCCGAGCTGCTCCTGGACCAGACCGGCGTCGTGGTTGGGTGAACCGAAAAGTCTCGAACCCCGGCCGTTGCACACCGTGAGGCAGCCCCCATAGACCGGTCGCCCGGCCAAACGGGTGCGGGCCCGGGCCAACAGGGCCGCCAACTCGGCGTCCGCCGTCTCGGAGTCGCGCCTCTGGAATTGGAGTGTCTGGCCGGTGCGCGGGTAGGCTCCGACGGCCAGGGCCCCGTTCTTGGGGTCTCCCCCCAGGAGGTTGCGGACCAGGAAATCGCCGCAGTGGAGTTCCTCGCGGTACTCGTCGATGGCCAGACCCACGAAGAGGTTGTTCTGGCTCTTCTTGCGATCCTCGTGGCTCAGGCCCTCGAAGGTCTCCATCAGGACGGAGTAGGCGGGGCGATTGCCGATGCCGAGGATGAAGTTCCGGTCGGCCCGGGTGATGGTCCAACTCTCGCCGATCGGTGTGCATCCTTGGGACACCACCGTCTCGAGACCGACCTCGCCGCACAGGGCCACGGCCACCAGTCCGTGCTCGTGGACCCGGCCGTCGAGGTACACCTGACAGAGTTCGGCGGAGAAATCGCCGCTGGCCAGGCCGCCGATGGCCGGGATCCCCGGATAGGCCTGATTCCATTGACGCAACCAGGATTCCCCGTTCATCCCGAAGGGGTTGGCGAAGATCAGCCATCCGTTGACCTCGTGGGCCGGCAGTCCGGTCCGTTGGATCCAGGACCGCGCGTCGTCGGTGGCTTCGACGTCGTCGTTGGAGAAATGGAACCCCTTCACCTCGGCTCCGGGCAGATGGTGCAGTCCCAGGACGAGGTCGGCCCCGTTCTCGAACTCATCGCCCCCGCAGACCAATCCGACGCCGGAGCAACCGGCCAGGCAGGGGATGCGGCCGTGGACACGCAGGATCTCCAGAACCTCCTCGGCGTGGGGGAACATCGATGGCCCGAGGAAGGCCAGTCCGAGGGTCACGCCCGGGGCCTGCAGTTGCGCCCGCAACGCCCCGGCCCATCGGGCCAGACCCGCTTCGTTCCAGCCGCCCTTCCAGACCCCTGTCACCCCGTGGATGCCCTGCATGCGTCGGATGATAGCCTCCGGGGGCGAATCGGGAAGGGGCGTGTTTCGCGGTGGAGCCGCTCCGCCCTCGCGGACAGGTCTCCGCTTGCCCGGGAGGCGGTGCGCCCGGAGAGTGGTCCGATGCTGGGGTTGCGTGCGGGATCAAGGCGGATCCGGGGATGGATGGCGGCGGGCCTCGCGGGCCTGTCGCTGCTCGCGGCCGACGGGCCCGACCGGGTGGCCTTCGATGCCGCCCTGCGGTCCTTCTCCATCGGCGCCTACGCCCGCGCCGCCGAGGAGTTCTCGGCCTTCGCCTCCCAGTTCCCCGAATCGCCACTCAAGGCGGAGGCGGTGCGACGGACGCTGTATTCGCAGGCCGAGGCCGAGGTGGCCCGGGGCGACTTCGCCGCGGCCCAGAAGACCTTCGCCCGGTACCTTTCGCAGTTCCCGGGCTCCGATCTGTCTCTCCGCGCCTCGGTGCGGCGGTCCGAGGCCCTCCTCCGCTCGGGACAGCCCGGGGAGGCCGCCGCGGTCCTCGACCAGTCCGACGGAGCCTTCGCACGCGCGCTGACCGAGAAGCGTCCCGCCGATCTGCTCCTGGCCGGTTCGATGATCGCCGCACAGTCCCATCTGGCCGCGGGCGATCCGGTCCGGGCGCGTGCCGCGGTGGTCTCGGCCGTCCCGTTCGCCGCCACTCCCGCCGAACAATGGGATCGCCTGCGTCTCGAGGTCCGCATCCTCGAGGCCGCTCGCCAGATCGATCCCGCCATCGAGGCCTCCGAGCGCCTGCGTGCCATCGCCCGGGCCGACGGGTTGGCCCCCAGAAGGCCCGAGTCGGCGGCGCTCCTTGGCCGGTTGCTGATGTCGGCGGGTCGGGGCGAGCCGGCCGTGGCCGCCCTGGAGGAGAACCTGGCTCCCTCCGTGCCCGCGACGTTCCGGGCCGATGCCGTCGGCCGTCTCTCCGACTGGTGGGTCTCGCAGGGGCGTTTGGCGCAGGCCCGTGAACGCCTCGAGGCGGTGGCCTCCGGTCTGGGGGCCGACCCCTCCGTCGCCGCGTTGCGGTTGCGCCTGGGTCAGATCCATCTCCGGGAACACCTGGCCCGACGGGGCACCCAACGGATCGCTCCGGCCACCGCGGAATCCGCCGTGAGCCTCACCCGGGCCGTGGCCGAACTGGAGCGCACGGCGGCATCCAATCCGCCGGCCGAAGTGCGGGGGCCGCTGACGTTGAGCCTCGCCTGGTGCCGATGGGAGGAGGCGCTGGCCGGCGAGTCACGGGCGGTGATGACCCAGGCGCTGGCCGGATTCCGTGCCGCGGCCGAGCTGCTTCCCGCCACCTCCGGCGATGGTCTGGTGGCCCGATACAAGGCCGCCGATGCGTCGTCCTGGCTCGGCGAATCGTCGTCGGCCCTGCGGGGGTATCTCGAAGTGGCCGACGCGGTGGCCGATCGGCCCGCCGAACGCGATGCCTGGATGCCGGCCGCGTTGGAGCAGGCGGTGATCGCCGCCATCGCCGGCACCAACGCGCCGGCGGGCGAGTCGGTCCTCCGTCGGTTGCTCGACCTGCCCCAGGCGGCCGAGCGGGCCGGGAGGGGCGCCC
>JBEGWF010000135.1:0-3438 GCA_041177965.1 Verrucomicrobiota bacterium | reverse complement strand
TTTATTTCCGCTGCCTGCTGGGCGGGGCCACGGGTCACCAGGCCTTCGCCCGGGACCTCGGCGTGCTGGTGCCCTCGGAGCAGGTGGTTCGCGTGAGTGCGGCGATGGTGCGGGTCTACCTCGCGAACGGCGACCGCACCGACCGCAAGCGGGCCCGCCTCAAGCACCTGCTGGAGCAGTGGTCGCTGGAGCGGTTCCGGACCGAGACCGAGACGGTGTTGGGGGAACCGTTGACGTCCATCCTGCCCGGAAGCGAGGCCTCGTGCTCCACCGTGCCAACCCCAGCCGGATCGATGCATCCGCATCTGGGGGTCCACCTGCAGCGCCAAGCGGGGTTTCATTGGATCGGGGTCGCGGTGCCGGTCGGGCAACTCACCTCGCGCCAACTGCGGCGTCTGGCCGAATTGTCGGAACTCTATGGTTCGGGCGAGGTGCGCCTGACCGTTTGGCAAAGTCTCATCCTGCCGAACATCCCCGAGGCCTATGTCGAAACCGTGAAGAAGGCCCTGACCAAAATCGGCCTCGACTGGAGCTCCAGCGCGTTGCGCGGTGGATTCATCGCCTGCACCGGCAATCGCCACTGCAAGTTCGCGGCCTCCGATACCAAGGGCCATGCGTTGAAGCTCATGGAGTGGCTGGATTCGCGGGTGACGTTGGATCGACCGGTGAACATCCATCTCACCGGCTGTCCCAATTCATGCGCCCAGCATTACATGGGCGACATCGGGCTGCTGGGGGCCAAGACCAAACGAGGAGGCGCATCCCAGGAGGCCTACCACGTGTTTGTCGGCGGTGGATTCGGTTCTCGTCAGGCCATCGGTCGTGCGGTGTTCCAAGGGGTGATCCTCGAAGAGTTGGGGCCGCTGCTGGAGCGCATGCTCAAGGCCTATCTGCGACACCGTCATCCGCAGGAGACCTTCCAGACCTTCACCATCCGGCACGATCTGGGTCGCCTGCAGGAGCTCTTCTCGCAGGACTCCGCCATCGCCTGAAGGACCTCCGGCCCCGTGACCACACCTTCATCCATGATGGGGCAACCGACGGCCAAGGAGCCCCTGGAAACCTTGATCGACGCATTCCTGGCAGAACAGCGACAGCTCACCGCCGTCGAGCGCTTCAGTCAGCGGGTCAGTGACACCGGCCGTCCCCTGCTCGAGCCGCATTACCGGGCGCTCTTGCCGGCAACCCCTCCGGGTCCCGGTGAGCAGTACGCCTTCGAGGTGGACCTCGATCAGTGCTCCTCCTGCAAGGCCTGCGTGGTGGCTTGCCACTCGCTCAATGGATTGGACGCGGAGGAGTCGTGGCGGGAGATCCGCCTGCTGGTGGGGCCACGCCCCGGGACCTCGAGGCCGCCTGCGGAGCCCGTGACGTTGGCGGTGACCTCGGCCTGTCACCATTGCGTCGATCCCGGATGTCTCAACGGATGTCCGGTGCTGGCCTACGACAAGGATCCGATCACGGGCATCGTGCGTCATCTCGACGACCAGTGCATCGGATGCAGTTACTGCATCTTCACCTGCCCTTACGAGGTGCCCAAGTTTTCCAGTTCCCGGGGCATCGTCCGCAAGTGCGACCTCTGCCAGGGGCGCCTGGCTGTCGGAGAGGCTCCGGCCTGTGTCCAGGCTTGTCCGAACGAGGCCATCCGGATCGCCCGGGTTTCCACATCGGCGGTCACCGAGCGGTATCGGGGTGGGGCCTCCCAGCCCGGGGCCTCCGACGCAGGGTGTTCGTTGCCAGGGATGCCGCCGGCGTCGTTGACGCTGCCCTCCACGGTGTACCGCTCGAGGCATGCGCTCGATGGTCTCGAATCGCGGACGCTTTCCGGGACGTCCCGGCCTGAGGAACCGCACTGGCCCCTCATCGCCATGCTGGTCCTCACCCAATGGGGCGGGGGAGCCCTCGCCGCGGTGGGGTGGCGATGCCTCTCGGTCGGTGCGACGCCGTCGTGGTTGGAGATGTCGGTCGCGGCCGCCGGATGTCTGGTGCTCCACGCCGGACTGGTGGCCTCTGTGTTCCATCTGGGGCAACCGCTCAAGGCCTGGCGCATCGGGCTGGGCTGGAGGACGAGTTGGTTGAGTCGCGAGGCCATTGCCTTGGGGCTGTTGTCCGGAGTGTCGTTGCTGTTCACCGGCCTGATGGCCCTGGGTACCGTGCCTTCCGGCGTGCCGCTGCCGGCGTGGATGCTCCGGGGAAGCGCCGCCGTGATGATCCTGCTGTTGATCCTGGCGACCGTGGCGCAAATCCAGGTGTACGCGGTGACCGGTCGGCCCCGGTGGCGGCGTCCGCTCACGGCGTCGCGGTTTGTCGGCACGGTGGCACTGGGTGCCGGTGTCGCCGCCGGTTTCCTCGCGGGAGTGCCCGCGACACCGATCGTTGGTGGGCTATTGCTCGGTTTGTCGGTGGCCGAACGCTGGCAGTTCTTCACCGGAGGCATCTCCACCCGAACCCCGGATCCGGGAGAGACTCCTTGAAAGCGTTGGCTGAAATCCCATGGAGGGCCTGGAACGGGCCGTTCACCCAAGATCTCGAGCGGGCACCGGGCGGGTTCGGACTCGGTCAGGTCCCCGCGCGACGGAAGCCCGATGCGACCACGGGTCTGATCTGCGGGTTTTGTGCCACCGGGTGTGGCCTGACGGCTCATCTTGTGGATGGGGAAGCCGTGAACCTGACGCCGGATCCGCGCTTTCCGGTCAATCTGGGCATGGCCTGTCCCAAGGGTTGGGAAGCGCTGGCTCCCCTCGACGCCCCCGACCGGGCGACTCTGCCGCTCTTGCGGAACCCGACCACGGGTGCGATGGAGCCGGTGACCTGGTCCCGGGCGCTTGGGGAATTCGCCTCGCGGATGAAGTCGGTGCAGCAGAAGCACGGGCCGCATTCCATCGCGTTCCTCAGCACGGGCCAGATCTGCACCGAGGAGATGGCGTTGCTCGGGGCCTTGTTCAAATTCGGCATGGGCGGTCTGCACTGCGATTCCAACACACGCCAGTGCATGGCCACGGCGCATGTCGCCTACAAGCAGAGCCTCGGCTTCGACGCCCCACCCTACACGTATGCCGACTTCGAGGAGTCCGACTGCCTGGTGTTCGTGGGTTCGAACCCGGCGGTGGCCCACCCCATTCTGTGGCAACGCGTGCTGCGCAATCGGCGGAATCCGGAGATCGTGGTGCTCGATCCCCGGAAGACCGAGACGGCCATGGCGGCCACCCTGCATGTGCCGCTGGCTCCGAAGTCCGACCTGACCCTTCTCTACGGACTGGCCGCGGCCCTGATCGGTCGGGGTGCCATCGATCGTCCTTTCATCGAGGCGCACACCCGGGGTTTCCCGGAATTCGAGGTCTTCGTGAAGGACTTCACTCCGGAACGCGTGTGTTCCGAGGCGGGCATCACCCGTGAACGGTTCGATCGCATGGTCGAAGCCATCTCGACCCGATCCCGCGT
>JBEGWF010000134.1:0-4189 GCA_041177965.1 Verrucomicrobiota bacterium | reverse complement strand
ACCACCGTGTTGTCCTTCAACCCGTTGGCATCCAACCAGTCGAGCAATTGGCCGACGCTGTCGTCCACGCTCTGCACGCAGCCCAGGTAGTCCTGCAGGTAGCGGTTGTATTTCCAGCGGTCGAGGTCGGCCCCGCGCAAGACACGTTCCTGTCCGTTCTCGCGGACGGTCACCTCGGTGGGCACCTGCCCCATCCACCGCTGGCGTTCCTGTGGGGACAGGCCCTCGGGCGGCACCATCTTCAGATCGTGGCGGGTCAGGTTCTTGGACACCCGCTGGTGGTTCTGCTTCAACCCGTCGGCCCGGCCCTCATAGGTGTCCCGGAACGTGGGCGGCTCGGGGAACTCGCGCCCGGCGAACTCGCGCCGGTACTTCTCCGAAGGCGTCCATTCGCGATGCGGCGCCTTGTGATGGCACATCAGGAAGAACGGCTTGTCCTTCGGACGGTTCTTCAGCAGGCCGACGGTCAACTCGGTGATGATCTCGGTGACGTAGCCCTTGTAGATGCGGTGGCCGGTGCGGTCATACAGGATGGGATCGTTGTAGCGCCCCTGCCCCGGCAGGATGTTCCAATCGTCGAAGCCTTGCGGGTCGGAACCCAGGTGCCACTTGCCCAGCATCGCCGTGTAATAGCCGGCCTGTTGCAGGCGATGGGCCACGGTGGTCTTGGTGGGATCGATGTCGTTGAACACCGGCACGCCATTGCGATGGCTGTACTGGCCGGTCAGCAGGGTGGCGCGGCTCGGCGTGCAGATCGAGTTGCCGGCGAAGCAGCGGTCGAGGCGCAACCCCTGGGCGGCCAACCGGTCGAGGTTCGGCGTCCGATTGATCCGGCTGCCGTACGCGCTGATGGCGTGGGCCGCGTGATCATCGGTCATGATGAACAGGATGTTGGGACGATCGGCGGCCGATGCGGCCACGGTGACCCAGGCGGCCCAGGCGGCCACGGTCGACAGCAAGCGCCGGCAGATCACGGCGGGGAATCTCATGGCCGCAGGCTGCCATGCGGCGGCCGCACGAGGGAAGCCCCGGAAGCGGATCGGAAGAGGATCGGAGACACGACGATCCCCACGGAGAATACCGATCGGCCCTTCAGGTCATCGCCGGCAGGCCCAGGCGCTGGGCCACCTCGCCCGCGAGCACCTCGTAGGCTGCGGCACCGGCGCTGTAGGGATCGTAGGCCATGATGGGCTTGCCGTGGCTGGGAGCCTCGGCCAGGCGGGTGGTGCGCGGGATGACCGTCTCGAACACCTTGTCTCCGAAATGCTGGCGGACCTCGGCCACCACGCTCTGGCCCAGGCGGGTCCGGGCATCCAGCAGGGTCATGACCACGCCCAGGAGCTCCAAGCCCGGATTGACGCCGTTGTCGCGCACCTGGTTGATGACCCGGGTGAGCATGGCGATGCCCTCCAGCGCGTAGTATTCGCATTGCAGGGGCACGATCAGCTTGTCGGCCGCGGCGAACGAATTGAGGGTCATGATGCCGAGCGATGGCGCGCAATCGAGCACGATGACCTGGAAACGTCCGGAATCCTTGAGCGGTTGGAGGATCTTTCGCAGCCGAAGAATGGAGTCCTCGACCCGGGCCAGCTCGACCTCGATGCCGCAGAGATCGAGTTCGCTGCCGATCACCGCGAGGTTGGGATAGGCCGTGGGCCGGATGCGGTCATCGAGACTGCCGAGGCCCAGCAGGGGCCGGTACACGCTGCCGCCCTCGGTCTTCTCGAGGCCCAGTCCGCTGGTGGCATTGGCCTGCGAATCCAGATCGATCAGCAGCACCGAGTAACCCCGCATCGCCAAGCCCGCGGCGAGGTTGATGCTCGTGGTTGTCTTGCCCACCCCACCCTTCTGGTTGGCGACGGCGATGACCTGTGCAGACATTATGACCACAGGATCGCGCCGGAAAGACCCCGGGCGCAACGCGGAAGAATGGCTCGGGAAACGGGTGCGGGTCCCCACCCGCGGCACGCCCGGGACGATCGCGTCCGATTCCGCTCAATGCCCCGGACGGCGGTGGGCGGGGTGGACCGCGGCGATCCCTCGGGAATCGATGGCCCGTGGGCGGACGCCGCGCATCGGCAGGTTCCACGTCTCGCAGGCGGCCGCCCTCGCGGGTCCTGCGGCGCGACGGCGGAACCGGAGTTGCCCCGGCGGCACGACCCACTCCCTGCCCTCGCGCTCCACCAGACGGAGATCGCCATCCAGGCGGCCGACCACCCGGACCTGGAATCCCTCGGTCAACCCCTCCGGCAATCGGCCACCGCCGGGGATCAGTTCCACCACCTCGCCGCGCTCCTCTTCGAATCGATCGTTGATCTTCATGCGGGAAATCCTGGAGGACACCCACGGACAAGGGGTGTCCGAGGGTCGTGTTTTCGTCACCCAGGATTCACAGAGCGCGAAGCCCCGTTTTCCGGGCCTTTTGCATCCGTCCGCGAGATTCGAAAGCGATTCCTCTTGAACCTGCGACGGGTCCAGCCCATGAAGCACACCCGTGCTGGACAGCGCATCGGAACCGATCGGCGCGAAGCCCCAAGGCGTCGCGAAATCCTCCCGCAAATCGCGGGGCAATGCCTCCCCGACCGGAACCGACTCCGGAAAACCCAGGATCAAGAACTACGTTCTGGACACCAACGTCCTGCTGCACGACCCCAACGCGCTGCTCAACTTCCAGGACAACCACGTCCTCATCCCCATCGAGGTCCTCGAAGAGGTCGACAAGTTCAAGCGCGAGACCAGCGAACGCGGCCAGAACGCGCGGACCGTCTCCCGCCGCCTCGATGCGCTCCGACGCGAGGGCAACCTCAACAAGGGGGTCGCCCTGGCCAATGGCGGCCGGCTGCAGATCGTGTACCTCTCGGCTCCCAAGGAAGGCCCCGCCCGGGACGTCATGGCCACGGGCAGCATGGACAACCGCATCCTCGCCCAGGCCCTGGCCATCCAGACGCACCAGCGTTCCCGCCCGACCATCCTGGTCACCAAGGACATCAACCTGCGCCTCAAGGCCGACGTGTACGGCCTGCCCGCCGAGGACTACGAGACCGACCAGGTCAACCTGAAGGACCTGTACACGGGGATGTTCGAACTGACGCTGCCCGCCTCCGCGATCGCGGAAATGAAGTTCAACGGCGAGGTGGCCCTTCCACAGGGACGGGTCCGCTTCCCCAACGAGTACTGCACCCTGATCGAGGACGGGAACCCCAAGCGCACCGTCCTGTGCAAGGTGGACGCCACCGGCACGAAGCTCATCCCCCTGCAGGACTGCCAGAACGTGTGGGGCATCCGGCCCAAGAACCGGGAGCAGCACTTCGCCTTGGATGCCCTGCTCGACGAGCGGGTGAAGCTGGTCACGCTCATGGGCAAGGCCGGCACCGGCAAGACGCTCCTGGCCCTGGCGGCCGGGCTCAAGCGGACGGTCAACGACCGTGAGTTCCGCAGGCTCGTGGTGGCCAGGCCGACCATCTCGATGGGCAAGGAGCTGGGCTTCCTGCCCGGTTCGCTGGACGAGAAACTCTCGCCGTGGATGCAACCGATCCACGACGCGCTCGAGATGCTGGGCGACCTGAACATGGGTCACGAGCATCGCCGGACCGCCGACATGCTGCGCAGCGGCACCATCGTCGTGGAGGCCTTGAGCTACATCCGAGGTCGGAGCATCGCCCACCAGTTCATGATCGTGGACGAGTCCCAGAACCTGACCCCGCTCGAGGCCAAGACCATCCTCACCCGCGTGGGCCATGGCACCAAGATCGTGCTCACCGGCGATCCCTACCAGATCGACAATCCCTATGTGGATGTGGCCTCGAACGGCTTCAATTACATCATCAGCCGCTTCAAGGAACAGGCGCTGGCGGCCCATGTGGAACTCCAGAGGGGCGAACGCAGCGATCTGGCCGAACTGGCCGCGAACATCCTTTGAGTCACGCCGTCGACCGGAATGCGTCCCGGGGCCGGTTCCCGAACGGAACCCGGCGGCACGCCCTCAGATGAGGAATGCGCTGATGCCGATGAGGGTGCCCGCCAACCCGAGTCCGAGCCCGATGTACCAGAACAGGCGCCACCGCGACAGGATGGCCACCGAGCAGATCACCACGGCGATCTGCAGCGCCAGGGCGGCATGGTCGCACCGATCGTTGATCTTGCCATTGGCCTCGGCCGCCGCCTCGAACTGCTCGGCCTCCTTCTTGAT
>JBEGWF010000133.1:0-18600 GCA_041177965.1 Verrucomicrobiota bacterium | reverse complement strand
GGCACCCTTCACCACCGTGCCGGCCTCGATGTTCAACACCGCGTTGCTCATCACGTACGTGAAACCCGTCAGGATGTACGTGTTGGTCGCCACCCAGTGGTGCGTGCCGTACAGATAGCCGTTGACTTGGTTGGTTGCGCCTCGCACCTGGGTGCCGATCAGCGCGGAGGTGAGGGTGACCCAGAGGATCAGCCACGTGGTTAGCCTTCGATGTTTCATGGGGTTGGATGCCGGATTCCGTTCGGAGCGATTTCAGAATCCTTGGCGGAAGCAATCGTTGGATTCCCGTGTGACAAACGGATGACGCTTGGATGTTTTTCCCGTGAACACACGGGCCCCGCCCGACAGCGGGACGATCAGAGGACACCCCCATGATCGGGGACGATCCGTCGCCGAACGGTACTCCGAAGGATTCATACGGGATTCGGTGGGGAAAACTTTGGGTGACACGCCATTTCCGGCTTGGACCGACCACGACATCGATTTAGCTGAGAGGACGATCGACGCTCGATTCACCGACAGCGGTCGGAGTCATGAAATACAACGCCATCTGGATTTCGGATCTCCACCTGGGCAGCAGGCACAGCCAGACCGAGTTGCTGCTGGCGTTCCTCCACAACCACGAGTGTCGCCACCTGTATCTCGTGGGCGACATCATCGATGGGTGGGAACTGCGCCGACGATGGCTCTGGAGCACGCAGGCCAACACCGTCATCCAGAAGATCCTGAGAATGAACCGGAAGCAGACCCGCGTGACCTACATCTTCGGGAACCACGACGAGTTCATGCAGCAGTTCATCGGCCTGAATCTCGGCGGTGTCCGTCTGGTGGAACGGGTGATCCACGAGGGCGTCGACGGCCGCAGGTACCTCGTGCTGCACGGACACCAGCTCGACGGATTGGTGCTGTTCAACCGGTTGCTCGAACGTGTGGGAGCACGCCTCTACGACTGGATCCTCGAATTCAACCTGCACCTGAATCGTCTCAGGCGGCGCCTGGGCTTCGGATACTGGTCCGTGGCCGCCTACCTCAAATTCCAGGCCAAGGGCGCGGTGCAATACGTGACCCAATACGAGGAGGCGATGGTGCGGATGGCCAGGCAGGCGGGGGTGGAGGGGGTGATCTGCGGACACATCCATCGGGCCGAGATCCGCACCGTCCATGGTTTCGAATACCTCAATTGTGGCGACTGGGTCGAGAGCTGCACGGCTCTGGCGGAGGACTTCGAGGGAAACATCCATCTGTTGAAACTGCATGAATCTGGTGTTCGTGGTGCCCCTCGAGATGCGGGAAGCGATGATCCAGGCGCGGGTCGTGCGCGGATGGTGCCAACGGAACGGTCATCGGGTCGTCCGGGTCGTGGGAACACGGGCCGATGCGGCGAACCCGTCGCCGCGGACCTTCCCGGGTTTTGAAGACCCGGGCGAAGTCCTGCCGGGGATGGGTGCCCTCACCCGGATCGATCGACACCCGTCACTCTGGGCTTGGGCCGTCCAATGCCTGCGGCGCAGCCGTTCCCTTGCGATCGCGTTGGCGGCCTTGGACCGCACGGTGCTCGGAGAGCGGGCCGATGCGATCGTGAGTTTCATGGATCCGCTGGCGGCCCTCCATCGTAGGATGGGCAAATCGAGGATCACCCTCCTGAGCATCGGACACCCGCTGCGGATGACCCATCCCGACCATCCGATCGATTCCCTTCACGCGGCGTCGGCACGGATGATCTCCGGGCGGGCCCGATGGAGCAGTCTCGGCGGACTCCGCTACTCGCTCTCCCTCGAACCCCTTCGCCCACTTCCGGAACACGGCCTTCTCGTCGGACCCCCTCTGGTCGAGAGCGCGGCATCCCCGACGCCCGCCCAGACAACCGGTCGAGGATGGGTCGTTCAGCTCGCGAGGGCCGATCAACGCCCGGAAGTCGAGCTATGGCACCAGCGCCACCCGGAGATCCCGATCGACTGCTTCTATGAAAGGTCCAGGTCGGTGGGCACCGAAGAAGTCGATGGCAACCTCCGATTCCACCCGCTCGACCGCGACCATCTGCGACAGCGGATGGCAGGGAGTCGTGGGATCATCGTGGATTCGGGCTTCGAGGCGCTGGCCCATGCCGCATCCTTCGGCAAGCCGGTGGTGCACTGGCTCGGCCGCCCACACCCCGAAACCCTGCTGCTCGCCCGGGATCTCGAACGCCTCGGATTGGCCAAGGCCTCGCGGAGCTTCCATCCGACCATCGATGCTCCCTCGATCCCGCCCGGAGGCGAACGCTTCAGGGAATGGCTTTCAAGGTCGGACGCCTGCCTCGACACCGCATTCCGGGCGCTGGCTTCCCACACGCGTTGATACCGCAGGGAGACTCCGCGATTCGAACAATACCGCACAGGAGTCTCCCCAGACACGCCGTTCTCGGAAACCCTTCCGGACGAACGCCGAACGGCCGAGAGGATGGATGTAAACCACCCAGACCGGCCACCGCGCGGCATGCCGTTCCAACCGTTGAACCACCCGTTCCAAGGTCAGTCCTAGGAAGGGATTGTACAGGAAGACCACCAAGGGACCCTCCGGCGGCTCGAAGCGGACGGCATCCCGCGTCTGGATCTCCACGAACACACCGGGGTGACGTCGCCGGAGTGTTTGCAGGTTGCGCTCGGCCAGGACCGACAGTTCCCGGGACACCTCCACACCGACCAGCCTTCGGAATCCGGAGACGATCCCCACCGCCAGCCCCCGGGCCTTGCCGCATCCATAGTCCACGAAGGTTGACGTCTGCCGGACCTCGGCGGGCAGCGCACCCACCACCTCGAGAGCCAGCCTGGGATCGACCCCCTGGTACTGGACCGCGTCGGCCTGCCGGAAACCGGGCTCATGGTCCGCCGGACCCACCTCACGCGGAAGGAATGCGGACAACCCGTGACGTCGGTCGAAACTCCACTCCGCGATGCATCGACCCACCCCCTCGCCGATGCCGTGATGCCGCACCGTCCGCATCGCCATCGCGGCGTATTTCCCGACCCATCCGGGTCCGATCCCCCAGGCAATCCTCATCGTCATCGGGCACTCTGATCGGGCCCCGCGTCCATTCGGCTTCGACGGAGTGACATTTCAGGGTCGAAGCCCCCAAGGCGTTGCCGGGTCGGTGCAGGATCGGGTAGGTTCCCGGGTGATCGAGCCCATGAGAACCCTGGCCCATTGGACGACGGATACCCTTTTCAACTACGTCCACGGAAACCACCTGGTCTACAACACCTGCTGGGAGGATCCACGGCTCGACCGGGAGGTTCTGGAGCTGGGCCCGGATGATGAACTGGTGTTGATCACCTCCGCAGGCTGCAACGCCCTCGATTACGCCCTCGACGGCCCCAGGCGCATCCATGCCGTGGACTTGAACTTCCGGCAGAACGCCCTGCTCGAGTTGAAACTGGCGGCGATCCGCAATCTGGAGCACGACGAATTCTTCGAGATCTTCGGGGAAGGCGGGACCCCGGCCTTCCACGGGTGGTATCGACAACGTCTTCGACGGGATCTTTCCGGGCGCGCACGGACCTATTGGGACGAGCGGACGCATTTCTTCGCCCGCAGCCGCCCCTCGGACTCGTTCTACCATCGGGGGACCACCGGACTGTTCGCACGCGCGATGATCCGTTACTTCCGGATGGCCGGGGTGCTCGACGATCTGCGCAGCATCTTCTCGGCCCGATCTCTCGAGGAACAACGGGAGATCTACCACGGGAGGGTCCGTGAACGATTCTGGCGCCCCTTGATCCGACGGGCGCTGCGCACGGATCTCGCCCTGAGCCTGCTGGGGGTTCCCGCAGCCCAGAAGGACCACCTGGAGCGGACCTGCGGCCAGGACATCGCCTCCTTCATGGAGGACTGCGTCGAGGCGGTCTGCACCCGGCTTCCCGCCGCCGACAACTACTTCTGGCGACTCTATCTGTTCGGACGCTACACGCGTGCATGCTGCCCCGAGTACCTGCGAGAAGAGGGATTCCGAAGGCTGAAGGCCGGGCTTGCCGACCGGATCGAAACCCATACCGACAGCCTCACCGGATTCCTCAAGGGACACTCCCGGCCACTGTCGCGGTTCGTGCTCCTCGATCACATGGACTGGCTGAGCCACCGCCATCCGGAGGCGCTGGCCGAGGAGTGGCAGGCCATCGTGGACCGGGCATCCGCCGACACGCGGATCCTCTGGCGGTCCGGCGGTTTCAGCTCGGATTTCGTCGACCCCCTTCCCGTCCGTCACCGGGGTCGATCGACGCGGGTCGGGGATCTGCTCCAGTACGATCGGACGCGGGCCGCGGAATGCCACCTCCGGGATCGGGTCCACACCTATGGCAGCTTCCACATCGCCCGGCTCGCCGCCTGAGGGCCCTCCCCGGATCCTATGGTTCCGGGAGGCCGCCGACGCCATCGGCGGTGGGGATTGCGGAGCACCGGCCTACTGGCGACGGGTGGTGGGTGAGGCCTTCCGTCCGGCCTCGAATCTGGGAGGGCGTGCCGGATGGATCGTCCACGGGACGTTCGGATGCCCGATCACGGTGCATGACCGCGGCGGCAATCCCTCTTACCCCGTCTCATTGATGACCCAGTACCTCGACTACCCGCGGGCCGAACTCGATCGGTTGCCTGGCGGCGCGATGCGACTGTCGGCACGGTTGGGACTGGTGACCCTGGAGTGGATCCTGCGAGCCGCGAAGGCCGATCGCATCGTGCAGTGGAACAGTTGGATGTTCTCGACCAATCCGATCCCGGTCGGGCTCCCGGCCTCGGCCGGACACATCACCCACACCCTGTCCCGGGCGTTTCCCGACCACGCGGTCGTGCTCCGAAGTGTGGACGCCCGGGGAGCCCCAGGCCTGGCGGAACAACTGGCCAAGCATGGCCACCGTCTCATCACGGCCCGTATCGTGCATTATTTCGACGCCCGGGACCGCGGGTTGACTCCGACCTCGACCCTGAGACGGGATGCCAAGGAATTGGGCCGGGTGGAGGGATTCCGGTGGGTGGGTCCCGCGGACATCGAACCCTCGGACGCCCGCCGGATCACCGAACTCTACCGGATGCTCTATCTGGAAAAACATTCCCGACTCAATCCGCAGTATGACGAACCCTTTGTTCGCGCGGCCATCCGCGACCACTGGCTCGAATTCCACGGCCTCAGGGACCGGACCGGACGACTGGCCGGAGTCCTCGGATTCTTCACCCTGGACGACCGCCTGACGACGGTTCCATTCATCGGATACGACACGTCGCTGCCGGCGGAGTCGGGCCTGTACCGGCGGCTGTTCCTGGGCCTCCATGAAAAGGTCGACCGACGGCGGCAACTCCTCAACTACAGTTCCGGCGCGGGCGAATTCAAGCGACGGAGAGGATCGGTCCCCACGGTGGAATACAACGCGATCTACGACCGACACCTGCCACCCCCACGACGCATGGCGTTCCGGATCGCGGCGGTGCTGTTGAATCGCATCGCCCGACCCTGGCTCGAGACCAGCGGCCTGTAGGCCGGGGGGATTCGTGTCGGGACCGGGGCAAAACGTCACCGTTCTGTTTCCGGGACGACATGACCGCGTGACAGGTCCGTCGAACGATCGGGACACGGATGGTTCCGGATTCCACACTCCTGCTGCATGATGAACGCCTCGCGATGGGCGAGGAGTGGGAGTTCCCGGGATCCTGGTGGTCCTTCCTGTGGATCCTGTCGGGCGACGGTTACCTGATGGGTTGCAATCCCGCCCAAGCACTGTCGGCCGGGATGGTCGCGGTCCATGGCGGGACATGTGCCCTGAGGTTGCGTGCCAGTCGACTCGGTCCGGTCGCCTTCCGGTGGTTCCGCCTCGATCCGGCGTCCCTGTTCGGCGTGTTCACGCTCCTGGAAAGGCGGCGGATCGACCACCCCGACGAGGTCCATCCTCGACTTCCATGGGTGCTCGCTCAGGGTCACCCGTGCATTCCCCGTTTCTTCGACCCATCCCTGAACGGTGAATCCTGCTCACTCGGACAGCGTGCCCGCCTGCTTGAACTGGTCTCGTCGGTCCTCTCACCCCCGCCTTTCAAGTCCGCCACACCCGTCGGTTCACCCAGGGACGCGGGCGATCGCCTGGAGGAGCTGCTGCACCAACTGACCGACGCCGAATTGATGGCCATGCCGGTCGAGGAATTGGCGCGTCGTTGCAGGTGTGAACCGAGGCGACTGCTGCTGATCTACCGGGAACGCTACGGAGGCAGTCTTCCGGGACAGCAGCGGGAGTGGCTCAAGGTGAAGGCCTGCTCGATGCTTTCACAGCAGGATGCCGACATCGCTTCGGTGGCGAAATCCTGCGGCTACCCGAGCGCGGACGCCTTCCGGGCCTGGTTCCGCAGGCAGTTCGGGATGGCCCCATCCCAATGGCAGCAACGGCGGTCGCCCCCGTCCCTGGGTGAAGAAACCAAAGCGGTCCGGTAACCGTTTCGCGCACCGTTCGTCGCACGTTTGTCACAAACACGACAAATGGTCGCCATCTGCCATCGCAAGGATGGACCCGCATGAACGCTCCGATCCGCCGGATCACCGCCTTCGCCGCCGCCTGCTTCGTCGCCGCAGGGATCGCCGGCTGCGCCTCTTCTTCGGCCAAGCTCAACCGGATCTCCCTGGGCATGTCCCGCGAGGAGGTCGTGAAGACCTTGGGACGCCCCCACGCCGTCTCCGCCCAGGGCGACGTCGAATTCCTGACCTACAACCTCATCAACAAGGGCGTCGGCGACATGAAGGAGTTCGTGGTGCGGATCCAGAAGGGTTCGGTCGAGTCGTTCGGCGAGCGGGTGAACTTCGGATCCAGCCTCTTCGGCACGAATGCGCCGGCCGGGGCCACCGCGAAGTGATCCCAGGCGAACCGTCAACCCCACGAGCCCGCCCCCATGGACCCCTTCCAACCCATCCTCGCCAACGCCCTCACCTTCGCCTTCGAGAAGGCCACCCTCGAGGGCAAGATCACCATCTCGGCCCTGGTCATCGTGTCCATGGTCTCGTGGTCGGTGATCATCACCAAGGGCCGCCAGATCCTGAAGGCACGGGCCGCGACCAAGCGCTTCCTCGCCGCCTACCGCGAGGCCGAGGAGCCGATGGCCCTGTTCCGTGAGAAGCGCGAGTTCCCGGGCGCACCGGCCTACGAGGTCTACGCCTCCGGCTGCGGCGAGGTGGACTACCACCTGGAGAACAACCCGGTCACCGTGAAGGGCCAGAAGCGCATCAGCGTGGAATCCTTCCAGTCGGTGCAGGTGGCCCTCGAGCGGGCGGTCAGCGCCGAGGCCCTGGCACTGGAGAAGGGGATGATCATCCTGACCACCGCGGTGGCCGGCGGGCCCTTCATCGGCCTGCTGGGCACGGTGTGGGGCGTCATGGAGACCTTCTCCGGCATCGCCATGGCCGCCAGCGCGAGCCTGACCGCCATGGCACCGGGCGTGGCCGGTGCGCTCATCGCCACGGTGGTGGGCCTGTTCGTGGCCATCCCGGCGATGTTCGCCTACAACCTGATGATCACCGCCATCCGCGGGATCACCCAGGAACTGGACAACTTCAACTCCGAGATCCTGACCGACTTGGAGCACCGCCACGTCGACAACCGCGCGCTGGCCGACGAGATCGCCGATGCGCTGCGGAACATCAACCTCGGCCAACAGCCCTCCGCACGCCCATGAGCGCCGCTGCCTCCGGGCGTCGCGGACGCAAGAAGTACTCCGCATCGCACCACCATGCGATGGGTGAACTGAACATCACTCCGCTGTTGGACCTCGCCTTCGTGCTCCTGGTGATCTTCATCATCACCACCGCCCCGTCCACCAACGACATCGACATCAACCTGCCGTCGGCGGCGCAGCAACCGCCGCAGAACCAGAACAAGCAGGACATCAACAACGTGACGGTCGATGCGGCGGGCAACATCTACTTCAACGCCGAGCCCATCACCCTCAAGAAGCTCGAGGACGA
This sequence comes from Verrucomicrobiota bacterium, assembly GCA_041177965.1. Taxonomy (GTDB): domain Bacteria; phylum Verrucomicrobiota; class Verrucomicrobiia; order Limisphaerales; family UBA9464; genus SXXZ01. The sequence continues at coordinate 10,637 of JBEGWF010000133.1, read as the reverse complement.
GATCATCCGCTTCCGCAAGAGCAACCCCGACCTGAGCGTCGTGGTGCGCGGCGACGAGAACGTGAACTACCAGAAGGTGGTCCAGGTCCTCGACATCCTGACGCGGGCCAATGTGACCAAGATCGGCCTCGCGACGGACACCGCGGGAGCCGCGAAATAGGAATCCGTCATGGCCCGCAACGCCAAGAAGACGACGGACCGCTCCAGTCTCGTCATCTCGATCGTGGTCCACGCGCTCGCGCTCGGGGGACTGGCCTACCTGGCCCACAAGGCGGGCTTCGTGCCACAGGCGATCTACCAGATCACCGGCATCAAGCCGCCGGAGAAGCCGAAGCCGAAGCCCAAGCCGCCGGAGCCGACGCCGGAGGTGCCCAAGCCGAAGCCGAGCGACATCGTCGAGGAGACCGCGACGCCCCCGGCCAATGCCGCCCCACCGACCGCCGCCCCACCGACGGCGAGCGCCGCGAGGTCCGACGCCCCCCCCGCGCAGGGCGGAGGCGCCGGCAATTTCTTCAGGGCGGAGGCGCGCAAGCCCGATGCCGCACCCGTGCGACCGATCCAAGGCAAGCCCGGCACCGGTGCGGGCAATCTCGCCGCCTCGAAGTCCACGGCGGCGGCCACCGCCGCCAAGTCGGCCTTCGACGAAGCGTCGACGAAGCCCAGCACGGTGGCCGCGGTGCTCGAGGAGCGGAAGAACGCCGCGGCGGCCCAAGAGGCCATCAGCGCCGAGCAGATCGCCCGGACGGGTGGCGGCGATGCGGCCCAGATCACCACCAAGATCACCGGAGTGGTGGCCACCGACAATCGGCAGATCGTCATCCGCGGTCTGAACGACCGGTACAACATCGCCACGCTCAACGGCGCGGAACTCCCCAGCGCCGATCCTCGGCGTCGCGCGCCCCAGCTGGATCTGATCCCCTCGGCGATGATCGACCGGGTCGTGGTGAGCAAGACCTTCACGCCCGACCTGCAGGGCGGCTTCGCCGGTGGCGCCGTGAACATCGTGACCAAGTCGTTCCCGGCCAAGGGCTTCACCACGGTCTCCGCCGGAACGGGGCTGAACAGCGCGGCCACCCTGAACGACGGGTTCCTGAAGATCCCCGGCGGCAAGAACGACTTCTGGGCGATGGATGACGGTTCCAGGGCGTTGCCCTCGCAGGCGTTGATCGACCCGTCGATCCTCACCGAGGCCCAGCGCCCCTGGCGCAACAACACCCAGCAGGCCGCCGGCGCCGAACGGCTGGCGCTGGCACAGAAATACGACGCGGCCCTGCGCTCGTTCGGGAACACCACCTTCGCCCCGTCGATGGGGCAACCGGGGCCGAACTCCAACTTCTCGGTCTCGAGCGGCGACACCACCTGGCTGTTCGGGCGCCGTTTCGGCTGGTTCGGCACCTTCAATCACGACCGGCAGTTCCAGTTCTACGAGAACGCCTTCCGGGGGCGCTATGCCTACGGCACCGATCCGGTGGATGGCGGGCCCCTGATCCGCACCGCGGAGTTCCAGCGTGACCAGTCGATCCAGAGCGTCGGTTGGGGCGCGGTGGCCAGCATGGCCATGGAACTGATGCCGGGACACGAGATCTCGTTCAGCTTCCTCAACAACCAGAGCGCCCAGCACTACATCACCGAGGAGACCGGACGGACGATCAACCAGTTCGATCCCGGCACCACGGAACGCACCCGGATCGAACAGTTGACCTATCGCGAACGCTACCTGCGCAACTTCCAGTTCAAGGGTCGCCACGAGTTCCGCGAGGTGGGGGCGGCCCAGCTCGACTGGAGCTTCTCGAGCTCGGGCACCGGGGAAAACTCGCCCGACGAGCGCATCTTCCCGATGATCCTGTTCCCGGCGGGCAACGGTCTCACCAACGTCATCGCCCAGTCGGCCGAGTTGCCCAACATCAACCAGCCATCGCGGTTCTTCCGCGACTCGCAGGACAAGAGTTGGAACTTCCGCAGCGATCTCACGATCCCCTTCACCCCGGGCAACGGTCTGGAGAGCTCCTTCAAGGTGGGCGGCAACGTCCTCGAATCGGAACGCCGTCTGCGGGAACAACGTTTCGAGTACGAGATCAGCCAGAACTCGGGGGCCAACCAGCCGGATGTCTCGGCCTACGCGAACTCGGTCCTGAATTTCCGGGGCCAGCAGTTCATCACCAACGCCACGGGGTCGGGCGCCAACTCGCGCACCGCATACTTCTTCCCGAACGCCACCTTCCTGAGGTCGGGCCTGCCGTTCGACGGCTACGGCTACGATGGCACCCAAAGCATCCCGGCCGTTTACGCCATGGCCGATCTGTTCGTGATGCCGAAGTTCCGCCTGGTGGGCGGTGCGCGCTTCGAGCAGACCGACCTTCAGGCCGAGGTGCTCCCGCGCAGCCGCATCCTGGGTGCGTCGCCCAGCGGGCGGATCTCGACGACGGACGTGCTGCCGTCGGTCGGCGCGGTGTTCCCGATCACCTCCAACCTCAACCTGCGAGTGAACTGGTCGCAGACCATCGCGCGCCCCACCTACCGTGAGTTCGCCCCGTTCGAATACTTCGACACCTTCGACGGCCTGGCCTACCGGGGCAACGCCGACCTCAAGCGCTCGGAGATCGAGAACTACGATGCGCGGATGGAATGGTTCCCACGGCCGGGCGAGCTCCTGTCGGTGGCCTATTTCCACAAGAACATCCTGAACCCGGTCGAGCCCTTCATCGCGGACAATGCGGCCGGCATCGTCAGCTTCACCAACAACGCCAGCGCCATCGTGAAGGGGTTCGAATTCGAGGCGCGAAAGAACCTGGCCGCGCTCGACCCCCTGTTGGCCGGCATCACGCTGGGTGGCAACGCGGCCTTCATCAGCTCCGAGGTCGACGTGTTCTATCCGGTGGGCAACGGCGTCGGTCTCTACAACCGGCCCCTGTTCGACCAGCCCGAATACATCCTGAACTCCGACCTCGCCTGGGAGATCGCCCGGAGCCGCACCACCTTCTCGGTGTCCTTCACGCGGAGCGGACAACGCCTGGCGGTCGACGGTGGCCAAGGCAGCCCCAACATCTACGAACAACCCATCGACACGCTCGACTTCTTCGTGAACCAGCGTCTGGGACGCAGGTGGAAGATGCGTTTCGGGGCCCGCAACCTGCTGGATCCGGACATCCGCCAGACCCTCATCAACGATCTCGGCGCCAGCGAAGAGCGCTACGGCGACAAGTACGTCTTCCGCAGCTATCGGCGCGGCATCACCGTGAGCCTCACCCTGTCGGCCGACTTCTGAACTTCCCCGACCCGGTGGATGCTCCGACAAGGGGGTCCTCCGAGCGGACTCACCGCCCGGCCCGCAGGAAGAGGGGATTGGAGTACAGCCAGGGCCGAAGTTCACCGCCGATCGGCAGCCACATCTCCACCCGATAGACCCCGGCGCGGGTCGCGGGATGATCAAGGCTCTCTCCCTGGGAGACCGATTCGACCTGCCCATCCCGAATCAGGCGGATCGTCGCCGGCAACGGGGATCGCACCTCCAGGCGTTGACCCGGGGCCCACGGGCGCTCCTCACCCATCGTCCCGACGGCACCGGCTCCGACCACCCGGAAGTCGAACCCGCTCGGGTCGCCCATCCAGTCGTGGCTGACATAGGCCCTGCCGGATTTGACCGCGGCTCTCAGCGAGGGCTCGGTCTGTTCCCGGGCAAGGACATGGGTGCAGACGTTCCGGAAGGACCGCTCATACGGGTCGAAGTCGAGCCGGGCCACGATCGCGCCGGACTCCTTGCCGGCCAGCATCGGACGCAGGGTCGGACGCAGCGAGGCCCGGACCTTCCGCATGTCCTCGTCCTTGTCGACGATGGTCCCCAACAGGGCCGTCTCGTCGTCGACCTTCTTGAGCAGGAAGATCTGATTGTGGTGGCAGTCGTTGGCCGCCACGCCCGTGAAATGACCGGTGGCGTTGGCCGCATCCCATTTGTCGAGGTAGGCCTGCGGGTACAGGCACTGTGCCGCCAGACAGGCGTCGGGAAACCGGCGCAAGAGTTCCGAGAGTTCGCCCAGCTTCTCCGGGTCGGTGAGCCTCAGGACCAACTGGAGGATCCCTGTGAAATCGCGCTTGGCGTCGTAGTGGCGATTGTAGATCTCCATCCCGGTCAACCCGGTCATCGGATGGTCGGGCCGCTCCTCGATGTGCGACAGGAAGGCCATGCCTTCGCCGCGGACCACGGCCGGGATCAGCTCGGGCACGGGCTTCTCCATGAGGGGGAACACGGAGGCCTCGGGATGCAGCAGGAATCCCCGCGCCTCCGATCCGGGGATGAAGAGCACGCCCTCGCGCAGGCCCCGCCAGCTGTCCATGTAATCGCGCGGCGATCGGAAATGATCCGACAGGAACACCACGCGCACCCCGGCGAGCTTCGCCGCCGCGAGCATCTCCTCGGGCTTCCCTCCGGTGTGGGAGGAGTCGCCGGCATGCGCATGGAACACGCTGCGGAGATCCAGCAGTCCATCGGCACGAGGCAGCAGGTTCCGGCGACGGGCCGCCAACGCATCGACCGAGGCCTGGACCGCCTCCAGTCGCGCCCGTTCGAGGCGCCCGTTGGGCGAGTGCCGGGGTTCCTCGAGCGGCGGGGCTGCTCAGGTCCCGATTCCCAGCACGGCCAACCCCAGGCCGAGGCCCAGGCGGATCGTCCGGGGCATCCGAGCGGACCGGATCACGGTTGGGCGGCCTCCAGACGACGGCGGTATTCCCGGCGGGCATGGTCGAAGGCGGCGACGGCCTGACCGTGCTCCTCACCCTTGAAGAATCGCTCCTTCTGGGTCCAGCAGCGCTCCACCGAGTCCAGGCACCACTGGATGGAGCGCCGTTCGAGGATCGGACGCCCCCCCACCTCGATGAAGATCGGGTTGGTGTGCGCGCTGGGCAGGATCCGCAGGGCATACCAACCGCTGCGCTTCACGGCGTGGGTGAAGGAGAGGGGCTGCAGTTTCCCATCGGCCTCGATCTCCATCCGGGCGACGGCCACGCCGTTCTCGATGAGCTCCACCGGCACCTTCCGGCTCGACCCGATGCGGGCACGCTCGATGTGCCAATAGGGCTGCTCGTTGAACTTGCGGTTCCGGATGCCGGGCAGGGGCTCCTCGTCGAGGCGGGCGGCCGCCTGCACCCGGAAGACCACGGGACGTCCCTCGGCCATCCGGAGCGAGCTGCCCTGCTCTCCCATGGTCACCGTGTCGGCCTGGAAGTCCATGAGGTGGCTTCGGCCGTCGCCGACGTAGTTCCGGCCCGCGCGGATGCCCTCGCACCAGTCCTCGTAGGACCAGCGCTCCGGAAGCTTCACATAGCTGCGGCCCAGGCCCACCCGCTCGCCGTAGATGCAGGGGAAGTCGGTCTCGCCGCTGATGCGGGTGCGGTAGCCGGCGTTGAGCGTGTGGTACCAGATGTTCAGTTCCCACGGATACGGCGTGTCGACCGTGCTGATGAAGTCCACGGCCGGGACGGGCTTCCCGTCGGGTCCCGGCACCTCATGGGTCACGTCCACGATGTACTCGTTGGCGCCGATGCCGTTGAAGGGAGGGATCTTCTCGGTGGGCAGATCGGTCGAATCGAGTTCCAGCCCCCAGCCGCTGTGGGCCGGACCGGTGAGGGCGCCTTGCGCCTTGGCCCAGCGCAGCGTGTTCAGACCGAGCGTCGGCCAGTGGTGCTTCGAGGTGCCTCCCGGATACATCTGCTGGCGCAGACGCAGCAGGCACAGATGGCCCGAATTGTGGGACCCGAAGCCGCTGACCTCGACGTCGTACCGCAGCAGGTAGGGCCAGCGGCTGACCGGATCGTCGGCACCGGTGAAGAACTGCTTCTGGTAGTCGAAGCACGGACCCCAGGTGAGGTTGGCGCCGATCTTCAGGTCTTCGCCCAGCACATGGCGCATCATGTCGGGGGCATGGACGCCCTCGGTGGGCTTCTCATAGTGGGCGCATCCGGCGGCGTGGATGTGGTGGTCGCCGGAGATCCACCCGCGGGTGGAGGGATCGATCCATCGCTGTACCTGGAAACGCCATCGATTGGCCTTCCCGGCCACCACGTCCAGCTCGCGCCTCTGGATCACCGACTCCGGCCCGCGCGAGAACTCCACGGTGTAGCGGCCCTCGGGCAGGCGGACCGATTCGCCATCGTTCCGATAGACCTGGGGATGGAAGAAGAAATCGGGGGCCAACCGCTTGGACTGGGCCGGGAACACATGGCCACGGGCATCGGTGATGAGCAGGGCCCCGGTGGTGGGTTTGCCATGCTCGTCGAGCACCTCCAGGGTCACCGGATGGGCGGGCCGGCAGGTGAAGAGCGCGTCCACCTCGCTGCGGAATCCCTGGTCCTGGGTTCCCTGGCCCACGTCGAAGACCAGCTTGGCCTCGCGACGGCCGGCATCCCTCGAGTAGAGCTGCACCAACCGGTATTCGACCGGCAGCCCTCCGAGCTCGGGCTTCAACGGGGCGCCCTGGACGAGGGACACGTCCATCCAGCGGTCGGGCACGGTGTCGGCGGGCGATCCATGGAGCCGGGCCGCCTGCGGGCTGCGCACCCTCAGGGCCGCGGTGGTGCCGGCCTCGTTGTGGACCTTGACCAGGTAGGTGGTCCAACCGGTCTCGGTGAGGACCGTCGGTGCGGGACCCGGCGCGGCCTTGACCCGCATCTCGGGTGTCACCTGCACGGCCACCAGCACGTGGGCGTCGAGCAGGCGCTGGACGCGGCGGTTGGCCTGCTCGGGGTCCTTCGCGATCAGCGCCTTCTCGAGCTCGGAACGTTCCTTCGCGTCCAGCGGGGCGCCCGCCAGCGTGAGGGCCTCGGTCACCCGGCGCACCTGGGCTGCGAACGGCTGCCAATCCGGCACCGGCAACACCGGCAACTCGGCGGCGCCGGACGAGGTGCTCCACGTCAGGGCCAGGACGGTCGCCAGACGGAGGAGGGGATGGATGGGGTTCATGCTCACGACGACTGCAGGGATGTGGGAGACCGCACGGGGGAAACCGCACGGGAGACTCCGCCCAGATTGCGCCAAGGAGACGCATCGGCGCAAGCCGGTCGCTGAGACCGGTCGCTGAGACCGCCCGCACGATCGACTGCCCGCTATCCATGGACGATGGCTTCGTTTATCGTGTCCGACGACATGACGAAGACGTTCGCGGACCTGGGCTTCGAGGGTCGGCTCATCGCCGTCGAGGGGCTCGACGGGTCGGGCAAGTCCACGCAGATCTACCTGCTCAAGCGCTGGCTGGAGATGCGCGGGCTCAAGGTCTTCTTCAGCGAATGGAACTCGTCGGCGCTGGTCAAGAGCGCCACCAGCAAGGGCAAGAAGCAGAACCTGCTCACGCCCACCACGTTCTCGCTCATCCACGCCACCGACTTCGCCGACCGCTACGAGCGCCAACTGCTGCCGCTGCTCAAGGCGGGCTATCTGGTGCTGTGCGACCGGTACATCTTCACGGCCTTCGCCCGCGATGTCGTGCGCGGCTGCCCACCGGCCTGGGTGCGGGGCCTCTACAGCTTCGCGGCCCTGCCCGACATCACCTTCTTCTTCCGCTCGCACCTCGAGGTGTCGCTCAACCGCATCCTGGATAATCGACCCACCCTCAAGCACCACGAGGCCGGCATGGACCTGGGACTGTCCAGCGATCCGTACGAGAGTTTCCGAATCTTCCAGGGCCGCATCTTCGAGCAGTACCTGGCCATGAGCACCGAATTCAACTTCGTGGTCATGGACGCCAACCAGCGCATCGAAGAACAGCAGGGACTGGTCCGCCGCCTGGTCGAGAACCGGATCGACCTGCCCTCCTTCACCGCCACCAAATGACCCGAGCCATGGCCAGGAAATCCAAATCCGCCCCGACCACCGACGCCGCGGTGCTCGTGCCCAAGGTGACGCCGAAGCGTTTCTTCGGCCTGGGCCTGCCCGGCGTGGAGGTCGAAAAGCTCTCCGGCAAACTCATCGTGGTCGAGGGAGCCGATGGTTCGGGTCGCTCGACCCAGATCGCCCGGTTGATCCAGTGGTTGGAGGCCTCGGGCCATCACACCATCCAGGTGGGCCTGAAGCGCTCCTCGCTGGTCAGCGAGGAGCTCGAGGCGGCCCAGCAGGGCAACATCCTCTCGCGCACCACGCTGTCGCTCTTCTACGCGACCGACTTCGCCGACCAGCTCGAGAACACCATCCTGCCGGCCTTGCGTGCGGGCTCGATGGTGCTGGCCGACCGCTACATCTACACCCTGATGGCCCGCGACCTCGTGCGCGGGGTCGACGAGCAGTGGCTGCGCAACCTGTACGGCATCGCGCTGGTTCCCGACGCGGTGTTCTACCTCGAAGTGCGGCCCGAGAAGCTGGTCCAGCGCGTCTTCGCCAAGCAGCAGGCGCTCGACTACTGGGAGAGCGGCATGGACCTGGGCCTCTCGCGCGACATGTTCGACAGCTTCCTGCAGTACCAGAGCCGCATGCGCGACACGTTCCGACGCCTGCAACGCCACTATGGGTTCGACCTCATCGACGCCGAACGGCCGATCGAACGCATCAGTGCCGACCTGCAGAGCAAGATCGAGACGGTGCTCGCCGGAGGCTGAACCGGAAGGGTTCAGGGAGCCTTCGCGGGTGTCACAGCCTTCGGGATGGGCGCTGGTGGAGTGCCCGTGATCGCCGCGGGGCGATGCCACCGGAACAACCCGAAGAGCAACCCGTTCCGGACGCCCTCCGGCCCCGAATCCTGACGCCACAGGTTCCACAGCAGGGACCGGCTCTGACGGCCCGTCCTGGCATCCCGCTCCTGTCGGTACAACGACCAGATCGGACTCCAACCTCGGACGATGCCCTCGTTGGACGGGAAGGCCCCTTCGGCCAACGCCAGCACCTGAAGGCGCTCACGTCCCTCCCGGTCCCGTGCATGCTGGAACAGCGGCCACAACGTGCGACGGCGGTATTGCGCGCCGCTGCGACGGTCGCGCTCGGCGAGGTCCACCCACAGGTAGAACACGCTGCGGGTCTGCTCGCGGTCGAGGTCCTCGGCCAACAATCGCTTGTGGGTGTAGAAGGGCCACAGCACGAACCCGCTCTGCAATTCGGCATTGGTCGCCTTGCCCCAGAGCGGCCACACCCGGCGTGCATGTTTGCCGGGCCCATCGGCCCACCCGACGAAGGGCCAGGGCGCACCCCACTCGACGAACCCGCGCTCGCGGTCTTCGGTGCGGGTGAAGAACGGCCAGAGCAGCGTGGTATTGTCGCGGGCCGGGGAACGCTGTCTGGAGAACAGCGGCAGGGCCAGGGTGTTGGTGACTGGATTCTCGGAACCGATGCCCTGGCGGTCGGTGATCCAGAAGGGCCAGACGACGAAGCGTTTCTCATGGCCGGGCACGACCTCTGGCAGGTCGCTCAGCGCATTGGTCCGCACCAACGGCGCGCGGTGCTCCTCTCCATAGAGAGGCCAGACCTGCCAACCTTGGGCCGCGCCGCTGCGCACGTGGACGAAGGGCGCGAAATAGTTGTCGGTGACCACGTCCCGCTTGCGGGTCTGAACCCAGAACGGCAATGCGGCGAAGCGCACCTCGTCGCGGAACAGGCGGCCCTTCAGTCGCCCATAGACGGGAAGCAGCGCCCAATAGGACTGCGCCGGATCATCGGACCGCTGGCTGAACCAGAACGGGAACAAGGTGAACCGACGCTTCTCCGGTCCCACGCTCTCCTGTCCCCCGCTCCAACTCAGGAACTGCAGGATGTGGAAGCGGTACTGCGATCCGTACTGATCGAAGGAGACCAGCGGGTAGAGGAACTCGGCCTGGGTCCGTTCGACCCCGGGCTCGTGCTGGTACGACACCCACGGGGAGAACCCCCATCCCCAGGCCTCGGGGGTCTCCTGCCAATGGAAGAACGGCCCCAGCGCCTCGCCGCGATGCCCGTCGCGCAACGTCAGCGGGAACTCCTCGGCCAACGGGCCGAACCGCACCTCCGACTCGGTCTGTGCCACGGCGCACCAGCAGCACCCGGCCCCGAGGAACAGGGAGAACAGGGGCCTGAGGGCGCGGGACCATATCGTCATGAACAGGAGGCAAAGGTCTCGAAGGCTCTTCGACGGGTCAAGTTGGGCCCACCGTGCGCGAAGCTCTTCCTTCTCCCCGAGCTTCCCCGTGAGCGCAGGCCAGGTCCCGCGAATCCTTCCCCCGACACCGACCAAATAATCCATGGAACACCCAAGGTCGTCGGGGAATCGGTGGGGAAGCCGTGAAAATGACAATGGCCCGGAGGATCGCCCTCGGGCCATTTGGATCGCGGGGAAAGTGGCGGGAGTGGCGGGGCTCGAACCCGTAACCTCTGCCGTGACAGGGCAGCGCTCTAACCAATTGAGCTACACCCCCGCGTTGGGGAGCGGAAGGTGCTTTCAAAGGCCCCTCCTCGTCAACGTTTTTGTCGGGGCATCCGAGGATACCCGGGCGATGGCGGGGGAACCCGCGACCGGACAGCACCATCGACAACCCGGAATTTTGGCGAAATCCTGCCCCATCTCCATGCCCTTCTTCACGACGTCCGCGCTCCGGTTCGCCTACGCATGCCTGTGGGTCGGGTTGCCCCTCCTGGGAGCGAGCCCGGAGGAAAAGGCTCCGAAGGCGACGACGACCGCCAGCACCGAGTCGGC
>JBEGWF010000132.1:0-90677 GCA_041177965.1 Verrucomicrobiota bacterium | reverse complement strand
TCGAAGGCGTCGATGGCGTACTGGTCGTGCGCGGTGACGAAGACGATCTCGCACCCGGGCCAATCGGCATGGGCGTCCCCGGCGTCCGCATAGGTCGGCAGTTGGGCGATCTCGCGGGCGGCCTCGATGCCGGTCAGGCCGGGCATGCGGATGTCGAGGAACACGACATCCGGGGCGTGCTCGCGGGTCAACGCCACCGCCTCGCGGCCATTCCGTGCCTCGGCCACGATCTCCAGGCCAGGGCACACCTCCAGCAGGCGGTGACGCAATTGTTCGCGCATCAGTCGCTCGTCGTCGGCCACCACGGCGCGGAGGGGGCGCTGGCTCGTCTCAGGCGATGGGTTTGTCATGGTCGGGGTTCGTGGTGGGCATGGCGACAGGCGGCGTCGATGGTCCGGTCCGCGATCGGTAGGGGATCTCGATGCTGACCACCGATCCCCCCGAGGCCGGCGAGACGGTCCGCAGGCTGGCCCTGTCTCCGTAGAGCAGCCTCAGGCGCTCGCGGATGTTGGTCAGGCCCACGCCGCTGCCGGGGTGGTTCGAGTGGCCGAAGCCGACGCCGGTGTCGCTGACCGAGACGGTCAGTCGACCGTCCACCACGGCGGCATCGAGGGTGATCAATCCACCCTCGGGGCGGGGTTCCAGTCCATGTCGGATCGCATTCTCCACGAGGCTCTGGAGCATCATCGGCGGGAATTCCGCCGACATGAGCCCGGCGGGGATGCGGATCTCGGCGCGCAGGCGCTCTTCCATGCGCATCTTCAGCAATTCGAGGTAGGGCGTGACGATGGCCAGTTCGCGGCCCAGGTCGCGGAAGGTGTTGGCCTGGGTCTCCCGGATCGTGGGCATCGCCTCGCGCAGGAAGGCGATCAGGCTGCGCTGCATGCGCCCGGCGCGCGGCGGGTCGGTCTCGATGAGGTGCTCGATGCTCCCGAGGGTATTGAAGAGGAAGTGCGGCTCGATCTGTGCCTGCATTGCGGCCAACCGTGCCTCCATGATCTGCCGCCGCAGGGTCTCGTTTTCGGCGGTCTGCACCGCCTGGACCGCCACGGCCTGCGCCCGCTGCTGCCCCTGGTAGGCGATCTTCAACGGGATCGAGACGAAGATCATCAGCAAGGCCAGGTTCGGGAGGTGATCACCGAGCGTTTCGATATGGGGTTCCTTGGCCTCCTTGTCGTCGTCGTCATCATCATCATCGTCCTCGTCGGTCCCGATGCGGATCAGTCCCGGCGGGATCTTCGCCTCTTTCAGTTGAGCCTGGATCTCCGCAAGGGCTTCCTCGACGTCCTTCAGGGCCTGCTTCGCCTCCTGCGACTCGATCTTTGATTTGTCCTCGATCTGGATGGTCAGTACCGAGTCGCCCACGGCGATATGGACCTGATTCGGATCCTTGGTGGATGGGGTCGGATGGCCGGCCGTGGGTGGAGTCGAAGGCGTCGGCGGATTCGGGGGCGTTGGAGCCATCGGTCCGGTCCCGGGAATGACGCTTGCCTTCGGGGCTGGGTGCCTCGGTGGCTGAGCGGCCGGTGACGAGCCGATCTTCCAGGAGAACGGCGGCAATTCGGACAGGATGGCGGTGATGATCAGGAGCAGGATCGAATACAGTGTGAATCGCCACCAACTCTGTCGCGTGAGCCATGAGGCGTAGGCATGGAAGCCTCGGACGGCGAGTCGCTGGGTTCGTTCCAGCAATCCCTGGAACGGGCCTTTCGCTGCGGCCTCTCGATTGGAGACGAAGGTGGACGACATGGGTTCTGGGACCGGGTTCGATCGGATCGGAAGGAGGTCTCGGGGACAGGATGCACCGACAAGGGGTTCTTGGGGAGTGCGGGTCGAGGATCGACCGTGGTGGCGGGTGGTGCCGCGTGGCCGTTCCCCAGCCCACCGGCACTCATGGGCGGATCGGAGTCGTCGACCCGAGGGGCGCCAACGGCACGATCTCGACGGCCGGGAGCGCCGTCACGACGTCGGGCAGCGGCTCCGAGGCATCCGGGGTCCCGGGCCCGTCGGCGGAGATGACGACGGTCGGCAGGATGCCGATCACCGACACCGGCGATCCATCGGCGGCGGCTCCGTCACGAACGACCAATCGGGTCTCCATGGGGTGGTGTTCCATCTCCGTCACCCCGGTCGGGTCTTCCGCACCACCGGACGCGTGCGGGATCGCCACCGGAAGGCAGAGCCCGAGCAGGAGCAACCCGAAGGCGAGGGATTCCCATCGGAGGCTCGCGGGGGAAGGTTTCGGGCTGGCGATCGAGGAAGTGGAGGTGAAGGTGTTCATGGTCGCTTTGGGCGCCGGTCTGCATGGCCGGTCGACGGGCATGAACATCCGCGGGTCCCGCGCTGCGGGCAAAGCGGCTGCGACGAACGGTCGGATTCGAGGGACGAACCGGCGGCTGCCCCGATGGACGTCGTGGTTGGCATCGGGGGATCGGTCTCCGGGGCGCGATCCATCCCAGGCCGGTGGCGGGCTCCTGCCGGTTTCCCGGGTGGACAGGGCGGGCCCGATGCGGCCGGGCATTGGCCGCCATGGAGACCGTCCTTGTGGACGGATCGTCGGGCCGCGTCGGCCGGGCGGCCGGACACCCTCACCCGGATCGGCGACCTTGGCGACCGGGCGGCCATCGACCGAGCCATGGAAGGGGTCTGAAGCCGGGTCCATCTGGCGGCGACGCCCGACGACGACGATTTCCTGGCCCGCCCTCAGGCCAGGATCTCGCGCACCACGCGGCCGTGGACGTCGGTGAGGCGGAAGTCGCGGCCCGCGTAGCGGTAGGTCAGGCGCTCGTGGTCCAGTCCCAGCAGGTGCAGGATGGTGGCGTGCAGGTCGTGGACGTGCACCGGGTTCTCCGCCACCCGCATGGCGAACTCGTCGGTCGTCCCATGGACCATGCCGCCCCTCACCCCGCCTCCGGCCAGCAGCATCGAGAAGGCGGTGTGGTGATGGTCGCGCCCGGCGTTCTTCGTCTCGCGGTTCTCGGCGTAGGGGGTCCGCCCGAATTCGCCGCCCCAGATCACGAGGGTGTCATCCAGCAATCCGCGCGCCTTGAGGTCCGAGATCAGGGCGGCACTGGGTTGGTCGGCCACCGAGCACAGCCTCCGATGACCCGCGTCGTGGTCGCTGTGGGTGTCCCAGGGTTGATTGCTGCCGTCCGTCGTGTGGTACACGGTGACGAAGCGGACCCCGTTCTCGACGAGCCGGCGGGCCAGCAGGCAGGACCTCGCGAAGGGGCTGTCACCGTAGGCCTCGCGGACCCGGGCGGGCTCGCGGGCGATGTCGAAGACGTCCATCGCCTCGCGCTGCATGCGGAAGGCCGTCTCCATCGCCCGGATCTGTCCCTCGAGCGCGGCGTCCTCCCCGCGCTGCCCGAGATGGCGGCGGTTGAGCTCGCCGAGCAGGTCCAGTTGCTCCTGCTGCTGTTCGTGGGTCAGCCGGGGATTGCGGATGTGCGCCAGGAGCCGGTCCACCTGCATGTCGCGCGTGAGGACGCTGGTGGCCTGGAACTCGGCGGGCAGGAAGCCGTTCGACCAGAGCGCGGGACCGACCACGATCTGCGGGCTGGGCCTCAGCACCACGTAGCCGGGCAGGTTCCGGTTCTCCGTCCCGAGGCCGTAGAGCAGCCACGAGCCCATCGATGGCCGGATGGGTTGGAGGTTTCCGCTGTGCATCTGGAGCAGGGCCGGTTCGTGGTTCGGCACGTCGGTCCTCATCGACCGGATGATGCAGCACTCGTCGATGACGCGGGCCAGGTGCGGGAGGGTCTCGCTGACCTCGATCCCGCTGCGGCCGTGCCGTGCGAAGGCGAGGGGCGAGGGCATGTAACCGCTGCCCTTCGACTTCTTGAACAGGTCGCCCGAGGGTTGCTCGCCCTGGAATCGTCGCAGGGCCGGCTTCGGATCGAAGGTGTCGACCTGGGAGGGGCCGCCGTTGAGGAACAGGAAGATGACGCGGCGCGCCCGCGGGGCGAAGTGCGGGCCTCCGGGGCCCGGGCCCGCCATCGCGGCCCCGGACCCGAGCAGTCCGGTCAGGCCGAGCATGCCGAACCCGCCGCACATGCGGCCGAGCATCTCGCGCCGGGAAAGGACCGGAGGTGCTGGATCAATCGACATAGAGGGCTTCGTTGGAGATGAGGAGAGCCTGGGCGTAGCGGGTCCAGCGCGGCGTTCCGCCCGAGTCGGGCCGGGCCAGGAACGCCCGGGCCAGCCGTGCCTCCTCGGCGTCGGGCGCCCGGCCGAACAGGATCCGGTAGGCCCGCGACACGCGTGCCGCGTCATTCGGGCCCGCCTCGCGGTCCACCCGCCGGGCCAGCGCCTCCGCCCGCGCCAGCACGAAGGGGCTGTTCAGCATGAACAGCTTGAGCGTCGGCGTGGTGGTGGATGCGCGCCGCTCGGCGTGCACGTTGGCGTCCGGGTAGTCGAACTGCATCAACAGGTCGTCGAGCTTCAACCGGCTCACCCGGGCATGCACGGTGCGGCGCAGGTTTCCCGGATCGTCCAGTTCCCGGGAGGGGCCCGCGGCGAGATCGAGTTCGCCGGCCGCGAACAGGGCCTGGTCCCGCCAGGCCTCCACGCTCAGCCGCCTCCGGTCCCGGCCCGCGGGGGATGCCCCGGACGAGCGCCGGTAGGCCGACGACAGCACCAGTTCGGCGACGAGGGATTTCACCGACCAGCCGCGTTCCATGAAGCGCACGGCCAGGTCGTCGAGCAGGGCCGCGTCGGAGGGGCGCCCGCCGGAATGGCCGAAGTTGCTGGGCGTGGGGACGATGGGTTCGCCGAAGCAGTGGGCCCACAGGCGGTTGACCATGACCCGGGCGGTGAGCGGATTGGCGCGGTCGGCGATGGCGCCGGCCAGTTCGCGCCGGCCGCTGCCGTCCTTGAAGCGCACCGGTTCCCCGGCCGACAGCACCCTCAGGAAACGCCGTTCCACCAAAGGCCCCTTGTCGTCGACATTGCCGCGCCGGAAGAGGTTCAGGTCCGTGGCCTGGCCCTCCTCCACCACGTGCAGTGTGCCTTCGGGCATCTTCGCGGCCTCCACCTTGCCCTCGACCGGCTTGCCGTCCGGGCCCCGGTTCACCATCCGGGTGCTCGCGAACACCCCGGCGAGGCCGTAGTAGTCGGTCATCGTGATGGGCTCGAGTTTGTGATCGTGGCAGCGCGCGCAGCCCACGGTGAGTCCCAGCAGGGTGCGCGTTACGGTGTCCACCCGGTCCTCCCACTCGTCGGCCATCACCGCCAACCGACCGCGGTCGTAGTACTTCGGTCCCAGTCCGAGGAATCCCAGCGCCGCGAGGTCCTCGGGGCCGGCGCCCAGGGTGTCGGCCGCCAGTTGCAGCGAGAGGAACCGGTCGTAGGGCAGGTCGCGATTGAAGGCCCCGATCACCCATTCGCGATAACGATGGGCCCGGGGATAGAACATCGTGGTGTCCTGGCCCACCTGGTGCGCCTGATCCTCGGCATACCGCGCCAGGGGCAGCCAGAGGCTGGCGAGCCTCTCGCCGAACCGTGGCGAGGCCAGCAACCGGTCCACCACCCGTTCGTAGGCGTCGGGCCGCGGGTCGCCGAGGAAGTCCGAGGCGGCCTCGGGAGTCGGAGGCAGGCCCGTGAGGTCGAGGGTGACGCGCCTCAACAGGGTGGGGCGATCGGCCTCCGGGGCGGGCTCCAGCCCGGCTTTTTCCAGGCGCTCCAGGACGAACCAGTCGAGCGGTTGGCGCGGCCAGTGCCGATCACGCACCTCGGGCCGGGGCAGCGCCCTCGGCGGCTGGAACGCCCAGAACTGTCGGGCCTTCTCCCAGTCCATCGATCTCTCCGAGGATGAAGGAGGGTCATCGGCCCGGACCTCGCGGAGCGGGGCGCAGAGGCCCAGCGCGGCCAGCAGGAGCGGCCGGAGGCGAGGGAGGCTTGCGGACGGGCGTGGCACGGGGATTCCGACCCCATCGATACTCGTCCCGGGCGACTTCGGGCAACGCTGTAATCGGTCGAGTTCAATGGGCGCCCGGCCGGGCGCGGGAATCCGGTGAGCACGACCGTCCCGGGTCAGGGCGTCTTCCCGGGCTGGATCGTGAGCTTGATCTCCTGGATCCGGGGGGTCGCCTCGGGCGTCAGGGTCAGGAAGACCTCCAGGCTCTGCTGTTGTCCGATCAGTCGGAAGCGACCGCGAAGGCGGTTCTCGGGCACCAGCGGTTCCCGGTCCCGGATCGGGCCGACCTGTTCGAGGAGCGCACGGGTCTCGCGACGCCAGGTCTCCAGGCTGTGGTCGAGGAACACGTTCGGCGCGAGGGCGGCGTGGAGGGCCTCGGGTTTCCAGTCGCCGGTGAGCAGTGTGGCGAGTTCCTCGGCCCGTCGGAACAGGGTGGGGTGGCCTTCCGGAGGCCGGGTCGGGATCCGGGCCTCGTTGATGAGGAGTTCCATGGCCTTGTGGTTGGCCGTACTCATGGGTGCATAGGTCCTGTTGGCGAAGGCGATGAGGGCGATGCCGTGGTCGGGCAGGAAGCGGAACTCGCTGCCGAAGCCGGGGAGCCCACCGGCATGGCGCACCCAGACGACGCCGCGCTGGTCCTGGTTCCAACTCAATCCGGCACTGTAGCCCGCCACCCGTGCCACCGGCCGACCCTCGGAGTCGTGGAGGTCCTCCAGCACCGAGATCACCTCCCAGGGGCGGTGCATCTCCCGCCGCGTGGCGCGTTTCAACGGGGCCGTGTCGAGGCCGTCGCGCGGCGGCCAGGCATCGAGGTGGAACGCCGCGTACCGGGCGAAGTCCTCGAGGGTGGTGATCAGGCCGCCCATCGCGCCCCAACTGCCGTCGTGCAGCATCGGCTCCGGTTTCCACCGCTCGTCTTCCCAGCGGTATCCGAGCGCCAGTCGATCGGCGGGCACCTTGTCCCACTCGTACACCGAGTTCGTCATGCCCAGGGGTCTGAGGATCCGGCGGGTGATGTAGGACTGGTAGGGCTCCCGGGCCACGCGGGTGATGACCCGACCCAGCAGGGCGTAGCCCAGATTGCTGTATTCCCAGCGGGTACCCGTGGGTGAAGCCGGGGTGAGGCCCCGGGCCACCAGCGCGTCGAGCTGGGCGTCGGTCTCGGCGAGCTTGCGGTCGCCCCAGGGATCGTCCTGAGGGAACCCGCCCGACATGCGCAGCAGGTGACGCAGGGTGAGGGGCGGGGAATCCGGGGTGGCCGGAATCGCCCGCCGCAACTCGGGCAGGTGTTTCGAGACGGAATCCTCCAACGTGAGCTTGCCGGCATCGCGCAATTGCAGCACGGCCGCGGCGGTGAGGCTCTTGGACATCGAGGCGACCCGGAAGCGCGTGTCCGGTGTGACCGGCTGCGCCGGTTCGATGCGCGCCATCCCGGCGGCGCGGACGTGGAGCAGGCGGCCATCCACCACCAGTCCCCAGACATGGCCCGGGATGTGGTTGGAGGTCGCGTGGGCCTCGTACAACGCATCCAATCGGGGAAGCAGCGCCCGGAGGCGGTCCAGACGGGCGGAACCACCCCAGACCGGATCGGGGGCCTGGGCCCAAGCCGTCAGCAATCCCAGCCACCCGGCCACCAACCATCGGCTCATCATGGGTGGGAAGATGGCCACCGTGAGCATCGTCGGGGCAATGGATTTTCGCGGCCGGCTGAATACCCGTGGGTCGAAGTCCGTTTTGACTTTGGGCATCCACCGGCAAGGGTTGCTGGTGGTCGCCCTCATGATGTTCTCGAATCAACGATCCCATGCCTGCCTGCGGGCCCTCGTCGGCATGATCACCCTGCTGGGGGTGCATGCCGCCGATCCGGCGTCGGTGGAGTTTTTCGAGAACCGCATCCGACCGGTGCTGGTGGAGCGGTGTTACGAGTGCCACAGCGCCCAGTCCGAATCGATCAAGGGCGGATTGCGCCTCGATTCCAAGGCGGGTTGGGAAAAGGGCGGGGCTTCCGGATCTCCCTCGATCGTCCCCGGCAAGCCCGAGTCGAGCCTGCTGATCCAGGTCGTGAAGGGGACGGCGGCCGACGTGAAGGCCATGCCTCCGAAGGGGGGCGCGCTGAAGGCCGAGCAGATCGCCGACCTCGAGGCCTGGGTTCGCGCGGGAGCCCCCGATCCGCGGAACGGGGAACCCACCGCGGCCAAGCCCGATCCGGCCGCCCGTCACTGGGCCTTCCAGCCGACCCGCATGCCGGCCCAGCCTGCGGTACGGAAGTCTTCCTGGCCGCGCACCGGCATGGACTGGTTCGTCCTCGCCGCCCTCGAGGCCAAGGGCCTGACCCCCACTCCGGAAGCCGATCGCCGCACCCTCCTCCGCCGGGTGACCCACGATCTGACGGGCTTGCCGCCGACGCCCGAGGCGATGGAATCCTTCCTCAAGGACCGTTCCGAGCACGCCTACGCCCGGGTGGTGGATCGGTTGCTGGCGTCCACCGCCTACGGAGAGCGCTGGGGTCGGCACTGGCTGGATGTGGCCCGGTACGCCGACAGCAAGGGGTATGTGTTCGAAGAGGAGCGCCGCTACCCCTACAGCCATACCTACCGCGACTGGGTGGTGGAGGCCTTCAATCGCGATCTGCCCTACGACCGGTTCCTCATCGAGCAGTTGGCCGGGGATCAGGTGGCCACCGAGACCGACCGCAAACCGTTGGCCGCCATGGGGTTCCTCACGCTCGGGCGCCGGTTCCTCAACAATCAATCCGACATCATCGACGACCGGATCGACGTGACCACCCGCGGACTCATGGGCCTGACGGTCCAGTGCGCCCGCTGCCACGACCACAAGTTCGATCCCATCCCCACGGCCGATTACTACTCGCTGTACGGCCTCTTCTCCAACAGCCATGAGCCGGATCCCAAGCCGCTGGTGGGTGAGAATCCCGATCGCCAGCAGGCCGCCGATTACGACAAGGAACTGGCCAAGCGGCGCAAGGAGTTCGACGACTACCGGGCGGAGCAGACCGCGGCGGTGATCCGGAAGCTTCGGGCGAAGATCGGCGACTACCTGCTGACGGCCCAGGAAGGCGGCGCGTTGGACTCCGGCGCTCAGGAGAGTCTGGCCCGCAAGCGCAGTCTGGATCCGGGATTGGTGGCCGCGTGGAAAGGACGACTGGAATCGCTGAATAAATCCCCCCATCCGGTGTTCGCACCGTGGTTCGCCTGGGCCGGGTTGGGCACCAACGACTTCGCGGCCCGCGCTCCGAAGATCGCCAAGGATCTGGCCACGGGTCGGTGGTCGGGGCAACCGCTCAACGCCCGGTTGGTGGCCGATCTGAAAGGGTGGTCGCCGACGAACCTGACTCATCTGGCCGCGCGCTATGGCCAGTTGTTCCAGCAGGTGGACACCGAATGGACGAACGCCGTGGCCCAGGCGAAAAAGGAAGGCAAGCCGGAGCCCAAGGCCCTGCCGGATGCGGCGGCCGAGGAATTGCGTCAGGTCCTCTACGCGGCCGATTCCCCCATCCAGGGGGCGTTGGGCGGCATCGACCGGTTCTTCGACACCCCGGTCGCCCAGAAGACCCGGGCCCTCAAGCGCAAGCTCGATGAACTCGATTCCACCCACCCCGGGGCACCGCTTCGGGCCATGGCCCTGATGGACAACGCCTCCATCTCCGAGCCGGTGATCTTCAAGCGGGGCAATCCGGGCAACCACGGGCCGAAGGTGCCGCGGCAGCAACTGGCGATCGTCGCCGGCCCGGGTCGCAAACCCTTCACGCAGGGCAGCGGTCGGTTGGAGTTCGCGCGCTCGGTGGCCTCGCCCGACAACCCCCTGACGGCCCGGGTCATGGTCAACCGGGTGTGGCTGCGCCATTTCGGAACACCGCTGGTCAAGACGCCCAGCGATTTCGGGGTGCGCACCGATCCGCCGAGCCACCCGGAACTGCTCGATTATCTGGCCCTCCGGTTCATCCATCAGGGCTGGTCGATGAAGGCGCTCCACCGCGAGATGCTGCTCTCGGCGACCTACCGCCAGTCGAGCGATCCCGAGTCGGCCGGAAGTTCGCGCAAGGCGTTGGCCCGGGCCCGGACGGTCGATCCGGCCAACACCCTGTTCTGGAGGATGAATCGCCAGCGGACCGACTTCGAATCCATGCGCGATGGGTTGCTGGCCGTCTGCGGCAATCTCGACCCGAAGGTGGGCGGTCTGGCCGTCGCCATCTACGACACCGACAAGCCGGCCCTGCGTCGCACGCTCTACGGATACATCGATCGGCAGAATCTCCCCGGCATCCTGCGCTCGTTCGACTTCGCCAGTCCCGACACCTCGTCGTCGGGCCGGTTCCAGACCAGCGTGCCCCAACAGGCCCTCTTCTGGTTGAACAGCGGCTTCGTGGCCGACCAGGCCAGGGCCCTGCTGGAGCGCCCGGATGTGAAGGCCCTCGAGGGCGATGCCCGGGTGAAGCGCCTCTATGCACTGGCGTTCCAGCGGTCTCCGTCGCGTCGCGAACTCGCCGCGGCCCGGGAGTTCCTGCGACCGTCGCCCGCTCCGACGCAGTCCCAGGGTTCAGCCACCGGGTCGAAGTCGGACGACAAGGCGGCGTCGAAGGATTCGCCGAAACCTTCGACCCCGTGGGAGCAATACGCGCAGGTGCTCCTGGCGGCCAACGAGTTCGCCTTCATCGACTGAACCGACCTTCCCTCGAATGGTGAACGTCCCCGCCAGCGCACCGATCCCTCTTCCGCATCGGCACCACCAGCGGGCGGCGGAGGGATGGCTCATGCTCGGGGATCCTCTGGAGGCCCTGGCCGAGCTGGACCGGCTTCCCGACGGCTTCCGCCAGCGGATGGAGATCCTCACCCTGCACTGGTCGGCGTGCACGGCCTTGCGCCGTTGGGACGAGGCCTGGGCGGTGGCCCACACGCAGTGGTCCCGCTATCCGGAGTCCGTGGAGAGTTGGATCCACCGCTCCTACGCCGCGCGTCGGCACACCGGTGGATCCATCCCCGAGGCCTTCGGTTTGTTGGAGCCCGCGCTCGAGCGGTTTCCGGCCGAGCCCATCCTGCACTACAATCTGGCGTGCTATCTGGCCCAGATGGGTCGCGAGGAGGAGGCATGGCAACGGTTCCGCCGGGCGTTGGAGGTGGGCGATCCCATCGAGTTCCGCACCATGGCCCTCGCCGACGACGACCTGAAGCCGATCTGGAGCCGCATCGCGGTCATGAGTTGAGACGGTGGCGGTGTGGGCCGAGGCTCTCTCCGCGTTGGCCTTTGCGGGGTTTCGGGGCACCGTGGGCGCGTGACCATCGAGATCGTCAACACCGGGTCCGAACTCCTGTTGGGCCGCATCCTGAACACCCACCAGCAATGGTTGTGCTCACGATTGACCCAGGCGGGCTACACGGTGGCGCGCCAGGTGTTGGTTTCCGACCGGGGTGAGGACATCCAACAGGCGGTGCGCGAAGGTCTGGGCCGGGCCGACCTGGTGATCACCACCGGCGGGCTCGGGCCGACCTGCGATGACATCACCCGGGAACGCATCGCCGAATTGTTGGGGCGGACCCTGGTCTTCGACGAGGCCGTGAGCGAATCCATCCGGTCCTTCTTCGTGTCGCGCGGGCGTCCGGTCCCGCCGCGCACCCGCGTGGAGGCGATGGTGCCGCAGGGGGCGATCGTGGTGCCCAACCGTCAGGGCACGGCGCCGGGGTTGATGATCGAAGCCTCGCCCAATCCGTTCCGGTCGGGCGGTCGTCGATCCTGGCTGGTGATGCTGCCCGGGCCGCCCCGTGAACTGAGGCCCATGTTCGACGGAGAGGTGCTCCCGTGGATGGCGCGTGAATTCCCGCACGAAACCGCCTTCGTCTGCCGAACCCTCAAGACCGCCGGGATCGGTGAATCCAACATGGAGGAACTGATCTCGGAACCGCTCCGTCGCCTGACCGACGCCGGGATGGACCTGGGGTTCTGCGCCCGGGTCGGTGAGGTGGACGTGCGGTTCGTGGCCCGGGGTGCCGACGCGGCCGCGGTGGTGGCCGAGGCCGAGGCCATCACCCGGCGTCTGGCCGGGGATGCGGTCTTCGGGGAGCAGGACGAGGTCCTCGAGGGCGTGTTGGTCCGTGAATTGACCCGGCGGGGACAGACCCTGGCCCTGGCCGAGAGTTGCACGGGTGGCCACCTCGCCCATCGCATCACAAACATCCCAGGGGCCTCGGCGGTGTTTCTGGCCGGCTACGTGACCTACGCCAATGCCGCCAAGGCCCGCACGCTGGGTGTCCGGGAAGAAACCCTGCGCGAATTCGGGGCGGTCAGCGAGGCGGTGGCCCGCGAGATGGCCGAGGGGGCCCGGCGGGTGTCGGGTGCCGACTGGGCGCTGTCGGTGACCGGCATCGCAGGGCCTTCCGGAGGCACACCGGACAAACCCGTGGGCACGGTGTGGATGGCCCTGGCCGGTCCGGACGGGACCGAGGTGATCCAGAAGCTCAACCGCTTCGATCGTGAGACCTTCAAGTTCACCACGGGCCAGCAGGCGCTCCATCTGCTCTTCCGGCATCTGATGCGGAAGAAGGGCTGACTGTGCCCAACTTGCCATGCGGCGGGCGGGTGCATCCAAGACGCGCGGCCGTCATTGGCGGTGTGATCTGCGGACCATGGCCGATCTCCAGCGTATCCAGGTGGTCGATTCCCACACCGCCGGTGAACCCACCCGCGTGGTGATCTCCGGCGGGCCCGATCTGGGCACCGGCCCGCTCTCGGAGCGGGTGCGACGGTTCACCGCCGACTTCGACCGGTTCCGCTCGGCGATCGTCAACGAACCCCGGGGCTCCGACGTGCTGGTCGGCGCCTTGCTGGTGCCGCCCCACGCTCCCGAGTGCGAGTTCGGGGTGATCTTCTTCAACAACGTGGGGGCGTTGGGCATGTGCGGTCACGGAACCATCGGCCTGATGGTCACCCTGGCGCACCTCGGCCGTATCCGACCCGGCACCCACCGCATCGACACCCCGGTCGGCCCGGTCTCGGCCACCCTGCATCCGGAGGGCACGGTTTCGGTCGCCAACGTGGTGTCCTACCGACAGCGGGCCGCGGTCACCGTGCAGGTGCCCGGGATCGGTCCGGTGACCGGCGATGTGGCCTGGGGAGGCAACTGGTTCTTCCTGGTCCAGTCGCCCGTGTGGGACTTGTCCCTGCGCGAGGTGGAGACCCTGACCGATGTGGCCTGGCGGATCCGTCAGGCGGTCAATGCCCAGGGATTCCCCGAGGTGGATCATGTGGAACTGTTCGGTCCTCCGGGAGCCGGTGGGGATTCTCGCAATTACGTGCTCTGCCCCGGCAAGGCCTACGACCGCTCCCCCTGCGGCACGGGCACCAGCGCCAAGCTGGCCTGCCTGGCGGCCGATGGAAAACTGGCCGAGGGCCAGTCGTGGATCCAGGAGGGGATTCTCGGCAGTGCCTTCCAGGGGGAGTACCGATGGGAGGATCGGGCCCGCGGGCGGATCCTGCCGGTGGTCACGGGCAGTGCCCATGTCATCGCCGATGCCACGCTGCTTCTTGCCGAGGGGGACCCGTTCCAGTGGGGCATCCGCCCGGGTGAGGCCGGTTGAAAAACGTGCGGAAACTGGTTGAAGCCTGGCCCGGCTGGTCGAACGATTTGGCTCGCGTATGTCGAAACCAGCGCTTGGGCGCGGCTTGGCCAGTTTGTTGCAGGAGGAGACCGATCGGGGGGCTGTGAAGGCTCCCGGGCTGGCTTCCTGGAAGGCGGGCGACCCGTCGGTTCCCGCAGGACCCGATGCCGCGACGCTCAAGACGGCCACCCCCACGGAGCCTGCGTCCCCGGCTCCCTCGGAGACGGTGCTCCCCTCGGTTCCGGTCATCGCTCCCGAGGGGGTGTCGTTGTCGGCACCCGCACCGTCCGAACCGAAACCGACGGAGGGAACCCCGGTGTCCTCCACGAAAACGGTTGCCGCCCCTCCATCAGCCCTCGCTTCCGACCCCGTTCATTCCCATTCGGGTGGGCCTGCGGCTCCCACGGCGGTCCCACAGCCGGCGCCCTTGGCTCCGACGACCCCCACCGTCCCGGCCTGGATCGTTCCCGCACTGATCGCCGGAGACGTGCTGGTCGTCGTGTCCGGCATCCTTTGGGCGTCCTGGGGCCGTGGTTGGGGGCGCTGGCCGTGGATCGCCGCGCTGTTCGCCGTGGGATGTTCCCAGGCCCTCGCGGCGTTGTTCCTGTCGCGGGCCGGGCAGGGTTCCGCGGGTGGGCCCTTCAGCGGTCGTCCGTCCGGAACCCCCGGACCGGTTCCCGGAATCCGGGTGCGTTTCGTCGAGGAGCAACCCCAAAGCCGCCGCGGCGATCGCCGCTGAGCGGCGATCCTCAGTTCATGGTGTTGGTCCGCCACTGGGGCGTGATCGCCCACAGGTTGATCGGCGAGAGCGATTTCCGGTAGCGCAGGTAGCGCGTGGAGCCGTCGGCAAAGGCGAAGTTGGAACCGCCATTGGGTGAACCGCCCCGGTCCGAGCGCACCGCGCTGTTGTGGACCGCGTGATTGAGCACCTCGTTGTCGTTGCCGAGGTTGCCCTCGAGCAGGTCCATGAAGAAGTGGCCGATCGGGTAGAGCTTCTCGCCGTACACGATGGTCTCCGACGGTTCGACGATCGCGCTGTCGGTGATGGTCTTGCCCATGATCGAGCCCATGTTGAAGGTCTCGCCGGCGCTGGTCATCTGGCGCTCCAGGACGTCGTTCCAGCCGTTGATGATGTAGGTGCGCGGGGCCGAGTCGGCCACGAGGTTGGTGCGCGTCTCGGCCGTCGCCGGCTTGTTCTTCGCGCCGGAACCCACGTCGCTGGGGCAGACCAGGATCTGCACCGACCGGAAGGTGGGCCAGAGCCGCTCGCACCAGCGGGGGCCGATGTTGCGCTCCGGAAACTGGCTCTGGTTCTCACCGGTGTAGAGCGAGGTGGCGATGCCCAGTTGGCGCAGGTTGTTGACGCAGGAGATGCGTTTGGCGCTCTCCTTGGCCTTGGAGAGGGCCGGCAGGAGCATTCCCGCCAGGATGGCGATGATGGCGATGACGACCAGCAACTCGATGAGGGTGAAGGCGCATCGGGAGCGGTGCGGGCGGAGCGGGAAGCGTTCAGGATTCATGGGCGATGTCGGATCGAAACACAGTCGGGGCTCATCGGTCCACCCGCCCGGGAGAACCCCGGGGGTGCATCCGCGGGATTACCTCGAATGCGAACCGGGGTCGCGGACGTCTGCCTCGACCGTGGAACGCAAGACCTGGGGAATCCTGTTGCTGGTCGCCGCGGGCGTGGCGGTGCCGATGTATCGACTGACCGACTGGTTCGGCCGCAAGGCTATTCAAGTGAGCGTCTCCTTCCGTCCGTTGCGCCAGGCCGATCCGGGTGCGGCCCTGCCGGTGGTGGTGGGGCTGGATCAGGACTACGAATTGAGTTCCCTGGTGGTCTCCGAGGTTGCGCCCGGCGGTCCCGCTGCGGCCGGACGGGTGGTCTGGCGCCTGGAAAAGCAGGGCAAGGGGGCGGCGACCCGGGGCTTTCTGTACGGGCAACCGCCCGAGGGACTGCAACCGGCCGCCAAGACCGGGGCCGAACCCCTCAAGGCGGGCACCACGTACCGGGTCGAGGTGGCCGCGGGCAAGATCCAGGGTGCCACGGTCTTCCAGGCCCGCGGTTCGGAGGAGTGAGCCCCGGGGCCCCGCTGGCGGCGGCTCGGGTCTCTCACGGCATCCGGGCGCTTGGAAACACGGGGCCGAGATTCCGATTCCGCATTCGGCCCGCTTGATGGAAGGTCCGCAGGTCGGGTTCAAGCAGGGGAACGATCCAAGCAGGAGAACACACACCATGGGCATCATCGACTACCTCAAGACGCAATTCCTGGAGATCATCCAATGGGAAGACGACTCCCGCGACACCCTGAGTTGGCGGTTTCCGGACCAGGACAAGGAGATCAAGAACGGGGCCCAGCTCCTGGTGCGTGAATCGCAGAAGGCCCAGTTCGTGTACCTGGGTCAGTACGTCGACACCTTCGGTCCCGGCAAGCACACCCTCCGGACGGAGAACATCCCCATCCTCAGCACGCTGCTGGGCTGGAAGTACAATTTCGAGTCGCCCTTCAAGTGCGACGTCTACTTCGTCAACACCCGGCTCTTCACGGGCAACAAATGGGGCACGAGCAACCCCATCATGGTGCGCGACCCGGACTTCGGGATCGTCCGTGTCCGGGCCTTCGGCACCTACGATTTCCGCATCGTGAACGTGCCGGTGTTCCTCAAGGACGTCGCCGGCACCGATCACCATTTCCGCATCGACGAGTTCCAGGACACCATGCGCTCGCGCTTCGTCAGCGCCTTCAGCGACGCCCTCGCCAGCTCCAAGGTGCCGGTGCTCGACCTCGCCGCGCGCTACTCCGAACTGGGAGAGGCCCTGTTGCCGGTCCTGAACCCGATCCTCACCGAGAAGTACGGCATCGAGCTGGGCAGCTTCATCGTCGAGAACGTCAGCGTCCCGCCGGAGGTCGAGGGGGCCATCGACAAACGCTCCAGCATGGCGGCCATCGGCAACCTGAACGATTACGTGAAGCTGCAGTTGGCCGAATCGCTCAAGCAGCCGGGTGGTGGTGGGGTGGCCGGGCTTGCGGCGCAGTTCGCTCTCGGCACCCAGATCGCCCGCGACCTGGGTACGGCCGCGCCTCCGGTGATCGGATCGGCTCCGACCCAGGCCTCGGGTTCGGCCCTCCCTGAACTGCTGTCGCCGGCCGAGGTGGCCCAAAGCCTCGGGGTCTCCGAGGCCGATGTGCTGTCGGCGCTGGCCGATGGGTCGCTCAAGGGCAAGAAGATCGGTTCGGCCTGGCGCGTCACCCGGGCCGCTCTCGAGGAGTTTCTGAAGCACTGAGGTTCCGGGGGCGGTGTTGCCCGTGCGGGCCGCGGGACGCCGGTCGTCGCGGTGCCGGCCGCGGCTCCTTCCCGCAGTCCATCGGCGTTCCTCGTTTCCCCGGGGCCGCCTTTGGCCTAGGATGGCTGCGGAATGGACGCTCCGATCCGAGTACGCTTCGCGCCGTCGCCGACAGGCTACCTGCACATTGGTGGGGCCCGCACGGCGCTCTTCAACTGGCTCTTCGCCCGCCATCATGGCGGCAAGTTCATCCTGCGCATCGAAGACACCGACACCCAGCGCAACAGCCAGGAGGCCATCGACGTCATCCTCAGGGGCCTCTCCTGGCTCGGCCTCGACTGGGACGAGGGCCCGACCTCGGGCGACACGGCCTGTGCGAGCCGTGGGGATCGGGGGCCGTATTTCCAGAGCCGGCGCGGCGACATCTACGCCCGGCGCATCCAGGAATTGCGCGACAAGGGCCTGGCCTACGACCGCGACGGGGCGGTGTTCTTCCGCATGTCCCGCGAGGCGATCACCATTCCCGACCTCATCATCGGTGATGTGCTGCGGCCATTGACCGACCGCGAAGAAGCCGATCCCGATTGGGTGCTCGTGCGCAGCGACGGCAACCCGGTGTTCCACCTGGTCAACGTGGTGGATGACCTGGAAATGGGCATCACTCATGTGATCCGGGGTGAGGACCATCTGGCCAACACCGCCAAGCACATCGCCCTGTTCAAGGCCTTCGGGGTCGAGCCTCCGAAATATGCGCACATCCCGCTCATCCTGAACCCCGATGGTTCCAAGATGTCCAAGCGCGACCATGGGGCGCACGTGACCAACTATCAGGACGACGGCTTCACGCCGGAGGCCGTGTTGAATTACCTGGCGTTGCTCGGGTGGGCACCGGCCGACGGGAAGGAGTTCCTGCCGGTGGCCGAGTTGATCGCCCGTTTCGGGCTCGACCGGGTCAACCGCAGTCCGGCCAAGTTCGATGTCAAAAAGCTCGAGGCCTTGCATTTCGAGCACACGCGCATCATGGAGCCGGCCCTGTTCGTGGAACGCGGGGTCGCGGCCCTGTCCCGCGCCGGGATTCAGACCTCGGGATTCGCCCCGGAATACATCGCCGCCGCCCTCGAGACCGCCCGCGAGAAGGGCAAGCTCTTCAAGGACCTGCCCGCCTTCGTGGATTTTTATTTCGCGCCCGACGATGCCGTGCCGGTCGAGGCCGAGACCCGGGCCAAGGCCCTGAACGCTGCCGCACGCATGCCCCTCGAGAGGCTGGCCGCCGCCTTCGGCGCGCTCGCCGAGTTCAAGGCGGCTCCGTTGGAGGCCGCCCTGAAGGCTTTGGCGGCCGAGCTCGGGGTCAAGGTCGGTGCTCTGGTGCAACCGGTCCGTGCCGCCTGCACCGGCAAGTCCGTCGGCCCCAGCCTCTACCACCTGCTCGAGGTGCTGGGCCGCGAGCGGGTCCAACGCCGCTTCGCGGCGGCCTTGTCCCAACTGCCTCAGGCTTGATCTCTGGTCCGATCGGTGGCTGTAGTCACTGCCACCGATTCCCATGAATGACTCCTCCTTGTCGCGTCGCGAGGCGCTCCGGTCCTTGGCACTCGCCTCCGCCCTCCCTCTGGTGACCCTCGGGGTCGGTGGTTGTGTGTCCGGGGCGGGCCCGGCGACGGCCTCGGTGGTCTCCTCGCCGTTCGGCCAGATGCCCGATGGTCGCCCCGTGCGCCTGCATACGCTGAGGAACGCCTCGGGTGCCACGGTCGGTGTCTCGGAATACGGCGCCACCATCACGTCCATCCGGGTGCCCGATCGGTTGGGGCGGTGTGACAACGTGGTCTTCGGGGCCGATTCGATGGACGCCTACCTGCGGGGTCTGCCCGCCGCCTCGGTGATCGGCCGATGTGCGAACCGGATCCATCGGTCCCGGTTCATGCTCGATGGTCGAGAGGTCCGGGTCACCGCCAACGAGGGGGAGAACCACATCCACGGCGGCAAGGAAGGCTTCGCCTCGAAGCTCTGGAGTTCCCGCACGTCGGTCGAAGGCGGCACCGCTATCGCCGAGTTCCGCTATCGCAGCGTCGATGGCGAGGAGGGGTACCCCGGCAATCTGGACGTCACCGTGACGTACGCCTGGAACGATCAGAACGAGTTGCTCATCACCTACCGGGCCGAGACCGACCGGGCGACCGTGGTGAACCTGACGAACCACGCCTATTTCAACCTCGCGGGCGCGGGCAACGGCGACGTTCTGGGACATGAGCTCCAAATCCAGGCCCAGCAATACACCCCGTCGGATGCCGCCCTCATTCCCACGGGCGAGAGGGCATCCGTGGTGGGTACTCCCCTCGACTTCCGTCAGTTCCACCGCATCGGCGAGCGGATCCGTGATATCCGCGGTCCGAAGGGCTATGATCACAACTTCATCGTCGATCGTCGCGGGGGCGGGCTGCAATTGGCGGCGCGGGTGATCGATCCGGCCTCGGGTCGCACGGTGACCTGTCACACCACCGAGCCCGGCATCCAACTGTACACGTCCAACCATTTCGACGGCGTGCGCCAGCCGCGGTACGGGGCTTTCTGCCTCGAGACCCAGCACTTCCCGGATTCGATCAATCATCCGCAGTTCCCGTCGACGGTGGTGCGTCCGGGGAAGGCCTACCATTCCCAGACCCGCTTCGGGTTCTCGAGCGACCGTCCCAAGGCTTGAACATTCCTCCGCGCAGAGATCACTCTCGGCCTTTATGAGTTCCCCGCTGGTCGGCATCATCATGGGTTCCCAATCCGATTGGGAGACGATGGAGGCGGCGGCCCGGCAGTTGGAGGCGTTGGGGGTGCCGCATGAGGCCTCGGTCGTGAGTGCCCACCGCACCCCGGACCTCCTGTTCGAATACGCGGCTGCGGCCGCGGGTCGCGGCATCGAGGTCATCATCGCCGGAGCCGGCGGTGCGGCCCACCTGCCGGGCATGTGCGCCAGCAAGACGGCGTTGCCCGTGCTGGGCGTACCGGTGCAGTCCAAGGCGCTCAACGGCATGGACTCCCTCTTGAGCATCGTGCAGATGCCCGGCGGCGTGCCGGTCGGCACCATGGCCATCGGCAAGGCGGGTGCCATCAATGCGGCGCTCCTGGCCACGGCCATCCTCGGGAACAAACATCCGCAGTTCCGGACCGCCTACGAGCGGTTCCGGGCCGAACAGACCGAGGCGGTGCTCAAGAATCGCGTGCCCGGAAACCCGCCGTCGCACTGAGGCTTCCAGGATGGGTCCGGTGGGACTCCCGGGATCCCGCTTGCCGCGCGGGTCCGGTCCCCGCTTTCATCGGTCCGGATGAAACGTCGTGATTTCCTGACCCTCCTGCCGCTGGCCGCGGGTGCGGTGTCCTGGGGCTGCCGTCGCAAGCTCCGGCCGGAACTCATCAAGATCGAGGATTTCGAGGACCGCAAGGGCGGGTGGCGGATCATCAAGGTGGCCTGCGTGGGCGACAGCATCACCCACGGCGCCGGCGTCGAGGATCGCGAGAAGAACAACTACCCCAAGCAACTCGGGGAACTCCTGGGCAACCGGTTCGAGGTCCGCAATTTCGGGCGCAGCGGGGCCACTCTCAGCCGGGTGGGAGATCTGCCTTACGCCGGCACCGACGAGTTCAAGGCCGCCATCGCCTGGCAGCCCGATCTGGTGATCCTCAAGCTGGGCACCAACGACACCAAGCCCCAGAACTGGAAGAATCAGGCGTTCTTCGAGCAGGAGGCACGGTGGATGGTCGACCAGTTCCGCGGGCTCAAGTCGAAGCCGCAGATCTGGGTCTGCCTGCCGGTTCCGGTCTACGCCGACACCTGGGGCATCACCGGTCACATCCTCGAGGACGGGGTGATCCCGGCCCTCATGGAGGTGACCAACGACAAGAAGATCCCGGTGATCGATCTGAACGATGCCCTGACCGGTTATCCCGAGATGTTCCCGGACAAGATCCATCCGAACGCCGCCGGGGCGACCTTGATGGCCCGCACCATCTTCCAGGCCATCCGGCCCTGAACGGACCGTCCGACCGACGGTCGGGTCCTCCTGCGCGGGAATCGCGCCCGGGGCCGAAATCCCTTTTGCCTCCCGGATCGGTCGGTCCCTACAGTGCGGGTCATGTCGAGACCGGCCTTGGGACGGGGATTGGGAGCCCTGATGGGAGTGGGGTTGAAGTCCCCCTTTGCCCCGCCGGCACCGTCCGCGGCACCCGCCGAGACAGCGGGGCCGATCACCGCCCCCCCGGCGGTTCCGGCGCCGTCCCCGATGCCCGAGCAACCCGCCGCTCCTCCCGGAGCCATCGTGCGCAGGGTTCCCCGCGAACGGATCCGCCCCTCGGCGCTGCAGCCCCGAAAGGACTTCCCCGCGGAATCGCTCCAGGAGTTGGCCGATTCCATCCGCGAGAAGGGCATCATCCAGCCCCTGGTGGTCCGTGTTGCGGGCGACCAGTTCGAGCTGATCGCCGGTGAGCGCCGTTGGAGGGCCGCGGCCCTGGCCGGCCTCGCCGAGGTGCCGGTCATCGAGCGGGTGGCCACCGATGCCGAAGTGCTGGAGATGGCGCTGATCGAGAATCTCCAGCGCGAGAACCTCAATCCCATCGACGAGGCCCTGGGCTACCAGCAGTTGATGATCCAGTTCTCCCTCACCCAGGAACAGGTCGGCAAGAAGGTGGGGCGCAGTCGCGTGGTCGTGGCCAATGCCACTCGCCTCCTCAGGCTGCCCGAGCCGGTGCAGGCCGCGGTGAAGGACGGCGCGCTGTCGGTGGGGCATGCCAAGGTCATCCTGGGGGTCGTGGATCCCCGACAGCAGGAGACGCTGGCACGCCTGACGATGCGTGGGGGCTGGACGGTCCGGCAACTCGAGGCCGCGGTCGCCAAGAAGGGCGAGGCACCCACGACGGCCTCCGATCCCGATCCCCGGTTGGCCGGCGCGCCGGCTCCGGCCGATCCCCACGTCACCGACCTCGAGAACCGCATCCGTGAGCGGGTGGGGCTCCGTATCGGGCTCCAATACCGTGCCGGTAAGGGGCGTCTCGAGATCCAGTTCCATTCCGACGACGAGCTGGACCGCCTGCTCGATGTCCTGGGTGTCCGGGTCGACTGAGACCCCCGTTGCCGGAGGTTCCAGGATCGGGGCGCCCCGCTTTCCGGCTTCACCCCGGCGCGACAATCCCCATATTCGGCAGGCCTCCGGGTCCTTCCCGGATCCATCGATCATGCAGAACACGCCCGAATTCCGTGCCTCCGTCGCCTCCCGCCTCGCCGCCGCCGCGGCCCAGGTGCCGTCCCTGACCGCCTTCGTGGGTCTCGACGGCTTCGTGGACGAGATCCTCCACGTGGTGGACAAGCGCTACGATGCCGTCCGCTTCGATCGCATTCCGACCATCGCCGCCTATGCGCAGCGCATGGCCGCCGCCGCCGGTCGCAGCACCAACATCGAGCTGGTGAACGTGCTGACCAAACTGGGAGGCAACGGCCCGATCATGGCCAACGCGCTGGCCAGCCTGGGCATCGGCGTGACCTATGTGGGGTCGCTGGGGTGGCCGGCGCTCCACCCGGTGTTCGAGCCGTTCGCCGCACGCGCCGAGGTCCACAGCATCGGTGAGCCGGGGTTCACCGACGCCCTCGAGTTCGAGGACGGCAAGCTGATGGTGGGCAAGCACTACACGCTCAAGCAGATCCACTGGGACAACCTTTGCCAGCGCTACGGCAAGGAGAAGTTCGCCGCCAAGTTCGCCGCGTCGAGCCTCGTGGCCTTCGTCAACTGGACCATGCTCCCGCACATGTCGGCGATCTGGGAGAGCCTGCATGCGGAGTTGATGCCGTCGTTGCAGGGCCCGCGCCGGAAGATGTTCTTCGACCTGGCCGATCCGGAGAAGCGCACCCGGGAGGACATCCGTCACGCCCTCGACCTGATCGTGAAGTTCCAGAGTCGCTTCGACGTGATCCTGGGCCTCAACGAGAAGGAGGCCTACGAGATCGCCGGGGTGCTGGGGTTGGATGCCTCGCCGAGGGACTGGAAGGGCCTGGCCGAGTTGAGCGTGGCCATCCAGCAGCGCGTGCCCGTGGACACCCTCGTGGTGCATCCGGTGGCCTATGCGCTGGCCGTTTCCGGTGGCGTGGCCTCGGTGGTCGAAGGCCCCGTCTGCAAGAAGCCCAAGATCACCACCGGTGCCGGCGATCACTTCAACAGCGGATTCTGCCTGGGCAAACTGCTGGGGCTCGACAACGCGGCCAGCGTGCTGTGCGGTGTCTGTACCAGCGGTCACTACGTGCGCACCGCCGAGAGCCCGAATGTCGAGGCGTTGGTGGCCCTCATGCGCCAATATCCGGTGGAATGAGGTCCGTGGGCCCGGACGGAGTCGGGGCGGAGGCTCCGCACCTGTCGATGGCATGCCTGTCGACGGGATGGGCCCGGCTTGGAGCTCTCATCGCCCGGGCGGAGGAAACCCGCAACCGAATCCGGAACGGCTGGCCGAAAACAGGTGGGAGTCGGCCGCGGAGATCGAACGTCGTGGGTTGAAAACCCGATCTCGGCAAACCGGGATCCCGAAGCAGGTGAAGAAAGAGATGGTGGTAGGAGGTGGATTCGAACCACCGAAGGGCGTTAGCCCGACAGATTTACAGTCTGTTCCGATTGACCGCTCCGGCATCCTACCACGGTCCCGCGCTCGGGCGAACCGCAAGCGCGGACGCGAATGAACGCAAACCGGACCCTCGTGCTCAAGGAGTTTTTGCGTATTCCTTGAAACCCGCCTTCTCCGGCGAGCGGGGTCGCGGGGTGGATCCGGGGTGTCCGGACGGAATGATCGCCGGAATCGGGCACTCGCCGCTTGGCGCGGCGGTCGGTTGCCCCGTACAACCTCGCTCGTAATGGTTCTCGCACTCTTCATCACGCTGGTCCTGGCCTATCTGGCGGGATCGCTTCCGACGGGCTTCCTGGTGGCGCGGGCCATGCGGGTCGACATCACCCGGGTCGGCAGCGGGAATATCGGAGCCACCAACGTGTTCCGCGTGTTGGGCAAGGGGCCCGGGGCCCTGGTGCTGACGGTGGATCTGCTCAAGGGCGCGCTGGCGGTGAGCTTCGCGCCGGCGTTGGCCCTGGCCCTGGCACCCGCCAACTCTCTGGCGTTGCCGGCCGTCGCGGCGCTGGGGGCGGTCTTGGGGCACAACTACACCTGCTGGCTCGGGTTCAAGGGGGGCAAGGGGGTTGCGACTTCCGCTGGGGCGATGGCGGCCCTGATCCCGCCCGCCTTCGGGGTGACGGTGATCACCTGGTTGGTGGTGTTTTTCCTCAGCAGGTACGTGTCGCTCGCCTCGATCGCCAGTGCGATCATCCTGCCCTTCGCCACGGCGTTCTCCCTGTCGGGTCCGACACGCTGGCCCTTGGTGGCCTTCACCTCTGTGCTGGCCGCCCTGGCGGTCTGGCGGCACCGGGCCAACATCGAGCGATTGAGGGCGGGCACCGAGAACCGGTTCGGCAAATCCAAACCCTCCGCATCATGAACGTGACCCTGTTGGGCGCGGGCGCCTGGGGAACGGCGCTCGGGGTGGTGCTCTCCCGGAACGGGCACTCGGTGCGCCTCTGGGGCCATCGCCCGGACCATCTCGCCTCGCTGGCCCGCTCGCGGACCAACGAGCGGTTCCTCCCGGGGATCGCCCTGGAGGGCGACTGGAACTTCGAGTCCGGTTTCGATGCGGCCGTGGCCGGTGCCGACGCGGTCGTGATCGCGGTGCCATCCAAGGCGTTCCGGGAAGCCGCCGGGCGACTGGCCGGTTTCCGAGGACCCGTCGTCAGCGTGACCAAGGGCATCGAGTTCAGCACGGGCCTGACCATGACCGGGATCCTCGACGAGGTGTCCCCGGGGCTTCAGGTGGCGGCCTTGTCCGGGCCGTCGTTGGCGCTGGAGGTGGCCCGCGGCATTCCCACCGCGGTGGTGGCCGCCAGCCGCGATGAGGCCGTGTCGCGCGGGGTGCAGGATCTCTTCCACCGCCCTGCCTTCCGCGTCTACCGGAGCACCGATCTGATCGGTGTCGAACTGGGCGGGGCGCTCAAGAACGTGATCGCCATCGCGGCGGGCGTGTGCGACGGCCTGGGCTACGGAGACAACGCCAAGGCGGCCCTGGTCACCCGCGGCAAGACCGAGATGATGCGTCTGGGCGTGGCGTGTGGCGCGCGCGCGGAGACCTTCTCGGGCCTCAGTGGACTCGGGGACCTCGTCTTGACCTGCTTCTCGAGGCAGAGCCGGAACCGGGGCTTCGGCGAGCAGGTGGGCCGCGGTCGGCCGGTGGCCGAGGTGTTGGCGGCCTCCGAATCGGCGGTCGAGGGGTACCCCACGGCCCGGTCGGCATGGGCCCTGGCCCGGCGATTGAAGGTCGATGCACCGATCATCGCGGAGGTGCATGCCATGCTGTACGAGGGCAAGGACGTGCGGCAGGCCGTCCACGATCTTCTCAGCAGGGACTCCAAGGCCGAGGATTGAATCCCATGGAACCGATCCCCGCCGCCGGGGTCCCTCCGGTTCCCCGGACCCCGCCTCCGGACGGAGCGTCCGCGCTTCGGGCGCTTCTGGTCCGGCCCGATCCGGTGCTGGCGTTGGCCCCGATGCAGGATGTGACCGACTTGGCGTTCTGGGGGGTCCTGGCCCGCCATGGCGGGCCGGATCTGTACTGGACGGAGTATTTCCGGGTCCACAGCACCAGCACCCTCGATGCGCCCATCCTCCGGTCGCTGGTGGAGAATCCGACCGGCCGGCCGGCCATCGCCCAGCTCATCGGCAATGATCCCCAGGCCCTCGCCAAGGCCGCGACGGAACTCCAGCGATACCCGGTGGCGGCGGTGGACCTGAATCTCGGATGCCCGGCACCGGTGGTCTACCGCAAGTGCGCCGGAGGCGGCCTGCTGCGCGAACCGGGGCGGATCGATGCCATCCTGGGGGCCCTTCGTCAGGCGGTCACCCGGGTTCCCTTCACGGTCAAGACCCGCGTGGGTTTCGGTGACGCCGCCGATTGGGACTCCCTGCTCGAGATCTTCGCCCGCCACCGGATCGACCTGCTCACCGTGCATGGCCGGACCGTGGTGGACATGTACCGGACGGAGGTCCGCACCGATTGGATCGCCCGCGCCGTCCGGGCGATGCCCTGTCCGGTGCTTGCCAACGGCAATGTGCATTCCCCGGAACGGGCCGAGCAGGTCCTGCGCGACACGGGGGCCCGGGGCCTGATGATCGGGCGCGGGTGCATCCGCAATCCCTGGATCTTCGAGCAGATCCGTGAACACCGGCGCAGCGGTTCGTGGCGGGCGCCGTCGGGTCGGGAGGTCCTGGATTACGTGAGCCACCTCTACGAGGTCACCCGCCCGACGGCGGGGTTCCGCGAGCGGTTGCAGGTGGAGAAGATGAAGAAGTACATGAACTTCATCGGCGAAGGGGTGACCCCGGAATTCCTGCACCGCATCCGGAGGGTGACGACACGGGAGGAGTTCTTCGCGTGCTGCCGGGAGTTCCTGGAGCACGACCGGCCGATGCCCCTGCAGCCGCCGCCCTTGCCGGCTCACGGGGCCCGATAGGGTGGGGGATGCCCCGGAGCCGCGGGGTGCGGTCAGTAGGCCAGCAGCTCGAGGTGCTGCTGCCCCTTGGCGGTCAGGGTCCACAGTTGGCCGCGTTTGAAGACGAGTTTCCCGCAGGGGAACTGCTCCAGCGTCCGGGGGTTCACTCCCAGCAGTCGGTGGGGCCCCATGTTGGCCGGCAACTCCGAGGCCGCCCTCGGGATGGCCCGGAGCGGGATGCCGTTGAATCCGAGCGACAGCTCCCAGGCGGCGATGCCCTGGCGCTGGGCCACCGGGTTGGCCTCGACCGCTCCCGGATTCCGTCGGACCCAATCGAGGGTCGGCCGGCGGATCAGCACCCGGGCCAGTTCCGGGGTCTCCCGGAGGTGCCGCGCGAGGTTGAAGGCCGTGCCGGCCTTGGCCTGCGAGCGGAAGACGGTGGCCGGGTCGAGTCCGACCAGGTTCCGTCCGTTGAAATGGCCGTGGTCGTTGCGGGTGCCCTCCATGTGGGCCTTGTGCCAGGCGGCGTACCGCGAGGCGACCATGAAGGTGATCTCGAAGTGGAGGTGGGCCCGGTCGGGGGTGATGCGCTGGCGGGTGTTGGAAGTTCGCCCCATCCGGCCCAGCGCCTGCCCCCCCTGCACCGGGGCACCCGCCCGGATGCCCGGGGCCACGGAGGCCAGGTGGGCGTACAGGGTGAAGACCTCCAGGCCGTCGATCTCATGCCGGACGACCACGTAGTTGCCGTAGTTCGAAAGTCCGGGTCGCGTGTTCACGTAGGCCACCACGCCCGGGACCGAGCACCGGGCGTCGTCGGCGGGCTCTCCGCGCCGGTCGCGCTGCATGGGGCGGATGTCGAGTCCCTCGTGCAGTTGGTTGCCGCCGGAGCGGACGCAGCCGAACTGGCCGCTGGTCCAGGGTTTGCCCGCGGTGCCCACGAAGTACCGTTCGGCCCCGCCGTCGGGATCGAGGATGGCCCGGTTGGCCGTCGGCAGCTGGAAGGGTTGGGCTCCCAGACCGAGGGCCATCGACAGGCACAGGAGGGGGAGGAGGTTCCGGATCACTGGCCTTGGAAGGGGTCGAATTCTTTCTTGAGCTTGGTGTCCGCCTTGGGGTCCTTCGGCTTGGACGTCTTCGAGCCCGGGGCGGCGTTGGTGGTGGCGGCGTCCGCGGATTTCGACTTCTTCTCGGCCGGGGGCTTGGCCTGGTTCTTGAGCTTGATGGCCACGTTGTTGAGGCCCCGGACGAAGACGACGGATTCGTCGCGGCTCATGTCCGGGGTGAACACGATGTACCCCTGATCGAGGCCCCGGCGCATCAGCGGTGCGGCGATCCAGCGGTTGAAGACGTTGGTGCCGTCCGACCAGCGCGCGGCGATCACCAGGCGCTGACCCTTGGCCGCCACGGAGTTCATGTGGAGGACCATGGATCCCCGCTGGACGAATTCGACGGCGATGGCGAAGGCCTGGTCGCGTTGGTCGACCACCGTGGCCCGCTTGACGTCCCGCTCATCGAGCACCGCCTCGCGCTGGACGGTCAGCTCGACCGGATCGGTGCGTCCGACGGTGGCCTTGTTCACTCCGAGGGTCCCCAGTTCGCTGGCGCGCCCGGAGAAGTCGGTCACCTCGCGGTAGATCCGGATCTGGGCCATCTGCTTGGCCTCGACCTTCTTCTGGCGTTCGAGCTCCTTCTCGCGCTTCTTCTCCTCGGGGGTCGCGGCGAGCGCCTGGCAGCAGAGGGCCAAGGCCGCCAGACCGAGAAAGAGATTGAAGGCTCCGCGTCGCTCTTTCATCTTCCCGCCCCAGAGTAAACACATCCGCGAAAGTAAATCCGAGCCATGGGACAACAATCCAACAAAATCCAGAAACGGGCCCGCCGCAAAGCCTATCTCATCCGCAAGAAAGACGCCGCCAAGGCCGCGGCGAGCGCGCCCAAGAAGAAACGTTGAGCCGGGGCCTGTTCCCCGTCCCCAGGCGCCGTGTGCGCGATTCCCGGGCCACCCGCGAGGGTGGCCCGTGCTTTTTCTGAGGCCCATCGCCGGAGGTGGCCTTTTCCTCGAGCGGATCCTAGGATCCGGCCCATGAGTTTTCCCTCCCTGTACTGCGGCATCGGCGACGAGGCCGGCAACCTCCTGGAAACCCAGATCGCCGCGGCCCACGAGTTGGGCTGGAGGCACATCGAGGCCCGCAACATCACGCTGCCGGGTTTCGCCAAGGCCAATCTCCACGATCTGCCCGATGCGGCCTTCGACCAGGTCGAGCAGGCGTTGGGCGAGGCCGGGATATCGGTGTATTGCTTCGCCTCCACCATCGGGAACTGGGCCAAGAGCGTGGAGGATCCCTTCTCGATCACCCTGGCCGAGGTCGACCGCGCCATCCCTCGGATGCAGCGGCTCGGCTCGCGGTACGTCCGAGTCATGAGCTACAAGGTGCGCGAGGGTGTCGACCTGATGGAGGAGGAGCGCTTCCGACGGATGCGCGAGGTGACCCGTCGGTTCCTCGACGCGGGCATCCAGCCGCTGCACGAGAACTGCATGAACTACGGCGGGATGAGCTGGAGGCACGCGTTGCGTTTGTTGGAGGCGGTGCCGGGATTGAAGTGGGTGTTCGACACGGCCAACCCGGTGTTCAATGCCGACCGCACGCGGTCCGAGCCCCATCCGAGGCAGGATCCCTGGGAGTTCTGGACGAAGGTCCGGGATGTCTCGGAGCACATCCACATCAAGGATGCGCGGTGGAACCACGCCAAGAACGACGCCGACTATCATTGGCCGGGCGAGGGCGATGGTGCGGTGGTCCGGATCCTGGAGGACGCTGTGCGTCGGGGGTATTCCGGTGCGCTCAGCATCGAGCCCCACATGGTCGCCGTGTTCCATGACGCCAGCGGCGCCTCGGTGCCCCCTCCCGACTCCGCGCTGAAGTCCAATTTCGTGGAGTACGGCCGGCGCCTCCAGCATCTGGTGTCCACCCTTGCGGCTCTCTGACCCAAGGGGTCCCTCACATTTACACAAAAAGGGGCGCTCCGTCTCTTTGGAAGGTGGGGCTCCGCGGGACCAGCCCGGCGCCCGCAGGGAAGCTCGGGGAAGGGGACGCTTTCGCGCTGTGCGCGAGGGGATGAGGGTGATCGCTTCCAGAGCGGGCTTTGGGCCGATCCCGCTCCGCTGCGGGTTTTTGGGGGCTCCGCGGGACCAGCCCGGCGTCCGCAGGGAAGCTCGGGGAAGGGGACGTTTTCGCGCTGTGCGCGAGGGGATGGAGGGTGATCGCTTCCAGAGCGGGCTTCGGGCCGATCCCGCTGCGCCGGCGGGCACACGGTTTTCGGGGGATTCCGGAAATGGATCGGAAAGTTTTTGGAAAAGTGCTTTGACAGTCCGGTCGGACTTTCTAGAGTGCGCGCCGCTTTCGGGCCAGTGGGGTCGTAGCTCAGTTGGTAGAGCACCACAATGGCATTGTGGGGGTCAGGAGTTCGAATCTCCTCGGCTCCACCACTTCTGCCCGGAAACGATGAGGTCACCGCCATGTGCCTCCCGCTCCTCCCCACCGGTAAACTCAACAGGGATCCGGGGCGGTG
This sequence comes from Verrucomicrobiota bacterium, assembly GCA_041177965.1. GTDB lineage: Bacteria > Verrucomicrobiota > Verrucomicrobiia > Limisphaerales > UBA9464 > SXXZ01. The sequence continues at coordinate 60,755 of JBEGWF010000132.1, read as the reverse complement.
ATCGTGGGGCGGTGATCTTCGACCAGCGATCTCCCTCTCCTTCCACCAGGGGATTCACCGATGCGTTCTGCGGCAGGCAATCGCGTTCCTGTTTTTCTTGAACCGTTGCCGCCGTCGGGCGGGATCACCTGATCCCGATCGTTCATCACTCCGCCCCGTTGCTTGGTCCCCTGAAACGACGGCTGAGGGGAACGCATTCAGGCTGGTCGGTGGGGGTGACTCGGGGAACTCTGGTGCCGATGAAGGCTGCGGTGCTGTACGGTCGGGAGGAGATCCGGGTGGAGACGGTCCAGGAGCGTCCCGTCGGAAGCGGGGAGGTTCGGGTGCGGATCGGGGCCGCGTTGACCTGCGGCACCGATCTGAAGGTGTACCGTCGCGGTTATCACGCCAGGATGTTGACGCCGCCCTGCGTCTTCGGCCACGAGTTGGCGGGTACGGTGGTGGAGGTCGGATCCGATGTGACCGGGTGGATCGCCGGCGATCGGGTGGTCTGTGCCAATTCGGCTCCCTGCGGTCGGTGTGGATGTTGTGCCGGGGGGCAGGAGAATCTGTGCGACGACCTGCTCTTCCTTAATGGAGCCTATGCCGAGTCGATCGTGATTCCGGCGCGGATCGTCGAGCGAAACCTCCTTCGTCTGCGTCCGGAGACCTCCTGGGAAGCCGCGGCCCTGACCGAGCCGCTGGCCTGCGTGGTGCAGGGCATCCGGGATCTGACCCTTCGGACTTCGGAGTCGGTGCTCGTGATGGGGGCGGGCCCGATCGGTCTGTTCGCCGTCGCGCTGGCGGTCGAGGCGGGTTGCACCGTGACGGTGGCGGGCCGGGGGGGCTCCCGGTTGGCTTTGGCACGCAGGCTCGGGGCTTCGGTCGTGGTGGACATGGAGGGTCGCGAGGATCTGGATGCGGCGGTCCGGTCCGCACTGCCCGGCGCGACTTTCGACGCGGTCTTCGAGGCCGTGGGCAAGCCGGCGGCCTGGGAGGCGGCGACCCGGTTGGTGCGCAAGGGTGGCAGGGTGAATTTCTTCGGGGGTTGCCCGGCGGGAACCTCGGTGACCCTGGACACCGGTTTGCTCCACTATTCCAACCTCACGCTCCTGGCCAGTTTCCACCACACTCCGGGTTCCATCCGGGCGGCGCTCGACCTCATCGAGCGGGGTGTCATCCGGGCGGCGGACTTCGTCGATGGCGAGGCTTCGCTCGACGCGCTGCCGGCGTTGTTCCGATCGATGACCCAGGGCAACCGGGCCGTGAAGACCTGCATCCGTCCCAACGGCTGAGGGTGGATTGGTGATCGCCACCCCGTCCGGTTCCCGGTATCTTCTCCGCCCCATGCATCCGATAGCGGTCATCCTGTTGTGGGTCTTCATCGTGCTCCTCGTCGTCGGGGGATTCGCGGGTTTCCTGAAGGCCCGTTCCAAGGCCTCCCTGATCGCCTCGGTGGGTTCGGCGATCCCGTTGGCGCTCGTGGCGCTGGGGCGTCTGCCCGGGACGGTGGCCATCGGGGTCCTCATCGTGTTGCAGGCGGTGTTCTTCGTGCGCCTGCGCAAGACCGGGAAGGTCATGCCCTCGGGCCTGCTCCTGGGGCTGTCGGTCCTCATGGAGGCCGCCATGATCTATTTCGTGTTCATCGCGAAAGCCTGATCCGCCGTGCCCGACAACGGTCTCCCCATCTGGCGGCTGCATGCCGACCTGATCCGCACCCTCACCGAGGGCAACCAACTCGTGCTGGTCGCCGCGACCGGGTCGGGCAAGACGACCCAGGTGCCGCAGATGATCCTGGATGCGGGGCTGGTGCCCGAAGGACGCCGGATCGTGGTGCTGCAACCACGCCGTGTGGCCGCGCGCACGGTGGCGACCCGGGTGGCCTGGGAACGTCAGGTCCGGTTGGGCGCCGAGGTGGGGTATCAGGTGCGGTTCGAAGACCGGATCGGCGACGGCACCCGGATCGCCTTCGTCACCGAGGGCATCCTGCTGCGATGGCTTCAGGACGACCCTCGGCTCAGCCGCATCGGCGTGCTGATCTTCGACGAGTTCCACGAGCGCAACCTGCTCAGCGATGTGGCGCTGGCCCTGGCCAAGCGACTTCAGGCCACCGCGCGCCCCGACCTGCGTCTGGTGGTGATGTCGGCCACGTTGGAGGCCGAACCCGTGGCCCGGTATCTGGCATCCTCTCCGCCCGGCCCCGTTGAGGCGCCGGCCCGGCCCGCGGCGCCGATCCTGGTGTCCGAAGGGCGCACCTTTCCGGTGGAGATGCAGTGGCTCGACTACGGCGACAACCGCCCCGTCCACGAACTGGCCGCCGACAAGGTGGAGCGCATCGTCGAGGCGGGGTGGGAAGGCGATATCCTGGTCTTCATGCCGGGCAAGGGCGAGATCCAGGCCACGTTGGGGGCGCTGTCCGCGGCCCGTCTGGGCGAGCGCGTGGCGTTGATCCCGCTGCATGGGGAACTGGCCCCCGACGATCAGGATCGGGCCTTCCAACCGAGTCCGGTGCGCAAGATCGTGGTCTCCACCAACGTGGCGGAGACCTCGGTGACCATCGACGGGATCCGCCATGTGGTGGACGGGGGGCTGGCCCGGATGGCCCGGTATGACGCCGAGCGGGGCATCCAGACACTGATGGTCGAGGAGATCAGTCGCGCCTCGACCGATCAGCGGGCGGGTCGCGCCGGGCGTACCGCTCCGGGAACCTGCTGGAGGCTTTGGACCGAAAGCGCCCACCTCAATCGTCCCGCCCGCAACACGCCCGAGATCCAGCGGGCCGATCTGGCCGAGGTGGTGCTGCTGCTCCACTCGCTGGGGGTGCGCCAGGCCGCGGTGTTCGATTGGCTCGACGCCCCCGACAAGGCGGCGGTGCTCCGGGCCGAGCGCTTGCTGCACATCCTGGGCGCTCTCGAGACGGAGCCCGCCGCCGAGCCCGGGGCGGGGGAGCGGGGTTCCGACCTCACCCCGGTGGGGCGTCAAATGCTACGCCTGCCCATGCACCCTCGCTTCGCCCGTCTGCTGGTCGAGGCGTCGCGCCGTGGTTGCGTCCCGGCGGCCTGCCTGTGCGCCGCCTTGGTCAGCGGCCGTGACCTGCTCATGAGGGTGAACCGCGACGACCGCTCCATGGCCGATGCCCGCGAGTTGTTCGAGGGCAGCCCGCAGAGCGATTTCCACACGTTGCTCCGGGCGCATCAGTACGCCCGCAATGCCCACTTCTCGCTGGATGCCTGCCGCCGTCATGGCATCCATGCCCAGACGGCCCGGCAGGTCGAAGACACCTTCCAGCAACTGGTCCGCATCGCCGAGCGCGAGGGGATGACGCCCAGGGAGGCCTCCCCGACTCCGACCGAGGCCGGAGATGAGGGCCTGCTCAAGTCGCTGTGCGCGGGGTTCATCGATCAGGTGTGCGTCCGGAAGGATTCCGGATCGCTCGATTGCCTGCTCACCGAAGGCCGCACCGGGAGTCTGATGCGCGAGTCGGTGGTGCAGCAGGCCGAGTTGATGGTGGTGGGCAGCATCCGTGAGGTCTCGGGCCGCACCGGGGGTGTCCTCACCCTCCTGGGGCTGGCCACGGCCGTGAAGACGGAGTGGCTGCGGGAGCTCTATCCCCAGCACTTCAACACCTCGGTCGAGCATGTCTTCGACCGCCTGCACAAGCGGGTCTCGCCCGTGCGCCGCATCCGCTTCCTGGATCTGGTCGTGGCCACGGAGCATCAGAGGGAGTCCGATCCCGAACAATCGGGGCGCTGCCTGGCCGAGGCCTTCGCCCGGGGGGGATTCGAGCTGCCGCAACTCGATCATGAGCTCAAGCAGTTCATCGCCCGGGTCAACCTGATCGCCCGAGCCTTGCCGCATCTGGAATTCCCCGCCTTCGATGGCGCCGCGTTGGTGGCCGCCCTGGATCGCGCGTTCCGTGGCCTCACCCTGGTCAAGCAGGCACAGTCGGCACCGCTGAAGGAGGCGTTCCGGGCCCACCTGGCCCCCGAACAAATCGCCTGGCTCGATGAGTTGATGCCCGTCCACCTGCCCTGGACCGAGGGGCGTCGTCTCAAGCTCACCTACGTCGAACCCGACCCCGATGCCGAGGCGGACGAGATCCCGGGGCCCGAAGCGCAGGTCAAATTGACCGAATGCTTCCAACTCAAGACGCACCCCACCGTCGGCGAAGACGCCATCCCGGTGCGCCTGGCCCTGCAGACTCCGGATGGAAAGCGGTTGGAGGTGGTCTCGGATTTCCCACGCTGGCGTGAGGTGTCCTATCCCAAGCAGCGTTCCCAGTTGCGCGCCAAACACCCGGGCTTCGTCTGGCCCTGAGCGGGCCGGGGGCGTCCGTTCACGCCGTGGCGCGCCGATGGACCTTGTGGATGGCGGCCTGATCGGTGGGCTTGATGACGATCTCGTCGATGTTGACGTGCGGGGGGCGCGAGGCCATCCAGACCAACGTTTCGGCGATGTCCTGGGCCACCAGGGGTTCGACTCCCCGATACACCTGCGCCGCCCGAGCGGTGTCGCCCCGGAAGCGGACATCGGAGAACTCGGTCAGGGCCATGCCCGGGTCGAGGGACCCGACGCGGATGCCGGTGCCGTTGAGCTCCAGGCGGAGGGCCTGCGTGATGCTGCGTTCGGCCGCCTTGACCCCGCAGTAGATCGAACCGCCCTCGTAGGCCTGATGGCCCGCGATGGATCCGATGTTGAGGATGCTCGCACCCCGGTGATGCGGGATCAGGGGCAGCACCGCGCGGGTGACCCGGGCCAGGCCCAACAGATTGGATTGGACCATGGCCTCCCAGTCCTCGTCCCGACCGGCCGCGAGGGTGTCCAGCCCCAGGGCTCCTCCGGCGTTGTTGATCAGCACATCGACCTGCGATGTGAGCGAGCGGGCCCAGTCGACGAACTCGGTCACGGAGGAGGTGGCCGCCACGTCGAGGTCGTGGAACTCCGCGCGGGCCCCCGTCTTGCGGCAAGCCTCGGCCACCTGGGCGAGGCGATCCCGGCGGCGGGCTCCCAGAAGCACCTGAGCCCCCGCCCGGGTGAACGCCTCGGCGGTGGCGGCTCCGAATCCGCTGGAGGCTCCCGTGATCAACACCCATCGGTCTTTCCACTGCATGGGGGCACGGTAGGCCCACCGCCCGGGCGACGACAACTCCGGCGGGTTCGCCGGATGGCCACATCGACCGGAGGCTCCCGGATTTGGGGGCCTGTTCCCAGCCGCAGGCCCGCTGGGGAATAGTCCCCAGGATCGGCACCGTCGGTCCTTCCCACCGTCGGGTTCACCGCGCGCGGAAGACTCCGCGCCCGTGGGTATGGTCGCCCCCGGAACCGGCCGAATCCCATCCGATCCGGCCGTGGCCGGGCTAGGGCATTCCCTTGCCGACAGGCTGGCACGTTCCTTGCAAGGTGTGGCCGACGCTCCGGGATAGCGTCGTCCTCCGCGGCGCGGATCGTGATCCTCGCCAATCGAGGTTCCACCGTGAATATCGCCATCCATCCGCCGCTCCAAGCCGCTCCCTGGGCCTGCCCCCGGACGGACTCGCCGGCCGCGGCGTCCCCTTCCGACGTGGAAATCGTCCGTGCGGTGCGTGCGGGCGACGCCGAACGGTTCGCCGAACTGGTCGAGCGCCATCAGGCCCGTTTGTTCCTGCTCGCCCGCCGATACCTGCGGCGTGAAGAGGATGCGGCCGATCTGGTCCAGGAGGTCCTGGTGAAGGCGTTCACGCGGCTCGATTCCTGGAGGGGCGACGCGCCGTTCGAGCATTGGTTGATGCGATTGGCCACCCATGCCTGTCTGGATGTGCTCCGCAACCGGGCTCGCAAGCCCGAGGATCTCCTCGAGGACCTGTCGCAGGGCGAGGTCGAGTGGCTCGATCGCCACGCTTCGCATCCCGAGGCCTCCGACCATCGGGCGGAGGCTGCCCGGAGCCTCGTGCGTCGGGTCTTCGAAGAACTCGGTCCCGCCCACCGCCTGGTCCTGACCCTCCTGGAATTGGAGGATCGTCCCGTCAAGGAGATCGCCGCCATGACCGGATGGTCCCAGACCCTGGTCAAGGTCCGCGCCTTCCGGGCACGGGCCGAGATGAAGCGCATCCTGCGCAGGATCCGGACCGAGACCTTTCTCTGACCACCGCGACCCGCTCCGGCGCGTCCGGACGACGGGTTCGCACGGCCTCCCCCAGCCACCGCCCTCCTTCCGCGTTTCCCCTATTCCCAGAGGGGTGGACAGCGGCTAGCGTAACCGCACCCCTGGGCGATGCGTCGAAGGGGTGATGCTGGGAATGAGTGGCAATCGGCTTCATCAGATCCTGATCCGCGCGGCGCGATCCGAATCGATCGATTCCGGTGTTCCGGAGGGCTTCGAGGAGCGGGTGATGCGTGCGGTCCGCGCCGTGCGGATCGACGACCCGCTGGACTCGTGGGCCTCGGGTCTGGGGCGCGCGGCGCTCTCCAGCGCGGGCTTCGCCGCGGGGGTCGGGTTGATCGCCATCATCCTGGCATTCATCGACGACGGCTCGATCGGCCCCTCTTGGGGTGTCGGGTTTCGATCCGACCATTGGCCCGGGGCCGGAGACGAGATCGCCCGGGTCCTGATCGACGATCTCGAGTCGGGAGATCTCCGGTGAAGGACCTCCGGATCGTCGTCTCGGCACTGGTGATCTTCGCAGCCGGTATGCTCTGTGGGGCGATTGGCGTTGTCCTGGTGGGCCGCCTCCATGCGCCCGCACCGGCGCCCGAAGCCGTGTCCGACGCCCCACCGTCGTCCGCCGTGTCGGAGGCGTCGACGGGGTCCAACGGTCTGGTGGCGCTGCCGTCATCCCGCCCCCCCGGCAACGCCCAGATCGAGGCCATGGCCCGATGGACACGGGATCTCAATCTGGAGACGACGCAGAGGGAGCGCATCGACGCCATCCTCAAGAGGGCCACCGGGCGACTTCGCGAACTGTGGGCTCCGGTGGCCCCCCGTACCCGGCGCGAGATCGATGCGGCCCGGTACGAGATCGAGCAGATCCTCACGCCGGAACAACGGCGGCAATGGAACGAGTCCCGTCGGCGCCGGGCCAACCCCAAGGCTCCTCCCCCCGCCGGAACCCCGCCCTGAACGATCCGAGGGTGACCTTGCCGCGAGGGAAGGGTGAACCTACCGTGCCGGTCGTCATGGATGTGAGCCCAGCCCCGACGCCGGATCCGATCAAAGCCCCCCCGGTCCCCGACCCGACGTCCCCGTCGGCTCCCCCCGTCCTCCCGGCATCGCCACCGCCGGCGTCGGCCTCGGTCCCACCCCTCCGCCCGCCGACTCCGCCTCCATCCCGGCGCGGCGGATCCGGAGGCTCCGGTTGGAAATGGGCGACCTTGGGTCTGGCCCTGGCGCTCGGGGGTGCCCTGATGTGCCTGGCGGGAATGATCTTCGCCAAGTCGGACCTGAATTGGACCCACCATCACGCGACCCGTTCTCCCGGAGCGGCCGAACTGCACGAGGTGGTGGTGCGCGACTCGCCGTTTGAAGACAAGGTGGCGATCATCGACCTTCAGGGCGTCATCACAGGCGAAGTGATCCCGGACATCGGTTCTTCCATCGTCGAGCTGGTCTCCGACCAACTCGAGCGTGCGGCGGTCGAGGATGTGGCCGCGGTCGTCCTGAGGGTCGACTCGCCGGGCGGCGAGGTGCTGGCCAGCGACGAGATCTACCTCCTGATCGAGCGTTTCCAGAAGGAACACGACATCCCGGTGGTGGCGTCGATGGGTTCCCTGGCGGCCTCCGGGGGCTACTACGTCAGTGCTCCCTGTCGTTGGATCGTGGCCAACGAGTTGACGATGACCGGCAGCATCGGCGTGATCTTCCACAACTACAACTATCGCGCCCTGATGGACAAGGTGGGGGTGCGGCCGGACATCACCAAGAGCGGCAAGCTCAAGGACATGATGAGCGGCGAGAAGCTTCCAGAGGAGGTCCTTCCCGAGGAGCGGGCCATCGTTCAGGGCATGATCAACGAGAGTTTCGCCAGGTTCAAAGACGTCATCCGCGTCGGGCGCAACCGGGCTGCGGAACTCAATCAGAAGGACGGCATCGCCGATGGCCGGAGATTGGCGTCGAACTGGACGGATTATGCCGACGGCCGGATCCTCTCCGGACATCAGGCCCAGGATCTTGGGTTGGTCGATGAACTCGGCAATTTCGAGGTGGCGCTCGACCGCGCGCTGCGTCTGGCCGGATTGGACGGGGCCAAATTGGTGTCCTACCAGCCCCAGTTCCATTTTCCCGGGTTCCTGTCGCTGCTCGGGCAGGCCCGGTCGGGTTCGGTCAAGGTCGACCTCGGCCTGCCGCTCACATCGCGTCTGCCCGAGGGGCGTCTCTACTTCATGTCGCCCCTGCATGTGCGCTGAGCCGGGGGGATGGCCGGGCTCGACAGGAGGGCGGGGCTGATTTCACGATGCCCCTGCTTTCCTATGGCTCAACGCACACTCCTCATCGGCATCGATTCCGGCACCCAATCCACCAAGGCGTTGGTGGTCGACGCGGTCTCCGGCCGCGTCCTGGGCGAGGGTTCGGCCCCCCACCGCCTGCTGTCCGGTCTGCCCGCCGGTGCCAAGGAACAGGATCCGGCCCAATGGGTGAGGGCCACGACCCGGGCCGTCCAGGCCGCCCTAAAGTCCGCCAAGGCCAAGGCGTCGGAGGTGGTGGCCATGGGCGTCAGCGGCCAGCAGCATGGGTTCGTACCACTCGATGCCCAGGACCGGGTCATACGCCCGGCCAAGCTCTGGTGCGACACCGTGACGGCCCCGGAATGCGCGGAGATCACGGCCGCGGTCGGCGGTGCCAAGAAGACCCACCAGGCCTTGGGCAATGCGGTTCTGCCGGGCTTCACCGCCCCGAAGATCCTGTGGCTCAAGAAGCATGAGCCCGAGAACTTCGCCCGTTTGGCGACGGTTCTCCTGCCGCATGACTACCTCAACTTCTGGCTCACGGGCGACAAGTTCATGGAATACGGAGACGCCTCGGGCACGGCCCTCATGGATGTGCGGCGCCGTCGTTGGTCTTCGGCGGTGATCCGGGCCATCGATCCCGACTTGGAGGGCAGACTGCCCGCGCTCTCCTCCAGTGATCGGCCCGCCGGTCGATTGTCGGCCAAGACCGCCAAGACCCTGGGGCTGAACGCCGGGGTCGTCGTCAGTGCCGGTGGCGGCGACAACATGATGGGAGCGATCGGAACGGGAAACACCCGCGAGGGCGTCGTCACGGCGAGCTTCGGAACCAGCGGCACCATCTATGCCTGCGCCGAGAAGCCGGTGGTGGATCCCGCGGGCGAAATCGCCGCGTTCTGCGATTCGACCAACCGGTGGTTGCCGCTGCTGTGCACCATGAACGTCACGGTGGCCACGGAGATGGTCCGGACCGAGGCGGGTTTGGATCATGCCGCGTTCGAGAGGACGGCCGCCAAGGCCCCCGCGGGTTCCGACGGTCTCGTGCTCCTACCGTACCTCGAGGGCGAGCGCACGCCCAACATCCCCGACGGGACGGGCGTGTTCTTCGGTGTGCGACCCAAGACCTTCACCTCGGCGCATTATGCCCGGGCGGCCATGGAGGGCGTCACCCTCGGCATGAACCATGGCTTGCGGCGACTGGCGACGCTGGGGGTCCAGGCCCGGCAGGTCCGCGCGACGGGTGGCGGCGCGAAGTCCCGGTTGTGGCGGCAGATCATGGCCGATGTGTTCAACGCCGAGGTGGTGACCCTCCAGGTGTCGGAAGGGGCCGCCTACGGTGCGGCGCTCCAGGCCCTCTGGTGCTGGCGTCGCGAGCGGGGCGAGAACGTCGGGATCTCGGAGATCACCGATCGCTTCGTCTCGATCCATCCGAAGGAGACGGCCGTTCCCGACGCAGCCCGCGTCGCCATCTATCGGGAGCTCCAGCAGTTGCAGGACGAACTGTCGCGCTCGCTGCGACCCGCCTTCGCGCTGCACCGGGGAATGCTTGCCTGAAGTGCAGGATCGCCGGTGGCGATGCGCCCCGAGTCTGAGCGCCCCGAGTCCGCTCCCTGGCACGATTCGCCGCACCGCGAGCCTTCGAGGGGTGTGTGGTTCCCGATGGAAGACAGCATCCGCACGGATCGAAACCCGGCAGGGTGCGTGGCGGAGGAGGACCGGACGGACGAAGAAGACTTGGTGCACCCGCCAGGAGTTGAACCTGGAACCTGCTGATCCGTAGTCAGCCGCTCTATCCAATTGAGCTACGGGTGCACAAAGGAGTGGGAAAGATACGGATGAAGGTCTCGGGATCAAGAGTTTTCGGCCGCGGAGATCGTGCCGATGCGGGGCTCCGGTTGCGCCGAAGGTCTTGACCTCCGGGTGGACGGGCTCGCGGGGCGGGGATGGGCGGGGATGGGTCTCGCTCCGGCAGACGATCGGTGGCAGTCTGACGTCATGGATCGCAGGACATTTTTGGGCGGCATCGCCTCCCTTGGTGTGGCGGGTTCGAGCCTGGGTCTCCGAGCGGCGGACCGTCGTGCGACGCAGCTTTCGGCCTCCGTGCTCGTGGTCGGCGGTGGCGTCGGCGGGGTGGCGGCCGCGCTCGCGGCCTGCCGGGCCGGGCAGCGCGTGGTGCTGACCGAGGAGACCCGGTGGATCGGGGGCCAATTCACCTCCCAGGCCGTCCCCCCGGACGAGCATCCGTGGATCGAGGAGAGCGGTTGCACCCGGAGTTATCGTCGGTTCCGTGACGAGGTCCGGAGCCGGTTCGTCCAGGATTTCCCGGTGACGGCCGCGACCCGTGCATCTTCGAGGCTCAACCCCGGCGGCGGATGGGTCTCCCGATTGTGTCATGAGCCCCGGCTGGCCCTGACCGTCCTCGAGTCGATGCTGGCACCCTTCATCGCCCAGGGACGGCTCACGCTCCTGCTCGGGCACCGGCCGATCGCCGCCTCGGTCCGGGGAGACCGGATCGAGGCGGTCCAATTCGAGTCGATGGCCGGTGGGCGACGGCGGACGGTCGTCGCATCCTGGGTGCTGGAGGCCTCCGAACTCGGAGACCTGCTGCCCCTGGCCGGGGTGGAGCACGTGACCGGAGCCGAATCGCGATCGGAGACCGGGGAGCCCTCGGCTCCGGAGAAGGCCGATCCGCTCGATCAGCAGGCCATCACCTGGTGCTTCGGTCTGGAACACCATGCCGGTCAGAACCACGTCCAGGACCGCCCCGACGATTATGCCCGTTGGAGAGATTATGCGCCCCGGATGGTTCCATCATGGCCGGGTCGCCTGTTCGCCTGGGAGCACAGCCATCCGGTCACGCTGAAATCCCGGACGCTCCCCTTCGACCCGGTGGGCGAGGGTGGCTTCCCGAATCTTTGGACCTACCGCCGCATCCGCGACGCGTCCCGTTTCGAGGATCCCCGAGCCTTCCCCTCGGTCTGCCTGGTGAACTGGCCGCAGAACGACCATTGGTTGGCCCCGCTCGTGGGCCCCGGGGTGACCCTCGAACAGCGACGGCAGCGCGAGGCCGAGGCCAAGGCCCTGAGCCGCAGCCTGATCCATTGGCTGCAGACCGAGGCTCCGCGACCCGACGGCGGCACCGGTTGGCCGGGGCTCAAGCCCAGTGCCGGAACCTTCGGAACGCCCGATGGCTTCGCACTGGCCCCCTACATCCGCGAGAGCCGGCGCATCCGCGCCCGGTTCACGGTGACCGAACGCCATGTCTCGACCGAGGCCCGCAAGGCCGAGACCGGTGCGACCGCCGAAACGGTGCGAGCCGCCTCCTTTGCCGACTCGGTGGGCGTGGGAGCCTATCGCATCGACCTGCATCCCTCGACCACCGGGCGCAACTACGTCGACGTCTCGAGCCTGCCGTTCCAGATCCCGCTGGGGGCGCTCCTGCCGGTCCGTGTCGAGAACCTGATCGCGGCCGGCAAGTGCCTCGGCGTCACCCATATCGCCAACGGGTGCTATCGGCTGCATCCGGTGGAGTGGAACATCGGGGAGGCGGCCGGCGCGCTGGCGGCCTTTTGTTCCGATCGCAAGACGACCCCGGCCGCCGTCCACGCCAAGGCCGACCTCCTGGCCGAGTTCCAGAAACGGCTCGGCGACGAGGGTTTGGAGCTGGAGTGGAAGGCGGCCATCCGGCCCTTGTGAACCCGGGGCCCGATTGGGGCGGGGCGTGGGGCCCGGGTGGTCCCGTGACAGCTTCCCAGGCGAGGAATCCTTTGGAGTCCGGGCGATTCCTGGTGTTGGATCGAAGCACCATCGAACCCATGAAGCGCACGTCCCCGCAGAAGCCGGCCCGCATGGCGAAGTCTCCGGCCCCATCCGCAAGACTTTCACGCCAGACGTCCTCCAAGACCGCTGCCGCCCCGGCCTCCAAACCGGTAGCCAAGAAGGGATCCGCAAGGGGCGCCCGCCCCGCTTCGGGCAAGGGCTCGCCTGCCAAGGCTTCGGCTCCGGCATCGCCCAGGACCGGTGGGGGCTCCTCGGATCGATTCGTCATCATCATGGCCGGTGGTCGCGGCGAGCGGTTCTGGCCCGTCAGTCGCGAGAAGACGCCCAAGCAATTGATCCGCCTGTTGGGGGATCGCTCATTCCTTCAGCAGGCCGTGGATCGGGTCCGCGCCATGGTTCCGGTCGCCAACATCCTGATCATCACCAATGCCGTCCAGGCGGCGGAGGTGCGGCGGCAATTGCCCGAACTGCCCAAGGACAACGTCATCGGCGAACCGATCGGCCGGGACACCTGTGCGGCGGTCACCCTGGGCGCCGCGGTGGTGGGAGCGCGTTCCACGACGGCCGTCATGGCGGTGCTGCCGGCCGACCATGTCATCCACGACGAGAAAGGCTTCCGGCAGGTGCTCTCCGACGCCTTCGATGTGGCTTCCCGCGGGCAGGTCATCGTCACCATCGGAATCCAGCCCACGGGCCCGGAGACCGGCTACGGGTACATCCATTCCGGAAACGTCCTGCCGGCACCCGCATCGGGAAAACCGCTCAAGACCCCCTTCTTCAAGGTCGAGCGGTTCGTGGAGAAACCTTCGCTGGAAAAGGCCCAGGAATACCTGGCCTCCGGGCACCACCGTTGGAATGCGGGCATGTTCGTGTGGTCCTTCGTGACCATCACCAACGCCCTGTCCGTGCATCAACCGGAGATGCACCAGGCCTGTCAGCGTTGGTTCGCCGCGGCCGCCCAGGGAGCCCGCCGCCTCGAGGCGGTCCTGACGAAGGAATACCCGGAGATCCGCAAGATCAGCGTCGATTTCGCCCTCATGGAGAAGGCCCAGAACGTGGTGGTGGCCGACGGTCGCTTCGACTGGGACGACCTGGGGGCTTGGCCCGCGCTGGCCCGTCACCTCAAGCAGGACGCCGAAGGCAATGCCGCCATCGGAGACCTGGTGCATGTGGATGCGGCCCGCAACATCGTCTTCGATGGCCGGACGCGGGGCCGATCCCCCATCACCCTGGTCGGGGTGAAGGACAGCATCCTGGTGCTCACCGACGACGCCACGCTGGTGGCGTCCAAGTCCGAGTCGCAGAAGATCAAGGATCTGGTGCGCAAACTGGCGGCCGATCCGCGCTGGGCCGATCGGGTCTGACCCGTCCCGGTCACTTCAACGGCACGAAGCGCAGGCAGACCGGCGAGCCGACCTCCCAGCGTTGCTCGGTCGGCGTGAGCCTCCCGGTGGTCTGATCGATCTGGAAGGAGCGGATGTCATGGGAGTTCTGACCCGCGGCGAGGAGGAATCTGCCCGACGGATCGATGTTGAAGTTCCGTGGGGTCTGGCCGCCGATCTTCCGGACCTCGACCGGGGTGAGTGCTCCGGAGGTGGTGTCGCGGGCGAAGACCGCGATGGAGTCATGGCCGCGGTTCGACCCGAAGACGAACCTTCCGGACGGATGGACCCGCACCTCGGCGGTCGACACGCCCTTCATGTCCGTTCCAGCCGGCACCGTGGGCACGGTTCCCACCTCGGTGAGCTTCCCGGTGTCGGCCTCGTACCGGAAGGCCGTCACCGTGCACCGCATCTCGTTGATCACATAGGCATGGCTCGCTTCGGGGCTGAACGAGAAGTGGCGCGGGCCGCTTCCCGGGGCGAGGCGGGCATCGAGCCCGGGTCTGGCCTCGGTGATGCCCTTCGCCGGATCGAAGGCGTAGGCGTGGATGCGGTCGGTCCCCAGATCGGCCACGAAGGCGAAGCGGTGGTCGGGTGAGACGTTCACCGAATGGGCGTGAGGTTCCTTCTGTCGGGACGGGTCCACGCTGCCGCCGGTGTGCTTCGAAAAGAAGTTGTGCGGCCCCAGACCGCCATCGGGTTGGATGGGCAGCGAGACCACGCTGCCGCCGCCGTAATTGGCCACCAGCAGTTGTCGCCCGTTCGGATCCACCGACAGATGGCAGGGACTGCCCCCCATCGTGGACTGCTGACCCAGTTCCTTGAGCCTGCCGGTGGCGGCGTCGATGGCGAAGGCGGTGACGGAACCTCCGGGCTTGCCCTGCCATTGATCCGTCTCGTTGACCGCGTACAAGAATCGTCCGTTGGGGTGGATCGCCAGGAAGCTCGGGTTCGAGGATTTGGCCGCCAGGCCGAGGGGGATCGCCTTTCCGCTCACGTCGTCGTAGCGGAAGGCGTAGATGCCCTCGCTCTTGGGACCGGTGTATGTGCCCACATACAGCAGGTGTTGCGCGGCGGAGAGGGGCAGGGTGGCCAGGACGGCGGCGGTCATGAGCGTGTGGGTCGTGGAGGACATCCCCCCGAGTGAAGCCCAACGGTGCCGGCAGTCCAGCCCGAGTGTCGGCTTCCGGTGGAATTGCGCCGTGCGCAGGGGTTCGGCATCCCGCACGTCGGCCAGGCCGTTCCGGATCCGTTCGCTGGCGCAGGCCTCAGTTTCCGAAGTGCGACGGGGACAGGCCCAGACCCACGATGCTGCAGGCGCGGATGACCGGCAGACCCAGGCGTTCGGCCTCCGCGACCACCTCGGGGCTGTCGGTGCCCGGGTTCAGCCAGAGTTCCCCGCAGCCCCTGGCGGCGATGGCCGGCAGGAGTCCGAGCAGCACCGGCGGCGGCAGGTACACGCTGATCACGTCCGGGCGCCCCGGCAGGGAGGCGAGTTCACGGAAGGCCGGGTGTCCGGCGACCTGCGTTTCCTTGGGGTTCACCGGCCAGACCGCGTAGCCCTGGCGGGCGTAGGCCAGGACGGCCTTGTGTCCGAATTTGGTGGGGTCGGCGGAGGCTCCGAGGATCGCGGCGGTCTTCATGGTCGTGGGTTCCCAGTCGGTGAACGAGGCGGCCTGTCCGGCCCGGCCACCCCGCTCGTCGCGCAGATTCCACACCACGGCCCGCCGGATGCGGAAGCGCTTTCCTGTCCGGGAAATCCTGATCCCGGAATAGTCGTCGATGAACCCGAGACGGGTGACCCGATCCAAGAGGAGAGCCCGCTCCTCGCGGAGAGGGGCCTCGGCCGTGTACCGCGAAGGCGTCCGGGTGAAGGCGTCCCAGTCGAGTTCCCACAACTCCAGAGCCGCCCGGTTCCCATACCAGAAGATGGGATCGTCCTCGATGCCGTGCGAGACCAGCACCCGCGGCATGGACCACAGGATCCGGTATCGCTCGTCGGAACCCGGAGGAGGAAGCCCTGGAACGAGGTCGCGACCCGTCCAATGGCGATGGCTTGCCAGGGAGAGGTCCAGTCGGTGGCGGAGTTCAGCGGTGTTCCACGGCTGCATGCCGGAGCGGGGGGAGGTTCGGTGGGACGTGCGCGTAGGAGAGAGGGGGTCGGGATCCGCCTCAGGGTTTGGCGTTGGCGCGAAGATCGAGGCAGACCAGACGATCCTCGCTGCGCAGGTACAGCAGGCCGTCCGAGAGGACCGGTCCGGCCCAGCAGGGATAATGGAGCGAGGGGACCTGCCAACGTCCGGCTTCCTCGCACCGGTCCGGTCGGGGCTCGAAGAGGCCGAGAAGGCCGCCTTCGCCCAGGGCCAGCAGGCGGCCCTCCGCCAGGATGAACGATCCGCGCCCGAAGACCGGCGGTTGCTCGGCACTGTGGGGACGCCAGCGCTCGCTGCGCTCCCAGGCCACCTTGCCGGTCTCGTGTTCGACGCACCGCAGCACCGCGTCGGGTTCGTTGCGTCCGCTGAAGCCGTACAGGTGCGATCCCACCCGGATCGGCTGGCTCCAGTGCATCTCGAGCCCCAGACCCGACCAGACCTCGGTGAAGTTCGTGGCCCCCGGACCCCCGCGCAGCAGGACCGATCCGGAACGGTAGTAGGCGCTGGAGATGAGCACGTCGTCGCCGTCGACCAGGGGGGTCATGGCGTTGACCGAGTCGTCCACCCGGGCGCGGAACCACCGGCTGAAGAGCACCCGGCCATCGGTGGGGTCGAGGACGACGAGCCCCTGCCGGGTCAGGGCGTGGACGACCCTCCGGCCCTGGATCTCCGAGGCGATCAGGGAGGAGTAGCTGGCGGTCTTCTCCCAGCGACGCCATTGGACCGTCCGGTCCCCGGGCCATCCGAGCATCGGCTTTCCGGTCCAGTTCTTCTCACCCACCGATTCCCAGAGGGTCTTGCCGGTCTTCGGATCGACCGCGATCACGGTTGCATCCGGTTGGCCCCCCACCATGACCAGCAGCTTGCCGCCCTCCATCAACGGGGTGCTGCCCACGCCGAAGAAGGCGCTGGGAATCTCGAATTCCCCGGAGGTGTTGCGTTGCCACACCTGTTTGCCCGTCTCGGCGTCCAGGCAGGTCAGCAGTCCCTCGGCCCCGAAGGTGTACACCCGTCCACCGTCCACCAGCGGTGCACAGCGCGGGCCGTTGTTGTAGCCGTAGGGATCACGGTAGGCGCTGGGTTGCGAGTGCTTCCAGATCGGTGTGCCCGACCTGGAATCCCAGGCCTCGGTGAGCTCCTGGTCACCCTGACGGTGGAAGAGGAACACCCGCCCACGGGCGATGGAGGGTGCGGCATAACCCGTGCCGACGGCCTTGTCCCAGCGCACCGGGGGGCCGTTGCTCGGGATGCGGGTCAGGAGCCCCGTCTCGGAGCTGGTCCCGTTGAGCCGGGGCCCGAGAAGCCGGGGCCAGTCCTCCGCCTGGAGCAGTCCTGCCCAGAGGCACAGTGCGAGCACGCATCGATATGGCACAGGGCGTTGATGGACGATGTCGGGCGATTGGCAAGCCCTCTTCGCGGGAACCGCTTCCGCGGTCGGTCCCTCGGCGGACCTCACGCCCGGCAGAAGGGTTCCAGGAAGTCCAAGACCCGGACCTCGGACCAGAGATCGGATCGGGATCCCCATCGGTCCATGAATCCGACGTGCCCGCCGCGTTCCGGTGTCTCCAGATGCACCCAGGGACTCCGGGCGGCGAACTCCCCCGGAAAACAGGCGGGAGCCAGGAAGGGGTCGTCCGCCGCGTTCAGCACCAACGCGGGCACCCGGATCGCGGGCAGGAACGCATTGGCCGAACAGGCCCTCCAGTACGCCTCGGCGTCGGCGAACCCGTGGATCGGGGCGGTGAAGGTGTCGTCGATCTGGCGGAAGGTCCGCTGACGGCGCGGATCCACTTCCGGGATGAGTCCCGGGAAGAGCGCCCGCTTCAGTGTCCATTTTCTCAGGATGTCGCGCTGGAACCGGGCCATGTAGGGGCGGACCCGGGGCGCCTCCATGGCGGCGGAGGCGGCCGCGAGGTCGCAGGGCGTCGACAGGGCCGCGGCCGCGACGATGGGCACCGTCGAGGGTCGGCCTTCACCTAGATATTTCAGGGTCATGTTCCCCCCGAGGCTGAATCCCGCCAGGGCGATGACCCGGAACCGCCCGGATCGACCGGCATGGGTCACGACCTCGGCCAGGTCCTCCGACGCCCCGCTGTGGTAGAACCGGGGCAGTCGGTTGATCTCGCCCGAGCAGCCCCTGAAATTCCAGGCGAGCACCGCCCAACCCCGCCGGGCGGCGGCCCGCGCCAGACCGGCCACGTAGGGGCGGCGGGAGTGCCCCTCCAACCCGTGCGACACGACGAGGAGACGGCTCGGTCCGGCGTTGAGCCAGTCCAGATCGAGAAAATCCCCGTCGGCCAATCCGATCCGCTCCCGGGTCCAGTCCAACGGGGGAGGCCGGCGCACGAGGGCCGGCAGCAGCGTCTGCAGGTGGGGGTTCCCGAACCCGGCCAGGGGACGGAACGTGGATCGGGCCACCAGCGGCATGCCCCGACCCTCTCCCCGGAAGGGTCGCCAATGCACCCGCAAAATGGGCTCCGGCACCCTGGTCCGGGGGCCTCGATCCCGGGGATCGCCCGCGGTCGCCTGAAAAATCCGGTTTGCAAGTCGGTCGCCGGAGGCTACAACCACCTGCTCGCGGCGGGCAGGCGATCCCATCCGGGGACCCGTCTTCGTCCACCGCGAACCATCCGAGTCTATGTCCCAGCACAACAGCCTCCGCGCCTCCGGCACCACCGGGGCAAAACGTAACGTCCTGAAGCGCTTCGAGCGCGTCGCCATTCTCAAAAGCCGCTCCCAGTGGAAGGAAGGCGACCGCGTGACCGGTCTGCGCAAGACCCGTCCGCCGGAGTGATCCGCGGGGTTCCGGCCGATGACGGGTGCCTGCGATCGCCGCGGGTGCCGGCCACCGGAAGGAATCTCCGACGACCAGCGACGCCGATCGTGGGTACAACGATGGACCCGCGGTCGGCGTCGCGGTTTTTGATCCCATGCCCACCGTCCGACTCCAGAAATTCCTCGCCGATGCCGGGGTCGCCTCCAGGCGAGCCTCCGAGCAGTTGATCGTCCGCGGCGCGGTGACGGTCAACGGTCGGGTGGTCGTGGAGCTGGGCTCGAAGGTCGATCCGCTCCACGATGCCGTCGCGGTGGAGGGGCGTCCTGTCCGCGCCCGCAAGAAGCTCTACATCGCCCTCAACAAGCCCCCGGGTTTCCTCTGCACCCGCAATGATCCGGAGGCCCGTCGCGTGGTGGGTCAGCTGCTGCCCGCCGAATGGTCGAACCTGTTCACCGTCGGGCGCCTCGACCGGGACAGCCAGGGCCTGATCTTCCTCACCAACGACGGCGAGTTCTCCCTGAAGCTCACCCATCCGCGCTACGGCGTCCGCAAGAGGTACGTGGCTGTCGTCGAGGGGCGTCTGGAGTCCTCCCAACTGTCCCGATTCACCCAGGGGGTCGAGCACGAGGGCGAGATGCTCAAGGCCGAGCGGGCGCGACTGATCGACACGAACAATTCCCACAGCGTCGTCGAACTGGAACTGGCTCAGGGCAAGAACCGGGAGATCCGCCGCCTCTTCGAGGTGCTGGGCCACACCGTCGCCGAACTGCGTCGCACCCAGATCGGGCCCATCAAGCTGGGCGAACTGCCCCTCGGAAAGTGGCGCGCATTGACGCCGACGGAAATCCGGTCCTTGCTTTCCAAAGCATGAATTGTCCGTCCGTCCCGTCCCGTTCTGCGCGTCTTCTTCCCGGATTCCTCCTCGCCGCGTGGGCCTGTGCGTTCTCCGCGGTGGCCGACACCGCCATGATCCTCGGGGACCGGGTCAACATCCGCTCCCAGCCCTCGCTCGATGGGGAGGTCCTGGCGTGGATGAAGCGCGGTGAGACCGTGGAGACACAGGGGGGTGCCAAGGATGGGTTCATCCGCATCGCTCTGCCTTCCAAGGTCGCCGTGTGGGTCTATGGACCGCTGGTCGACCGCGGTTCCCGGCAGGTGAAGGCCGCCGAGGCGAAGTTGCGGGTGGGGCCCGGCCGGAATTACGGCGAACTGGGCGTCCTCAAGAAGGGGGTCACCCTGACGGAGATCCGCGAGTCCGACGGATGGTTGCAGGTCGAGCCGCCGGCCGGCTTCTCCGCCTATGTGGGGGCGCAATTCGTCGAGGTTTCCGGCGTACCAGCGACCCGCGTGACGGCCTCCAAGACCGGCGGCATCCTCCCGGCCGAGGGGGATGCGGTCCCGGCCGACAGGCCCGTGACCGCCCCGGCAAAACCGGTCGCCGCTCCGATCGCCGCTCCTGTCCCCGTTCCTCCGGTCCCGGCACCGGTCGAGCAATCCTTGCCGCAGGTGGTGTCCGCTCCGATCGCTTCACAGGCCCCGGAGCCGTCGGCCGATTCCGGCGGTGCGGCCCAGTCGTCGATCCAGTACTCGGAGAAGGTCCGCATCGTCACACGTGTGGGCAAGGTGGCCCGGAGCCTGGAACCCCAGTCTCCCTCCCACTACCAGTTGCGCAGCCCCCAGCGGGGCGAGGGGATGCTGGGTTTCCTGGTGGGCCAGGATCCCGCCACTCCGATCGCCTCGTTCCGGGGCAAGACGGTGCGGGTGGTGGCCGAGGAGTATGTCGACCCCCGTTTCCGGACCCAGGTCATCCTCAGGGTGCAGTCCATCGAGGAATCCCCGGCACGCTGACCGTCCATCCCTTCCCGTCCGGGGCCCCTCCCATGAACAACCTCATCGACGGACGCGCCATCGCAGCCGACATCCACCAGGAGACCTCCGTCCGGGTCGCCGCCCTCAAGCATCGCGGAGTCCAACCGGCCTTGGCCTTCATCCGCGTCGGTGAGGATCCCGCCTCGCAGGTGTACGTGGGGATGAAGGAGAAGAAATCCCGCGAACTCGGGATCGCTTCGCACACCACCGTCCTTCCCGAGGAGACCACGCAGGCCGACTTGATCACGCGGATCCATCGACTGAACGCCGACCCTGCCTGCCACGGCATTCTGGTGCAGGCACCGCTGCCTCGACACATCGACTCGGCGGCGATCTACGCATCGGTCGTGCCGGAGAAGGACGTCGACGGTTTCCATCCGGTCAACGTCGGGCGCCTCCTGCTGGGGGACGAGGGCGGCTTCCTGCCCTGCACCCCGGCGGGAGTCCATGAATTGCTGGTCCGCTGCCGTGTTCCCCTGCCCGGTGCCGAGGTGGTCGTGCTCGGGCGTGGCAACATCGTCGGCAAGCCGATGGCTTCGATTCTCATCCAGAAGTCGGCCCGGGCCAATTGCACGGTCACCGTCTGCCACAGTGCCACCCGAGACATCGCCTCGCACTGCCGTCGGGCCGACATCATCATCGCCGCGATGGGGGTGCCGGAGTTCCTGCGCGGCGACATGGTCCGCGATGGAGCGGTGGTGATCGACGTCGGCGTCAACCGCATCGCCGATCCGGCCAGCAAGTCCGGCACGCGCCTCGTGGGCGATGTCGCCTTCTCCGAAGTCCAGCCCAGGTGCCGTTGGATCACGCCCAATCCCGGAGGGGTTGGTCCGATGACCATCGCCATGCTGCTCGCCAACACCGTGACGGCGGCCGAGAGGCAGTCGGGATTTTTTTTGAAAAATCCGTTGACGATGTCTTGAGGCCCTGACAGAACTTCCCCACACACGGAATAAATCAAACCACAATGAACACCAAATCGCTCCTCTTGGCCGCTGTTGTCGCGGCTGTCGGTGCTGTCTCCGGGTCCGCCCAGGTGACCAGCCAGAACATCGTTGGTTATGTCCGGTTGAGCCTCGCCAAGGGCTACAACCTGATCGGCAACCAGCTGAACAACGGCAACAACGCCATCGGCACCGTCCTGAATGCCCCCGAGGGCACCACGGTGTACAAGTTCACCGGTGGCAAGTACGTCGCGAACTCCTTCGTCGACGGCGCTTGGGACGACGCCAACATGAAGCTCTCCCCGGGCGAAGGCTTCTTCATCAACGTGCCTGCCGCGGCCACCATCACCCTCATCGGTGAGGTCAGCCTGAGCAACAACGTCAACATCGCCGCCGGCTACAACCTGATCGCTGTGCCCCTGCCGCTCGCCGGCAGCCTGACCGACGCCGCCGCTGGTGGCTTCCCGGCCAAGGAAGGTGACAACGTCTTCCAGTGGACCGGTTCCGGTTTCGCTGCCAAGTCGTTCGTCGACGGCGCTTGGGAACCCTCCGCTCCGTCCGTCAAGGTCGGTGAGGGCTTCTTCCTCCAGGGCGCTGCTCGTACCTACACCCGGAATTTCTCCGTCAACTAATCAGTCCTAACAGAAAACACCATGAACAAGTTCGCTTACCTCGTTGCCGCTTCGGCTCTCGCCGTGTCGGCCTTCGGTCAGGGACAGATCAACCTCAACAACCGGGGTCTGGCTCTGGTCAATGACGCGTCGGGCAAGCCCCTCACCGGCACGAGCTTCGTGGCTCAGGTCTGGTACGGTGCCTCCGCGGGCGCTCTGACCAAGTCCTTCGCTCCGTCTCCGTTCCGCGCCTCCACCACCACCTTCCCTGGCACCTGGAATCCGGCTGCCGCGGGTGGCCCTGGTGCGATCGCGACCCTCGACGGGTTCGCTCCGGGCAGCACGGTGACCCTGCAGGTGGCTGTCTGGGACTCCTCCATCGCCGGTGTCGGTGCCGCTCAGGCGCTGGCCAAGGCCGCTGGAACCGGTCTCTCCGAGTCCTTCACCTACACCATCCCGACCGACCCCCTGGCGATCCCCGGTGGTCTGGAGGGCATGAAGTCCTTCGGTCTGGTTGCCGGTGGTGGTGGCCCCGTGATCCCCGAGCCGACCACGATCGCTCTGGGCACCCTCGGTGCCGCTGCGCTCCTCTGGCGCCGTCGCAAGTAATTTTGGTTTGAGTGTTCAAAGCCACCTTGGGAAACCAAGGTGGCTTTTTTCATGGGCCGGTTTTTGGCACTGCCGGACGACCTTGCTCCACCAGCAGGTTCCAGACGGGTGCCCAGGGGCAGGGAAGTCTGGACTTCGGGTGGGTCCCAACCATCAAAGCTTCGGAGGCGCTTCGATCCCTGGAGTTGCTCCCCGTGTTTGCCGCCGACGGCCTCAGGCGTGGGCGTCGCAGAGGCGTCGGGTCTAATCCACCCGTTGGTTCGCGTCGCTCAGGTTGATCGCCTGACGCGCCGCTCCGTGGGCACCGGCCAACTCCCCAAGGCGGGCCGGGAGAATGCGTACCCCGGATCCCAGCGGACGCCATTCATGGCGCGCGAGGATCTCCTGCAATCGGTCGAAGAGAAAAGGGCCCGCCTGGGCGATTCCGCCCCCGAGGATCACCGCTTCCGGATCCAGGGCATTGATCAGCGAGTTGATCCCGACCGCAAGACCGCGGACCGATTCCTCCCAAACGGCCACCGCCAACGGATCTCCGTGGCGGGCGGCCTCCACCAGATCCCTCGTGGAGGAAAAGCGTCCGTGGCTCCGGGCGTGCACGGTCTTGTTGCCGATCGCCATCTCCAGCGATCCCGGTGTACCGACGTCGTCGTTCTCGGCCCGGGAATCGAGGGTGATGTGCCCCAGATGACCCGCCCGGCCGAGGTGACCTCGAAGGAGGCGTCCGTCCACGAGGGCGGCCCCGCCGACTCCGGTGCCCAACGTCAGCATCACGACCTGTCGGAGACCCTGTGCCGCCCCGATCCATGCTTCACCCAGCAGCGCGGCATGGGCGTCGTTCAGCACGGAGAGGGGCCCTGGATGTCCGAGGAAATCCCTCCAATCCAATCCCTCGAGCCCGTGCAGGCGGCCCGGCATGTGGACGATGCATCGTCCATCCCGCGATGCGAGGCCGGGGGCGCAGAGGCCGATCGCCTCCGGTCTGCCTCGCCGGAGCTCCAGTCCGATCACCAGCTCTCGGATCCGCGCCGCCCACTGCATCCCGGAATCTTCGAAGGGCAGCGTGTGCTCCTCGAGCACCGAACCGTCGTCGGTCACCACGACCGATTTGATGCGGGAACCTCCCAGATCGATTCCCAGGAAATATCTCGGATCCTTCGGGATGGGGTTCATGGGAGTGGGGAGCCGGACGAGGTGCCGGTGTCGGACATGGGCAAAGGGGACGCTTCGGTGACCGACCACCCCCCGTCGATGGCGACGACCTGTCCGGTGACGAATCGGCTGCCCTCCGAAAGGAGCCACACCACGGTGTCGTCGAGGTCTTCCGGTCGCCCCATCCGCCCGCCGTCCAGCGGTTGCTTCCGGGCGATGAACCCTTGGATCGATGGATCGGCCTGGGCCCGGCGCGACATGGGGGTCGCGGTGAGTCCGGGTGCCACCAGGTTCACGCGGATGTCGTGCGGGGCGTAGGCCGCCGCGGCGGCCCGGGTGAGACCGATCAACGCAGCCTTCGCGGTCGCGTAGGCGACCGTGCCGAACAGCGCCGGGGAAGGGGATTCGGCAAGCACCGAGCCGCAGTTCAGGACGCATCCGGGCTGTCGTCGATCGAGGAACCACCGGATCGCGGCGCGGTTGGAGAGGAACGCCGTGTTCAGGTTCAGATCGAGGGTCTGACGCCAACCCTCCGGCGGGATGGCATGCAGCGGGCCGTCGCCCCACATCCTCCCGCTGCCTCCCGCCACATGGTACAGACCGTGGAACCCCCCGAATCTGCGGACGCAGGCTTCGATGGCCCGCTCGGCGGTCCCGGGTTCCCTCGCATCGCCCACGATCACCTCGAGGCGATCTCCCGACTCGAGCCACGGTTGCCCCGCTGGCAGGGGATCCAAGCCGACGACCACCAGTTTCGCCCCCTCGCGGAGGCAAGCACGAGCCGCGGAGGCTCCGAGACCCTGGGTGCCGCCGATGATCACCAGGCAACGGCCCGCCAGCCTCTCCGCCTGGGAGGGATCAATCCCGGTAGCGTCGGGTGAGGTCGCCATAGGCGTCGATGCGCCGGTCGCGCAGGAAGGGCCAGTGCGTGCGGGTGACGTCGACCTTCGACAGGTCCACCGTGACCAGTAGGTTCTCCGGCCGATCCGCCGACGCCTTGCCCAGCAGTTGGCCGCTGGTCCCGGCCACGAAGCTCTGTCCCCAGAATTCGAGACCGTCGCCCCCGACCGGTTGCTCCAGCCCGATCCGATTGACGGCGGCGACATAGCATCCATTGGCGATGGCGTGGGACCGCTGGATGGTCTCCCATGCCCCGTGCTGGTTCACCCCGTATTCGGACTTCTCGGAGGGGTGCCACCCGATGGCCGTGGGATAGAACAGGATCTCCGCACCGCTCATCGCCGTGAGCCGGGCGGCCTCGGGATACCATTGATCCCAGCACACCAGCACCCCGATGCGGCCGAAGCGCGTGTCCCAGGTCCGGAAGCCCGTGTCGCCCGGGGTGAAGTAGAATTTCTCGTAGAAGAGCGGATCGTCCGGAATGTGCATCTTGCGGTAGATCCCGAGCAGGGACCCGTCGGCGTCGATGATCACCGCGGTGTTGTGATAAAGTCCCTCCGCCCGCTTCTCGAACAGCGATGCGACCACCACGACCCCGAGTTCCTTGGCCAGTTGCTGGAAGGCCCTCGTGCTTGGACCCGGGATGGGTTCGGCGAGATCGAAATACCGGTGCTCCTCGGATTGGCAGAAGTATTGGGAGCGCACCAGTTCCTGCGTGCACAGGATCTGGGCCCCGTCGCGGGCCGCCCGCCTCGCCGCCTCCAGGCACACCTCCAGGTTCGCGTCGGGATCCGGCCCGCAGGCGTGCTGGAGTAGACCGAGGGTCACCGACCGTCGCTTGGGATCTGGCTTCATGTCGTGGATCAGGGTGGGTCGCTCCCGTCGACGGGGCTTCCGAACTCCGACCGGTCGACCGCGCGGGAGCCCCGATGGTGTGGCTGGAGTCCCGCAAGTCAAGGGTCGCCCGCGCGCCATGGCCGCATGCACGTAATCCATCGGGGATGGCATGAAAAAACCGCGCATTTATTGGGTTTTCTCTTGCGACGTGATCGGGCGCGTTGCTAAATCCGAACCGAAGTCACGCTAGGAAATCACACATTCCAAACCCAATCCCCATCATTATGGCCAAAGCCGCAAAAGCCCTGACCAAGTCCCAGATCACCGCCGCCCTCGCCGAGAAGGCCGAGATCACCAAGAAGCAAGCGCTGACGGTGCTCGAGACGCTGGCTGAACTCGCCTACAAGAACGCCAAGAACACCTTCACCTTCCCCGGTGTCGGCAAGCTGGTTCTGGTGAACCGCAAGGCCCGCATCGGTCGGAACCCCGCCACCGGCGCGGAGATCAAGATCCCGGCCAAGAAGGTGGTGAAGTTCCGCGTGGCCAAGGCCGCGAAGGACGCGATCCTCGGCTCCAAGTAAGCCGAACCCACCGCGAGTTTCCCACGACGCCCGGATTCCGGGCGTTTTTTTGTGCCCGGATCCCCCGGTGTTTCACGGTGAAACGACTTTGCGTTTCGACGGGGTTGGCCGGATGCTCCGGGAACCCTATGGATGAGGCTCCCGTTTCTTCGAGGCTCTTCGTCACCCGCAAGTTGCCTTGGATTCTGGCCGGCGTGGCCTTCGCCGTCTTCCTGTCCACCCGCAACCCGTGGATCGGGCTCAACAGTCTGCGCCCCGTGTTCGAGGCCGCGGGATGGGGTTTCGAGAACGCCTTCGCCCAACCCCTCCATCAGATGTTCGGGATGGCGCTCTCGGCGCTGGTCGGCCCGAAGTTCCCCGGTCAGGCCAATCTGCTGACCGCCGCGATGGCCGCGGCGGTGGTGTACCTGCTGGCACGGTCCGTGGCGCTCCTGCCGCATGATCGCAGGCACGAGGAGCGGATCCGTGAGTTCTCCGACATCGCTCTGTTGACCATACCCCTGGCTTGGGTGCCGCCGGTCCTGGCGGTCGGTCTACTGGCCTTCCAGTCGACCTTCTGGCAGCACGCCACGGCCTTCACCGGCGAGATGATCGACCTCCTGGTCTTCGCCATCGCGGTCCGCAGCCTGCTCGAGTACCGGCTCGATCGTAGGGAGTCCCGGTTGTGGACGGTGTCCTTCCTGGTCGGGGTCGGCATCGCCAACAGCTACGCATTCCTCGGTTTCCTCCCGATGTTCGTGGCGGCGATCGTGTGGATCCGCGGTTGGACCTTCTTCAATCTGGCATTCCTCCTCCGACTGTCCCTCGCAGGTCTGGCGGGATTGCTGGTGCTCCTCTGGGTTCCCCTGTCGGCCAAGATGAGCGGTCGGTTCGACGAGGGATTCTGGACGCTTCTGTGGAGCGCCGTCGAACTCAAGGGCGGCCAGTTGCTGATGTATCCCCGTGGGCGGTTCCTCTTCCTGGCGCTGATGATGATCGCCCCGCTGATCGGCGCTGGCATCCGCTGGCCCTCCCGCATGGGCGCTGGCCTCGACACCCTCGCCGCCAACGTCGCCTGGCAGGTCCTGGTCCTCGCCTGGTTCGGCCTCTGCATCGCGGTGGGCTTCGATGTGAAGTTCAGCCCGCGCCAGCTGGGGTATGGCGTGCCGTTGCTGACCTTCTCGTTCTGCGCCTCCCTCGCGGTGGGCTATTTCGCGGGGTACTACCTGCTCGTCTGGACCGGCAGGCCAGATTCCAGGCATGCCTACGGTGTCCGCCCGGTCGCATCGGCCCTGTCACGCCTGGCCGGCCTGTCGGTGCTGGCGCTCATGGTGCTCGTGCCGGGCGGCCTTCTGGCAAGGAACTGGCGGACCATCGTCGCCGACAACGGTCCGAGCCTCCGCGAGTATGTACTGACCATGCTGGCGCCGCTGCACCGCGCGCCGGGACTCGTGTTCGCCGAGGATCCCGTGCTGGCCATGGCGCTGACCGCCGGCAACGAGGCCTTGGGCGGCAACGCCGGTCATCTGGTGGTGAACACCCGGTTGGCGCCCGCGCGGGTCTATCGTCAGTTCATGGCCCGTCGTCACGGCGAGCGTTGGCCCGCCCTTCGGACCATCGCCGAGGCCAACGAGAACATCGCCGGCCTGTGGTTGACCCTGGCCACCCAGGCGGCCCGGAGCAACCAGACCTACTTCGCTTCGTCGGTCTTCAGCTTCTTCGCCGAACCGTTCGATTTCCGTCCGGTCGGTTCGCTGCACGGGGCCCTTCCCCGGAAGGGGTCGATGCCGTCGATCCCGAGCGAGCCCGAGTTCGACCAGGTGCGCCGCTTCTGGCGCGAGGTCCAGCCCTCGCTCGATGCCGTGGTCCGGGACACCGCCCTCGGATCCACCAATGCCGCCGAGATCGGTGCCCTGTGGTCGCGCTCGGCCAACGCTTCCGGGGTGTTCCTGCAGGAATGGGGCCGCCTCAAGGAGGCGGGCGACCTCTTCCGCGAGGCGCTGCGCCTCAATCCGCAGAACGTGTCGGCCCGGGTGAACCAGCAGGTCAACCAGGCCCTCGCCGCCGCCCGGCCCATCCCGACCGACCTGGTCAAGGTCTGGGACGGCAAGGCGGGCCTGCTCGATCTCCACGGTCCCGTCGACGAACCCGAGTTTCTCCGTGTCTTCGGCAACGCCCTCCTGGCCCAGAAGGATGACATGGTCCGCAGGGCGGCGGTCAGTTTCTCCCGGGCTTCCAGGCTTTCTCCGACCAACCAGTTCAACCGTTTCGGATTCATTTCGGCCGCGCTGGCGATCGGCGATCTGGCCTCGGCCACCAACACCCTGAACGAACTGCGTGCCGATCCGGGGCGCGCCCGTTGGACTCCGCTGGAGAAGGCGGGACTCTCGGAGGCCGAGGGTCGGGTGCTCATCGCGTTGAACCAACTGGTCGACGCCGAGGCCCCGCTCGTGGAGGCCCGCCGTCTGAATCCGGCAAACCCCGACCTGTGCGACTACCTGTCCTACCTGTACCTGCTCCTCGGCAAGACCGACGCGTCGTTGGCCATGACCGAGGAATGGGAGAAGGTGGCCAAGTCGGACCCGGCCCCGGTGTCCCGCAGGGCCCTGATCCTCATGCAGTTGGGCCGATACGGTCCGGCGGTCGAGGCCCTGACCAAGGTGCTGGACCGCGACGCCGCCAATCCGGTCGCCCGCGTGAATCGCGCCATCGCCCGGCTGATGCTGAACCAGTTCCCCGAGTCGCGCGCCGATTACGAGCGGTTGATCAAGGATGGGCGCGAGACCTTCCAGGTCCGCTTCGGTCTGGCGGAGATCGCCCGTCAGCAGAAACAGGCGTCCGAGGAACTCAAGCAACTGGAGCGCTACCTCGAGCTGGCCCCCAAGAACACGTCCGAGCACACCAACGTCGTGGATCGGGTGGCGTCGCTGAGGCAGGCCCGTTGAACCCGGGGGCGACGTTGAACGGCGACCGGACCGGTGATCCACAGTCCCGCGAACGGCCCGTGCGGGTCAGCCATGTCATCACCCGCCTGATCATCGGCGGGGCACAGGAAAACACCCTCGCCTCGGTGATCGGCCTCGGTCGTATCCCGCATTGGGAGGTCGAGTTGATTTCCGGTCCCACGCACGGCCCCGAGGGCTCGCTCGAATCCGTGGCCGGTTCGGTACCCGGATTGCTGCGGTTGGAGCCGAGCCTGGTTCGTCCCGTGCGGCCGTGGATGGATGGACTGGCCTACCTGCGCCTGCGGACCCACTTCCGGCGCACCCGTCCCGCGATCGTGCATACCCACAGCGGCAAGGCCGGGATCCTCGGGCGTTTCGCCGCCCGGCATGCCGGCGTCCCATGGGTGATCCACACCATCCATGGGCCGAGCTTCGGGGAGTTCCAGGGGCGGATCGCCAACACCGTCTTCCGCGGTGCGGAACGGGCCGCGGCCCGCGTCACCGATCACTTCATCGTCGTGGCCGAGGCGATGGCCCGCCAATACCTGCGGGCCGGCATCGGCACCCAATCGCAGTACACGCGCATCTTCAGCGGATTCGACCTGCAGCCGTTCCTGGCAGCCGGCCACGACCCGGAACTGGCTGCGCGGTTGGGCATCCGACCCGGAGACTTCGTCGTCGGCAAGGTGGCCCGCCTCTTCCAGTTGAAGGGGCATGACGAATTGTTCGCCGCGGCCAGCGACATGGTTCGGAGGGTTCCGAATCTCCGATTCCTGCTGCTCGGGGATGGGCCATGGCGGGCCCGTTTCGAGGCCATGGCGGTGGCGAGCCCGGCATTGAGGGGTCGATTCATCTTCGCGGGCCTCGTGCCGCCTTCGGAGGTCTGGAGATACATCGGCCTGATGGACGTCTTGGTGCACCTGTCCCGTCGCGAGGGGTTGGCCCGGGTCCTTCCGCAGGCGCTGGCGGCTGGAAAGCCCGTGATCGCCCTCGATTGCGACGGGGCCGCCGAGGTGTGCCGCGACGGGGAGACCGGGTTTCTCCTCAGGGGCGACGCCTCCGATCTGGCGGACCGCGTGGGCCTGCTGGCCGACGGACCCGATCTTGCCCGGGCCATGGGCGAGCGGGGACGTGCGTGGGTTCGCGAGCGTTTCTCGGAGGAGACGATGGTCCGGGCCCTCGATTCCCTCTACCGACGACTGACGGCTCCCGGGGAGGGGCGACCCCGATGAACCTTCCGCCCCAGGCGAGTCTGTGGGTCTTCGTCACCGCGGCGGTCTGCGCGGCGATGGCGGTGCCCCTCTGGCGGGCACTCTGCCGGCGATGGGACCATGTCGACGCGCCGGGCCACCGGAAGATCCACGGGCAACCGATTCCGCTGGCCGGAGGATTCGCCGCGGCCACCGGTTGGTTCGTGGGCGGGGTCCTTCTGTGGCTGCTGCTCCGCATGGCCTCGGATGAGCCGGGAACCGTCGCCGGGGCCTGGTCCGAGGCGCTGGGACTGCGGCACCCCTGGACGATTCCCGCCGGCGCCCTGGGAGTCCTGCTGCTGGGGGCCTGGGACGATCGTCGCGATCTTGGGGCCGGCGTGAAGTTCCTCGGTCAGGTCCTCCTTGCCGGGGCCGTGGCGGCCTGGGGGATCCGGGTGTCGTTCCCCGCGGGGACGGCGATCCCGGGATTCGGCCTGACAGTGTTCTGGATCCTCGCGGTCACCAACGCCTTCAACCTCAGCGACAACATGAACGGTCTCTGCGCCGGTCTGGGATGCATCGGGGCCGCCGGAGTATGGGCCTTCTCCGTCCTGCGGGGCGGTTCCGCCGAACTGGGTTGCCTGGCCGCGCTGGTCGCCGGTGGCCTGGCGGGGTACCTGCCGTACAACTTTCCGCGGGCCTCGGTCTTCCTCGGAGATGCCGGCAGCCAATCGGTGGGATTCCTCGTGGCGATCCTGTCGCTGATGACCATGAGTGGGGGTGGGAATCCCGGCCGGAGTCCTGCCCAGGTCTGGATGCAGGCCGTGGCGGTCGTGGCGGTCCCATGCATCGACATGGCCTTCGTGACCGTCACTCGCACGCTTCGCGGACAACCGTTCTGGGTCGGCGACACCGGGCACCTCAGTCATCGGTTGTCCCGGACCCGCTTGGGCAAGGCGGGAGCCGTCGCGCTCCTGTGGGTCATCGGTGCCCTCCTCGGGGTTCTTGCCGGGTTCTGAACCGGCGATCCGTGCCGGCCCGGGTTTCCCGCCGCCGCCTTCCGTCGGGTCGACCCCACCCCACCCGGGGAAAGGGCTCGGGCGGCAGCTTTTGCCCGCAGGGAGGCCTTGCCGGGGTCCGCCTTCTCTCCGATCACCATCCAAACCCGATCTTTCTTCTGAAAACCCCATAAAATCGAGGTTCGCTTGGCTCGGCATGACCGCTGCTTCCCCGGACGGACGGAGGCGAATCGATGATCCAATCGCTGTTCAACCAGTCCAACTACGTGGTCACCAAGAAACTCTTGGACGCCACGGTGCTGCGGCATCAGGCGATCGCCGGCAACCTCGCCAATGTCGAGACGCCGAACTACAAGCGCATCGATGTGGCCCCGTCCTTCCAGACCGAACTGGTCGCCGCGGTGAAGGCCAACGACGGGGATCGGATCGCCAATGTCCCGTCCCCGACCCTGTCCATCGATCCGACGGCGGTCGCATCCAATCGCGATGGCAACTCCGTCAATCTGGAGCAGGAGATGCTGGCCATGAACGAGAACAGTCTGGCCCACGGTCTGGAGACCCAGCTCATCACCGGTTCCATGCTCAAGCTGCGGATGGCCATCACCGGACGGAGCTGAGACCTGAGACGTCCCCCTTCGAGATACGCTCCACCGAGACTCAATCCACCGAGAAGGAATCCCGATGATCCAACTCATCCCCAGCATCCAGAGCACCCGTTCCGCCCTCGATGCCGAGCGAACCCGGGTGGAGATCGTCTCCCAGAACCTCGCCAACGCCAATGTCACCCGGGCCGAGGACGGCCAGCCGTACAAGCGGAAGCAGGTGGTCTTCGAGTCGTTGGTCAACAACGCCGGTGCCAACCCGGCGAGCGGTTCCACGATCCGGGTGGCCCGGGTCGAGTCCGACAACCGGCCATTCCGCGAGGTCTTCAAGCCCGACCATCCCGACGCGGATGCCCGCGGCATCGTCCGGTACCCCAACGTGAACATCCATGAGGAGATGGTCGATCTCATCGCCTCCTCCAGGGCGTTCGAGGCCAATGTCGCCGTGGTCAAGAACGCCCGCCAGTTGGCCCAACAGGCCATGGCGATCGGCAAGCGCTGAATCCTCCCGCCCGACCCACTCCGATGGAAGCGCTGTCCGCACTCCGAATGTTCAACCCCGCCGCCCTGCGGGAGTCCTCCCTCGGCAAGGCCGGGATGGAGGCCCTCCAGAAGGCCGGCCTGGGAGACCTCGGGAAGCTCGTCCCCGACTCGGAGATGGGCAGGCTGCAGCCCTACAACAAGGTCTTCCCCGGTGCCGCGCCGCTGCCCACCGGCGTCAATCCCACGGGCATCCCGTCGCTGGGCCGGGTCGCCGGTCGCGACGCCTTCGCCGAGACCCTTGGTCGGTTCGTGGGCGAGGTCTCCGACAAGCAGGTCGCCGCCGGGGATTCGGTCCGCGGGTTGGTGACCCAGCAGGGGGTTCCGTTGCACCAGGCCATGATCGCCATGGAGGAGGCCAGCGTCTCGTTCCAGTTGATGGTCGAGGTGCGCAACAAGCTCCTCGAGTCGTACCAGGAACTGATGCGGATGCAGGTCTGATGCTTTTCTGAGGCCACCCAGCCATGAACAACAGTTTCCAAGAACTCTGGCAGCAATTGGTCGCCGTCTGGAAGGAGGTCGGCGCCGCACAGCGCATCTCCATCGTGATGGCAGGTCTGGTGGTCCTCCTCGGCCTGGCCGGGGTGGCCGTCTGGTCCAGCCGTGAAGACTACACCGTGCTGTACGGCAACCTCGGCGAGGCCGAGGCGGCCAAGGTGGTCAACGCGCTCGACGAGGCCAAGGTGCCCTACAAGGTCCGTGGCGGCGGCACCATCTCCGTTCCCGCCGACAAGGTGCACCCGTTGCGCATCCAGTTGGCCGGGAAGGGGATCCCCGGCGGCGGCACCACCGGTTTCTCCTTGTTCGACAAGCCGAACTTCGGGATCTCCGACTTCGTCCAGAGGGTCAACTACCTTCGCGCCATCCAGGGGGAGCTTTCGCAGACCATCTCCCGGGTCGACGGCATCGAGTCCGCCCAGGTCATGCTGGTCATGCCCGAGAACCGGTTGCTCGTGGAGTACCAGAAGAAGCCGAGCGCGTCGGTCTTCCTCAAGCTGAGGGGCAACGTTCCCGTTCCCGCATCCACGGTGAACGCCATCCGCTTCCTCGTCGCCAATGCGGTCGAGGGACTCACGCCCGATGGCGTCTCCATCACCGACAACATCGGCAACCTGCTCACCGAGGCCTTCGACAACGATCCCATCACCGGTGCCACCTCGTCGCAGCTCAAGCAGAGGCGGGAGTACGAGAGCTACCTGGCCAAGAAGGTGGAGTCGTTCCTGGCCCCCTATGTCGGCGGCCCGGCCCGGGTGCTGGCCCGGGTCTCGGTCGACCTCGATTACACCACCCTGCAGCGCCGCGAGACCAAGTACGATCCGGAGAGCCAGGTGAAGCGCACCGAGACCATCACCGACGAGCGCATCGACAACAGCACCTCGAACCTCACGGGAGCCGTCGGGGCCCCTGGCACGGCGACCAATGCCAACGTCGACACGAACAGCCCGGCCGGCACCGCGCCGATGACCAAGAACAACACCAACAAGAAGGTCACGCAGAACCAGTACGAGATCAACGAGGTGACCACCACCCAGAACCACGTCCCGGGCTCGACCAAGCGCATCTCGGCCGCCGTCTTCATCCCCCTCGAGTACACCGGCGAGGGCACCAACCGCGTGGCCGCCCCACGGAGCCCCGCCGACATGCAGAAGCTGCGACGGGGCATCCAGGCCGCCCTCGGCATCATCGAGAGGGGCGAGGCCGGCCGGGTCGACGACCTGACGGTCGAGGAGATCGCCTTCAACGACCAGCCCTCGCGCGAACTGACCCAGCAGCTCGAGAAGAGCGAGCGCCAGCGCCTGTGGACGGAGATCGCCCGCGAATCGGTGTTCCCGATCCTCGGCGTCGGCGTCCTGTTCATGCTCTGGCGGTTGTTCCAGAAGACCGGCGTCGACGAGATCCCCATCGGCATCCCCATCGGAGCCGCCTCCGCCGAGGTCGCCGGTGCCATGGGCGGGATGGGTGGCGGAATGCGCGGGGGGCCGACGATGGAGACCGAGGAGGTCCAGCCCTTCGTGATGACCGCCGAGATGATGAACCAGTTGATGCGCGAGAACCCCAACAACATGACCCACGCCCTGCGGACCTGGATGAGCCGCGGTGCGGAGAAGTCGAAGTGACCCGCCATGGCCGCAGCCACTCCAGAGATCCTCGCCTCGACGCCCGCCGAGTTCTCCCGACTGACGAGGACCCAGAAGATCGCCATGCTCCTGGTGGTGCTGGGGGAGGACACCGCCGTGTCCTTCCTCCGTGGGCTCCAGCCCGACGAGCTCGAGGCCATCTCCGCCGAGATGGCCAAGGTGGGCATGCTGTCCATCGAGATGCAGAACACGGTGCTGAAGGAGTTCACCGACGTCGCCATCCACGCGAGCACCTCGCTGCGCGGCGGATTCGATTTCACCCAGTCGATGCTCGAGAAGGCCCTCGGCCTCTACAAGGCGGCCACCGTCATCAGTCGGGTGCTGCCCACGCGCACGCCGGTCTCGTCGATGACACAGATCGTGGAGCTGGAGCCGCGCCAGATCTTCAACCTGCTGAAGCTCGAGCAGCCGCAGACCATCTCGCTGATCCTGTCGTACCTTCCCCCGGAGAAGGCCTCGCAGCTGCTGATCATGCTGCGTCCCGACCTGAGGGACCAGGTCATCGAACGGCTGGCCACCCTCGCCCCGACGCCCATCGAGATCGTCGAGAAGGTGGTCGAACAGCTGAACCGCAAGCTGGGCACCCAGCACACGCGGGCGCTCAACCTGACGGGCGGACTCAAGAGCGCGGCCAACCTCCTCAACTCGCTCGACAAGAACCTCACCAAGACGCTTCTGCAGAACATCGAGGAGCGGAATCCGGAGCTCGGCCAGGCGATCCGCCAGAAGATGTTCACCTTCGAGGACGTGGCCACGCTCGACACCCCGATGCTCCAGCGGGTGCTTCGCGAGGTCGACCTGCGCGATCTGGCGGTGGCCCTCAAGACCGCGAGCGACACGCTCAAGGGCGCGCTGCTCAGCGCCGTCTCCAAGCGTGCCGCCGAGACCGTTCAGGAGGAGATGAGCTTCATGGGTCCCCTCAAGCTGCGGGACATCGAGGCCGCCCAGATGCGCATCATCGAGCTGGTCCGCAAGGCCGAGGCCGACAACGAGGGTCTCAGCGCATCCTGATCATGGAACACGCCAACGATCCCATCCCCTTCTCCGAGGCGCTCCGCGAGGTGCAGATCGTCAAGGTCTCGCTCTGGGAGCTGGAGCGCCAGTGGCGCCAGCGCGAGCAGGAGGCCTACGCCCGAGGGGTGGAGGACGGCGAGCGGGCCCTGAGCGAGCAGCTCGTCCAGCAGCGGGCCGATCTCAGGCACATCCAGAACCGGGTGTTCGCCGAGCTGGAGGGGGCGATCCCGCAGGTCGTCCGCGACTGCGAGCAGGCCCTGATCGCCATCGCCTGGGAGACCGCCCGCAAGGTGGTCAACAGCCTCGAGATCACCCCGGCCATGATCGAGCAGGCCCTCGACGAGGCGTTGGGGTCCCTCCGTCAGACCGGTCGGGTCCGTGTGCAGCTCAACGCCGAGGACCTCGCGCTCATCGAGAGGGTCAACAGCCCGATCCTGCTCAAGGAGCTGGGCGGCGAGCGCATCCGACTTGAGGCCTCCGGCGAGGTCGGGCGGGGCGGGTGCCTCGTGTTCACCGATTTCGGGACGGTCGACGCCCGGCGCGAGGTCAAGCTGGAGCTCCTCCGCCAATCGATGGAGTCATGAACGCCCCGGGGTCATCCTCGAACCAGCGCCTCGGAGGCATCCTTGAACGCGTGCGTGGCACCCGGGTGCTGGAGAACCGCGGGCGTGTGGTCCAGTTGATCGGCCTGGTCATCGAGAGCGAGGGGCCGCTGTGCGCCGTGGGCGAGTTGTGCCGGATCGAGGGCGAGCGGAGGGGGGGAGACTCCCTGGCCGAGGTCGTGGGTTTCCGCGAGGGCAGGGTGCTCCTGATGCCCCTCGGTGAGACCCACGGCATCCATCCGGGGGCCGAGGTGGTGGCGATGGGGCATCCGCTCCAGGTCCCCGTCGGCCCGGGCCTTCTGGGCCGTGTGCTCAACGGACTGGGGGAACCCATCGACGGTCTTCCCCCGGTCCGGCCCGATCATCTGGCCCCCTGCATGGCCGCCCCGCCGCATCCCCTGCAGCGTCGACGGATCCGCGATGTGCTCGGCACCGGGATCAAGGCCCTCGACACGCTGATCCCCGTCGGTCGCGGCCAGCGGCTCGGGATCTTCGCGGGGTCCGGCGTCGGCAAATCGACCCTCCTGGGCATGATGGCCGCCCAGGCCGAGGCCGACGTCAACGTGATCGGTCTGATCGGCGAGCGCGGCCGCGAGGTGCGCGAATTCCTCGAGAAGGATCTCTCCGCGGAGGGCAGGGCGAAGTCGGTCATCGTGGTGGCCACCTCCAATGAACCCGCCCTGACCCGTCTCAAGGGGGCCTACTCGGCCATGGCCATCGCCGAGTACTTCCGCGACCAGGGCAAGTCCGTGCTGCTGATGATGGATTCGGTCACGCGATTCGCCATGGCCCAGCGTGAGATCGGGCTCGCGGTCGGCGAACCCCCGGCCACGCGCGGATACACCCCGAGCGTCTTCGCCCTGCTGCCCCAGTTGCTGGAGCGGGCGGGATCCGGTGCCGAGGGGGCCATCACCGCCTTCTTCACCGTCCTCGTGGAGGGTGACGACATGAACGAGCCGGTCGCCGACGCGGTCCGCGGCATCCTCGACGGCCACATCGTCCTCGACCGCACACTGGCCCAGCAGAACCACTACCCGGCGATCGATGTCCTCCAGAGCATCAGCCGTCTGACCCGCGACCTGTGCTCGGAGGACCAGCTCCGTCTGGCCGGCCAGGCCCGCGAGCACCTCTCGGTCTACAAGCGCAACGCCGATCTGATCAGTCTCGGGGCCTACACCGCAGGATCGAACCCGTCGGTCGACACCGCGATCCGCCTCCGAGATCCGCTCGAGTCGTTCCTCCGCCAGCGCGTCGATCAGGGGTCGACCCCTGCCGAGGCCTGGGCGGCGCTTCGGACCGCGGTCCAAGGGGGCAAATCCGCATGAAGCGTTTCCAATCCAGGGTCGCCCCGCTTCGCGAACTCCGGCAACGCCGGGAGGACGAGGCCCTGCAGGTGCACGCCGGGATGCTGCGCCGGCGCCAGGCCGCGGAGGAGCGCCTGCGGTCCACCCTCGACTCCCTGCTTCGTCACCAGCAGGAGGTGCAGGACGACCTGAGATCAGGTTGCCCCGCCTCCAGGCTCGCCCAGCACGATGGATACCGCGGGGTGCTCGAACAACGCCTCGAGGATTGCCGCCGGCAGTTCGCCGAGGCGGCCTCCGCGGCGGTGGCTTCGCTCGAGGAGGTGATGAGAACCCGCCGCGACCGCGAGGTGGTCGACCGGTTCTGTGCCAAGGAGCGCGCGGAGCACGCCCTTGAACTGCAGCGTGAAGACCAGAAGAACCTCGATGAGATGGCGTTGCGCCGAAGGCCCGTGAACGTCCCAACCCGAACCCGTCCCGTCCTCCTTTGAAATCCATGCTTCCAATGGTGGGCTCCCTGATCGGTGCCCTGCTGTACCTGGCGGTCACCGCCGCGGTCCTCATCAAGGGGTACAAGCCCCCCCCGCCACCCAAGAAGGCGGAGCCCCTGACCACCGGGCAGAAGATCGATGCGGTCGCGGCCGCGGCCAAGGTCAAGGACAAGCTCAAATCCGATCCCCCGCCTTCGTGGAAGTACTACAGCCTGGAGATCGACACCCTGATCGAACAGTTGCGGATTCGGAACGACGTGCTGACCGAACGCGAGGATCGGCTCGAGCAGCTCGCCAAGCGCATCGAGGCGGAGCGAGCGGAGCTCGCGGCCGTGACACAGTCGGTCGCGAGGATCCGGGACGACATCGATCGCCGGATCATCCGCATCCAGGACGACGAGGCGGCCAACGTGAAGCGACTGGCCAAGACCTACGCGGGCATGGAGCCATCCAGTGTGGCCAAGGTCGTGGCCGAGATGGATGAACGTCTGGTGGTGAAGATCCTCAGCCAGATGAAGGACGACCAGAACGCGGCCATCCTCGACGCCCTGGCCAAGACCGATGCCGAAGGGGCGAAGCGGGCGGCCAGCCTGTCCGACCGGATCCGTCTGGTTCCCGCGGCGAAGAAGCCATGACCGCCTCCCCGCTTCCTGTCGGCGAACTGCCCGTCTCCGTGGTCGGCATCCTGCCGGGGGCGGGTGCCCCCGGGGCGATCCGCGCCGGAGCCTCCGCGGTGCCCGTCTCCTTCGAATCGATGGTGTCGGGAGTCCTTGACGTTTCCGCGGCCCTCGGGCTCCCGCCGGGCCATGTGCCCCCTGGACTTCCGCCGCTGGTCCATCCGGCGACACCGATGGATCCGTCCGAAGTCGGCCCCGGTTCCGTCGGGATGCCCGCGGATCCCGCGAGGGTGCCTCCGACGGACCACCCTTGGAGGGGTCGCTCCCGGGGCGCCTCCGGACCTCACCCCGCCTCCGTCATCCCCGGCGCGGTCCCGTCACCGACGATGACTTCCAGTCCCGACGGGACCACCGTCGCCCGGGGCTCCCTCCCGGAGACCATCAGCCCCCCGTCGGGACCCTGGAATAATCGACCGGAATCCGCGGATGCCTCCGGATCGAAGCAGGATCACCGTGGTGTCGAGGCGATCGCCCGGTGGGCGCCTCCGTCCCATCCTTCAGAGGCGGTGCCGGAGCAACCGGGCGGGTCGTTCCGCGATGATGCCACCGAGGAGGTTGATCCCGATCTCCCCCGGGCGGTCGGGTCCGATCCCTCCACCACCGATGTCCGCCCTCCGTCGCAGGGGCGGAGCCCTTTCCCGGGGTTCGAGTCATCCCCCAAGGGTCCCGAGCGGAGGGGCGATTCCCCGGAGGCGATGTCCGTGGACCCCGGACTGCCCGACGTCTCCCGGTCGGTGGCCGGGCCCGTTGACGAGGCCGGTCGCCGCCGCCCGGGAAACCTGCAGTCCCCACGCAAAGCGGCGCGGATGCCGCGGGTCCCGGAGCCCTCCATGGCCGTCGACTCTCCGGAGAGCGTCCCCGATTCCGGAAACATCTCCCGGGGTCCGTCGCGGACCGAGTCGGTCGGGATTCCGATCCAGACGCCTCCGGCTCCGGTCGCGGTGGTTCCGATCGTGGCCGATGAGGTGGTTCGTGAGTCTCGACCCTCCCGCTCCCACGCCGTTGGTCCTGCCGAAGCCCCGGAGGACGGGAAACCCGCCGCCAGCGCGTCTTCGACCATTCCCGGGATCGTTCATGGGGCGTATCCCGTGCCCCATCCCCGAGCACCGGGGGCGATGTCGGTCGGACCTGGTGGGATGCCTGGGGTTTCCTTGGATTCTCCCCCGAAGACCGGTGGTTCTTGTCCGGTGGCATCGGAAACCGGCCTTCGACTCCTCCCGGACGGAACCGGCGGATTCTCCATGCAGCAGGGATCCTCCGAAACCGGGGTCCGACAGGCCCAAGAGGGGAAGCGTTCCCCGGGTTCGCCGTGGTCGGAGAGGCCGGGATTCAAGGAACCCGAGGCGGGTCCGATCCCCCTGCAACCGGCACTCCGAATCGCTCCGATGCCGGAGACGCTCCATCCCCCCGGATCGTCGATCTCCCCGGGTCCTCAGATCCTGCGTTTTCCGACCGGATCCGGGGTGCCGGCGGCCGGTTCGCCACCGGCCCTTCCGACCCACGGGTCGCCTGTTCCCGAGGATCACGGGCTCGAGGGACCCGTCGTCATGGCATCCGTGCCCATCCGGGATCAGGATCCCGACTCCCATTCCGGACCCGGCCTGAGCCGAATCTCCCTCCGGGAGGGCCTGCCCGATCCGGCTTCGCCAAAACCGACGGTCTCGGGT
The DNA here is from genome assembly GCA_041177965.1 of Verrucomicrobiota bacterium. GTDB lineage: Bacteria > Verrucomicrobiota > Verrucomicrobiia > Limisphaerales > UBA9464 > SXXZ01. The sequence continues at coordinate 20,602 of JBEGWF010000132.1, read as the reverse complement.
TCGGTCCGTGCCGATTCCAATCTCCCGGCGATCCTCTCGCTGGCCCAAGAGGTTCCGGATCCGGGTGATTTCCTCCGGATGCCTGTGGCTGTGCCGGGTCTTCCCCTTCCATCGCCGGCCTCGATGGACGGCGTTTCGGACCCTCGGAGTCTTTTCCCGGATGCTCCCGACGCGATCCCGCAACCGGTCGCGTTCGGGCCGATGCGGCACCAAACCCTTCCCCAAGAGGCTTCGGATCCGGGTGATTTCCTCCGGATGCCTGTGGCTGTGCCGGGTCTTCCCCTTCCATCGCCGGCCTCGATGGACGGCATTTCGGACCCTCGGAGTCTTTTCCCGGATGCTCCCGATGCGATCCCGCAACCGGTCGCGTTCGGGCCGACACGGCACGAAACCCTGCCCCTCGCCCCGGGACGGGCTTCGTTGAACGGGGAGGCTCCTGCTCCTGCTCCTGCTCCTCTTCCGCTTCCCCTTGGCCCGAGCGGTTCCGGTATTCCGGCCACGGACATGGGAGGGCGTCCGAAGGGATTCGCGGGAGCGGCGATGGTGTCGGTTGCATTCGGAGAGTCCGACGGACGGTTCGCTCCGCTCCCGACCGCGCCTACCCAGACGATGCCGATGTCCACGGGCGGACCGGTCTCCCGTTTCGATTCCATCGACATGCCCCGGGTCGTTGCCCCGGCGTCCGGCCTCGTGTTGTCGGAACCGACGATCCCGTCAGAGGCGCACACCGCCGGGGTGAGCCAGCGGACGTTCGGAATGGTTCATGCGGCGGTTGTCGGAACGGAGGAGGGGGACGCGCCGCCTGCGGATGCACCGTTCACCCCAACCCGACCCGAGGCTGCCCATCGGGTTCCCCCGTCGGTGATCGAAGCCGGTCCCCATCCTCGACAAGAGTCCTGGAATGCCCCCTCGGATCGGCCGTTTTCATCCTCCGTATCGGCAAACATTGCCTACGATCGGGTCACGATCACCGGTCCGTCCGCCCTCGCCCATTCGCCCGGTTCCGCCGGTGATGCGGTGGTTCAGATCGATGAAAACCTCAGAAAAACAGGGTTTTCCAAACCGGCGAAGGGGGGGGTGCGGGATGCCGACCGGGATGGGGGGGCGTCATCGAGATTGGCTGGCACGACATCTGCGGTCCGGGTCCCTGCGATGGTCGTTCCTCAGGAATCCATGTTCGTCTCCGGACCGGTTCGGCAGAGGCCGGACTCCGGCGGCGTGCCCGTGGAGTCCGGGTTGTCCGTCATCGGTGGGGGCGTTGCTGAGCCGTCGTCGTCATGGCAATGGCCGATGCCGACCCGGGGTGAACCGCCCCCCATGGTCGTGGCGGCCGCATCCCCCGAGCTTCCCGTTCCGAAGATGTCCGCACGGCTCCAGGAACTCCTCTCCGGGGAGTTGGTCCTTCTCCAGCGCCTGCGCACCGGGTCCATGACCGCCGTCCTCCGGCCGGATCCGGGCTCCGAGTTGCGCGTGGAGCTTCGACGTCGGCAGGGAACGATCGAGATCCGCGCCACCGTGGAAAGGGGCGACTCGCGGGCCATCTCCGAGGGTTGGCCGGAATTGCAGCAGCAGTTGCGCGGTCAGGGGATCCACCTGCATTCCCTCGAGCGTGAGCCGATCGCACCGTCCCAGCGGGGCTCCACCGGAAACGCCGATGATCCTTCGCCCCAATCGGGAGGCAGGGGGCGTCACCAGCATCCGGCACCCGAGGCGGGCCCTTGGGCCCAGGGGCGTCCGGGTCGGTTTTCCAACGAGCGCGGTCCATCCGATCGTTCGTCGGCCCCGTCGACCGCCCGGCCCCCGAACCGACTCCTTGAATCCTGGGCCTGAACCATGAACGTCGACACCTCCAGCCGAACCCTGGCGAATTCCTTCGGGACCCCGGCCCCCGCCGGCCCCTCCGGCAACATCGATCCGTCCGGTGCCGAGTTCATGGGCCGCAAGCCCAACCGCACGCTGAATCAGGACGATTTCTTCAAGCTCATCGCCGCCCAGTTCTCCTATCAGGATCCCCTGAACCCCCAGAAGGACACCGATTTCATCGCCCAGATGGCCCAGTTCAACACGCTGGACCAGACCCGGTTGATGCAGGCCGACCTGTCCGGGTTGCGTTCGCAGTTCAAGGGACTCCAGGCGAACCAGTTCCTCGGACAGTGGGTCTCCCTCAAGGATCCTGCCACGCAGGCCACCGTCGAGGGCCCGGTGACCGAGGTCCGGTTCAACGGCGGCGAACCCCAGGTCGTCGTGGGCGAGGTGCCCTACGATCTCTCGAGGGTCACCCTGATGCGCTCGCCGAACACTCCGGTGGCGTCTCCGGTCGATCCGGAAGGCGGTGCCGGGCCGACATCGGTCCCCGCGATGCCGATCGGCCCCGCCCAACTCAAGTTTCTTCCCGAAAAAATGAACCAGATCCTTGGTTCGATCATGCAGTAAACCCGCAAAACCCAGACAGCACTATGCTCAGATCCCTCAACACCGGAATCAGTGGCCTCCGTTTCCAGCAGGACAAACTGGATGTCATCGGAAACAACATCGCCAATGTGAACACCGTCGGTTTCCGTGCCGGGCGTGCCCAGGGAATGGACGTGTTCAGTCAGAAGTTGTCCGAGTTCTCGACCAACTCGAGCGCCTCCGAGATCGGCAGCGGCGTCACCCTCTCCGATGTCTACAACAGCTTCGGCCAGGGAACCATCGATGCGACCGGTCAACCCTACGACATGGCCATCGATGGCAGCGGATTCTTCATCGTCCGGGACACCGGCACCAATTCCCTCTTCGCCACCCGCGCGGGCGACTTCCGTGCCGATGCCAACGGCTACCTGACCACCACCGACGGTCTCCGGGTCCAGGGAGAGGTCCCGGGCGCCCCGGGCGTCTCCAGCGACATCCAGATCACCCTCACACCCACGACCCCGGCGCTGCCGGCCGACACCGAAGCGGTCTCCTGGCGCATCGAGCCCAACGGGGATGTGAAGCTGACGCTGCGCAGCACGCTGGTGCCGCCTCCGGCCACGCCGCCCGATCCGCTGAAGATCGCCCAGATCCAGGTCCAGACCTTCCGGGACATCAACAGCCTGACCAAGGTCGGAAGCAACCGTTTCAGCAACCTCGCCGCGGCCGGACCGGTCGGCACCGGAACCCCCGGTCAGGCGGGCAGGGGACAGATCCGCTGGCAGGCGCTGGAGCAGGCCAATGTGGACCTCGCGACCCAGTTCACGGACCTGATGGTCACCCAGCGCGGATACCAGGCCAACGCCAAGATCATCACCACCTCCGACGAGATCCTCCAGGAGTTGATCAACCTGAAGCGCTGATCCCACCACAAACCATCCCATCCCTATGGCGTCCCCCGCCCAAGAAAAGAACGACGGCTCCGGTGCCGATTCGTCCGGCGGCATCAAGGCGATGTTGCCGCTGATCCTCAACGTCGTGCTCCTGCCCGTCATCGCCTTCCTGATGACCCAGTTCGTGCTCGTGCCCTCGCTCAACAAAGCCGGGAAATCCGGCGCCAAGTCGCCCGAGGCGGAGGTCGAAGCCACGAAGGACCATGGCGGCGAAGCCCAGCATGGCGGCGCCTCCGGCGGGGGCGGTGGACACGACGAAGGCGGGTCCGGGGCGCATTCGGGCGCCGCCGAACCCACCACGGTCATGATCAACTCGGTGACCGTCAACGTGGCGGGCACGATGGGCAGTCGGTTGATGATGGCCAAGGTGGGCCTTCGCGGGTCCCGACCCAAGTTCGATGAGTTCGTCAAGAAGCACGAGGAGGATCTCCGGGACGCGGCCTCGTCGCTCCTCCAGACCAAGACGTTGATGGATCTGGAGAAGCAGGGGGCGCGGAACATCATCAAGTCGGAGTTGAAGACAGCCTTCCTGAAGCTCCTGGGACCCGGAACCTTCACCGACGTGGTGCTTCCGGAGTTGGCCATCCAATAACCTGTCCACGGAAAGCCTATGTCGGACCCGATGGGATCGATGGGAGACGTGCTCTCCCAATCGGAGGTGGAACGCCTGCTCCAGCAGGTGCAGGAGGAGGAGTCCAACACCGTCGTCCTCCAGTCCAACGGCCGGAAGAGCAACCAGAGTCGCGACTCCATCGCGGCCTACGACTTCCGGACCCCGGTCTTCCTGTCGCCCTTCGAGCTCCGCAAGCTGCGCATCCACCACGAGGAGTTCATCCAGGCTTTGGCCGCACGTCTGTCGATCTACCTCCGGGTCGAGTTCGGCATGCAGATGTGCCAGTTGCACACCACGTCCTTCCGCGATTGGTGTGAGAACCTCAACAGCCCCACCCACATCTCCCTGTTCCGGGTCGAACCGCTCCGGGGCATCTGCCTGCTCGACGTTCCCCCGCGTCTCGGCCTGACCATCGTCGACCGGCTCCTTGGCGGGCCGGCCACCTCCGTCTCAGGGACCCGCGAACTCTCCGAACTCGAGGTGACCCTCCTCGACCAGGTGGTCCTGCTGATGCTCACCGAATGGTGCACCCATTGGGCCAGATACCGCGATCTCCGTCCGGCATTGTTCGGCCACGAGACCAACGGTCTGTTCCTCCAGACCGTGGATCCCGACGCGATCATGCTCGTCCTGGCCATCGAGGCGCGGGTCAACGACTGCACCGAGACCATGCAGATCGCCTTCCCGTACTGGACCATCGAGCCGATCGTCCAGTTGTTGAGCTCCCGCCTCAAGCCGGGGCCCGAGGACCTGCCGGACATCCCGACCGAGCAGGAACGCGGGTGGAATTCCCACTACGACGACGCGCCCATGCCGGTCTCCGCCGAATCCAACGGCCTCAAGCTCCGCGCCAAGGACGTGGTGGGGCTCCGGGTGGGCGACATCGTGCCGCTGCCGCCGGAGTTCGCGGAACGGGTGCAGGTGAAGCTGGCCTCCGAGAAGAAGTTCTTCGGCCGCCTCGGCACCGTCGACGGCCGTTGGGCCGTCGAGATCGACGAAGTGACCCTGGGTTCCAACCCGCCAAGACCTGTCCCATGAGCCAAACCACCGATCTTTCCATCCTGCTGGACGTGCCCGTCGAGGTGAGCGTCCAACTCGGGTCCTGCCACATCCCGATGCGCGAGGTGCTGAACCTGACCACCGGTTCCATCGTGCAATTGGACAAGGTGGCCGACGCCCCTGTCGACCTGCACGTCAACACCAAGCTGGTCGCCCGGGGCGAGGTGGTGGTGGTGGACAACCGCTTCGGCATCAAGATCACCGAATTGCTGACGGCGCTCTGACGGGGTCGATGCCCGCATCCGGGATGATTCTCGGCCAGGGTTCCGCAGCCCGTTGATTTCGACACGGGATGCGGCAGGATGTCCGCGATGTCCCACGATCTGCCGCGTCGCGGTTCCCGACTCCATCGAGGCATTCTGCTCTCGATCCTTCTATGCTTCCCCCATCGGGGGATGTCCGCTCCCGACGGTCCGCCTCCGGTCCCCCGATTCTCGATGGGGCATGTGGATCGTTCCGTGGATCCCAAGGTGGATTTCTACGGATTCGCCACCGGTGCGTGGCGTCGGAACAACCCGGTGCCCGCCGACAAATCGCGCTGGGCCGGCTTCGACGAATTGCAGGACCGGAATTGGTGGCTGATCCGGGACATCCTGAATTCGGCCGCCGCGGACACGCGCGCTCCTGCCGGATCCCCGCTCCGACAGGTGGGCGATTTCTTCGCCGCCGCCATGGACACGAACCGCATCGAGCGGTTGGGGTTCGCCCCGCTGGATCCGGAATGGGAGCGGCTGAAGTCCGTGAAGGATCACAGGTCGGCGATGGCGCTCCTGGGCCACTGGCATATCCGCGGCATCGCCTCCTGCTTCGGCATGGGCGTGCAGCCCGATGCCAAGAACAGTTCGGTGTACGCCCTCCACCTGAGTCAGGGCGGGCTGGGGCTGCCGGATCGTGACTACTATCTGGCCGAGGGTTTCGCCCGGCAGCGGGACGAGTACCGCGAACACATCACCGCCCAGTTGCGCCTCCTCGGGGATGCGGAATCCCAGGCCAGGGCATCGGCGGAGGCCGTGCTCGCCCTCGAGACCCGTCTCGCGAAGGTTTCGCGCACCAGGACCGACCTGCGGGACCAGGAGAAGAACTACCACAAGCTCACCCGATCCGAGTTGGAATCCCTGACTCCGACGCTTCCCTGGGGCGCCTATTTCGATGCGGCCGGCATCGCGATGCCCGAGACCGTGATCGTTGGGCAGCCGGAATTCTTCCGGGAACTGGATCGGATGGCCTCGGAGGTCGAGGAAGGCCATTGGCTCGCCTATCTGCGATGGCACCTGTTGAGCAGCCTGGCCGAGCACCTGCATGCGGCCCCGGCCGATGAGGCGTTCCGCTTCTACGGGACGACCCTGCGCGGTCAACCCCGCCCCGAGCCCCGCTGGCAGCGCACGGCCAAAGCGGTCGATGGCGCCCTTGGAGAGGCTCTGGGCCGGCTCTATGTCGAGAAGCATTTCCCGCCCGCCGCCGCGGCCCGCATGGCGGAACTGATCGCCAACCTCAGGGGGGTGTTCCGGGACCGGTTGTCGAAGCTCGAATGGATGGGCGAGGCCACCCGACGGCAGGCGCTCCTCAAATTCGACCGCTTCACCGAGAAGGTCGGGCACCCCAGGACCTTCCGGGACTATTCGGGCCTGGAGGTCCGTCGCGACGACCCCCTGGGCAATGTGCTTCGGGCCAACCTCTTCGAATCACGACGCGAACTGGCCCGCATCGGAAAGTCGGTGGATCGCGCCGAATGGCATATGACCCCACAGACGGTCAACGCCTACTTCAGTCCGCCCCTCAACGAGATCGTCTTCCCGGCGGGCATCCTCCAGCCGCCGTTCTTCGATCTGGAGATGGACGACGCGGTCAATTACGGGGCGATCGGCGTGGTGATCGGCCACGAGATCACGCACGGGTACGACGACCAGGGACGCAAATACGACGCCGACGGCAACCTGCGCGACTGGTGGACCGAGGCCGACGGCAAGGAGTTCGATCGGCGCGCCGCCAAAGTCGTCGAGCAGTACTCCGCCTACGAGGCGCTGCCCGGCAAGCGGGTCAATGGTCGGTTGACCCTGGGCGAGAACATCGCGGATCTGGGAGGCACGAGCATCGCCTTCGAGGCGCTCCAGCGGGCGCTGGCGAAGGACCCGACCCGCCGACGCACGGTCGACGGGCTGACCCCGGAGCAGCGCTTCTTCCTGAGTCTCTCGCAACTCTGGCGGGTCAACTGGCGGGAGGCCGAGCTCCAGCGCCGTCTGGTGGTCGATCCGCATTCCCCGGGCCAGTTCCGCGGGGTGGGTCCCCACGTGAACCTTCCGGAATTCTACCAGGCCTGGGGCATCACCGAGGCCTCGCCCCTCTGGAGAAAGCCCGACGACCGCGCAAAGATCTGGTGAGCCTGCACCCCTCCGACCAGCCGTGGGTTCACCACGGCAGGCTGAAGGTCTTGACGTAGCTGTAGCCCTTGATGGCCTCGATGACGCCCTCCTTGATGCCCAGGCCGCTGTCCTTGATCCCGCCGAAGGGCGAGCTCTCGACGCGGAATCCGGGCACCTCGTTGATGTTCACCGTGCCGCAGCGCAGGGTCCGGATCGCCTTCAGCGCGTGGGCGAGGTTGTTGGTGACCACGCCCGAGCTCAGCCCGTAGGCCGTTCCATTGGCGACCGTCAGCGCGTCGTCCAGGTCCCGGACCGTGACGATGGGGGCCAGGGGACCGAAGCTCTCGCAGACCACCATCCGGCAGTCGCGCGGTACCCGGTCGATCACCGTCGGTTGCAACAGCGCACCGCGCCGGTCACCGCCGATGAGCACCCGTGCGCCCTGGGCCACGGCCTCCTGGACCACCGACTCCAGCGACTTCGCCGAGGCCTCGTCGATGACCGTCCCCACCTTGGTCGACTCGTTCATGGGATCTCCGCAGACATACTCCCGTGTCTTCTCGACCAGCGCCCGGGTGAAGGCCTCGGCGATGGATTCCTGGACGAGGATGCGCTTCACCGCGGTGCAGCGTTGGCCGGAATTCCGGTAGCTGCCCTCGGCGGCCAGCGTGACGGCGAGGTCCAGATCTGCGTCCTCCAGCACGATGAGGGGGTCGTTGCCGCCGAGCTCCAGGACGAGTTTCTTGTAGCCCGCGGTGGCGGCTATCCTCTTGCCGACAGGCACGCTGCCGGTGAACGCGACCACCTCGACCTCCGGGTGTCCGACCAGCACCTCGGCGACCTCCGCGGTCGGCCCGAGCAGCACGCTCAGCATGGGGCCCGGCAGGCCCGAGGCATGGAGCAGTTCGGCGAAACGGAGGGCCACCAGCGGCGTCTTCTCGGAGGGCTTCAGGACGATCGGCGTGCCGGCGGCGATGGCCGGCCCGACCTTGTGGGCCACCTGGTTCAAGGGATGATTGAACGGGGTGATGGCCACCGCGCAGCGCAGGGGTTCCCGTGTGGTGAAGATCTTGCGGGCCTTGCCCTGGGCCGAGATGTCGCAGGAGAAGATCTGGCCGTCGTCACGCAGGGCCTCCATGGCGGCGAAACGGAGCACATCCACCGTGCGGCCGACCTCGTACCGTGCCTCGCGCAGGGCCAGGCCGGCCTCGGAGGTGATGATGCGCGCGAACTCCTCGCGCCGGCTCTCGAGGGCGGACCGGGTCTTCTCGAGGATCTCCGCCCGCTGGTAGCGGGTCGGGGTGTCCCGGAACGCCGTCGCGGCGGCGATCGCTTCGAGGGTGTGTCGCCGCGAGGCGAGGGTGACCGTGCCGGAGACGGACTGGTCGTAGGGGTTGCGGACGGTGAGGATGGAATCCGAATCGATCGGTTTTCCGGCGACAAGGCTCTGGAGGTTCATCGGGTGTGGAGAAAATGGGTCAACGGGCATTTCGGGAGGCGGGCAGGGCCTCGGCGAAGGCCTCCAGGAAGCCCGCCAGTTCGGTTTCGGAGTGTTCGAGCGACAGGTACAGCTTGGTGCCCATGGGGTTGAGGAAGACGCCCCGCGCCAGGAGCTCGAGCATCAACCGACCTCCCCGGGCCCGGTCGCTGGCCAGCCACGAGGCCTGGTCGGTCACCGGATTGGCCGAGAACGCGACCTGGCCCAAGGGCCCGTCCCCGAGGATCTGCGCGGCTTCCCCGGCATCCTGCAGCACCCGCTGGAGCCCCTCTCGGAACCGGCGTCCGAGGGTGTGCAGGGCGGCATGCACCCCGGGTTGCAGGAGCAGGTCGAGGGTGGCCATGGCGGCGGCGCAGGAGACCGGATTGCCCCCGGTGGTGGAAGCGCTCCACGTGTAGCGTGGTCCGGGAAGGCGCCGTTCCTCGAGCACCTCCATGATCTCGGCCCGACCCGCGAAGGCCCCGATCGGGAAGCCTCCGCCGAGGGCCTTGCCATAGGCCACGAGGTCGGGGACGACGCCGTAGTATTCCTGCGCGCCCCCCGGTGCCAGCCGGAAGCCGGTCACCACCTCGTCGAAGATCAGGACGATGCCATGCCTGCGGGTGCATTCGCGCAGGCCCTCGAGGAATCCGGGCCTCGGTCGGAGGCATCGATGCAGCGGTTCCACGATCACCGCCGCCAGCGTCGATGCGTGGGCCTCGAGGATGCGGATGGTCGTCTCCAGATCGTTGTACGGGGCCACGAGGACGTCCCGCTCCGTCCAGGGAGCGCCGGCTCCGGCCGCATCGCATCGGGGCAGATCGGTGGGGCGGCTGTGGATCATTCCGGCCACCCCCACCGCATGTTGACCGTGGTAGGCGCCCTCGAAGCGCATCACCTTGGGCCGACCGGTGGCCGCATGGGCCACCCGGAGGCAGAGGAGCGTGGCCTCGGTGCCCGAGGCGACGAACCGGATGCGCTCGGCGCAGGGGCTGATCGAGCAGATGCGCTCCCCGAGCTCGATCGACCGGCGATTCAGCGAGGCGAAGTTCACCCCTTCCCTGGCGGCGGTGGCCGCGGCCTCCACCACCCGGGGGTGGGCATGCCCCACCAGCGCCGAGCCCCAGGCCATGGTGAAGTCCAGGAACTCCCGGCCCTGCGTGTCCCAGATCCGGGCCCCGCTGCCGCGTTCCGGCACCACCAACAGGTGGGGAGGGATCCCGAATTCGCCATTGGACCCCCCGGGGAAGATGCGGAGCGCCCGGTCGATCCAGGTGTCGGTGGGATGGGTCATGCGGCGATCAACGGGCGGTGGTGCCGTTGCAGGTGAAGTCGAAGATGTCGAAATTCCGGGGATCCCCGAGGGCCCGCGCCGCATATTCGGATCGCAGCGGATGGCTCAGGAGGAAGGGCACCATCTCCTCGTATCGGCCGCCATGGGATCGCAGGCCGCCTTCGATCGCCTTCAGGTCATGGTAGGCGGGCGTACGGCCGATGACCGCATCCCGGCCGGAGCAGACCACCAGATCTCCCATGCGATCGGCGGGCAGTTCCATCAGGCGCGCGGCCCCATCGCGGGGCAGAACCTCGGTGATGCCGGGCAGGGCACCCACGAAGTCCAGCACCTCGTCCAGGGGCACCGGTCGGTCGGTCGGCAGATGGACCTGGGCGAAGGAGCCGAGGGCCCCGTGGTGGACGACATAGGGGTCGGTGATCGGCAGGATCACCCGGAAACCCGGCCCCCAGCGCGCGTCCAATTCGGACTCCAGATAGACCACGTTCGGGGAACCGTCGGCGCGCTGCTTCGAGTTCATGCCATGATCGGCGGTGATCCCCACCACGGCGCCCAGGGAGAGCAGTCGCCCGACCTCCGCGTCGATGCCGGCATAGAAGGCCAGGGCCTCGGGGGCGTCCGGCACGTACTTGTGCTGCATGAAGTCTGTGGTGCTGAGGTAGAGGAAGTCGGCTCGGCCCGCCTGAAGCAGTTGCACCCCCGCCTTCAGGACGTACAGCGAGGCGTCACCCGAGTAGATGGCCGGGGTCGGCCCCACCAGCGACTCCACGCCTTCGATGCCATGGGTGGCCAGCGCGGCCTCCCGGGCCTTTTCCGAGGAGAAGGCGATGCCGCCCCGGGCGATCAGGCCGCTGGCGAAGATGTCCCGCAGCTTCTCCTTGGCCGTCACCACGGCCACCTTGCGGCCGGATTCCTGGGCGGCCGGGAACAGCGTGGGCACCCGCAGGAACTTCGAGGAATTCATCATCACCTCCTGACCGATGGAGGGGTCGTAGAAGAAGTTCCCGCCGATGCCGTGGACCGCCGGAGGCACGCCGGTCACGATCGCGCTGTTGTTCACGTTGGTGAAGGTGGGCATCGCCGCCCGAGCCGCGCCGCGCCAGCCCTGGACCGACAGGCGTTGGACGTGGGGCATGAGACCTCGGGCCATGGCGGCGTCGAGGTAGGCGTCGGCGGAGCCGTCGAGGCAGAGCACCGCCAAGGGCCGGGCGGGAGGGGTGTAGGTTCGTCCGTTGACGGTGAAGGAAGCGGAAGCCGGATTCATGACGCGGACGCAGGATGCACCCGGAGATTTCCGGAGGGAATGCGAGAAGTGTCGCGGTTTCGTGTCGACCCCGTAATCGGAGCCCGGATGTCCTTGTCGATGTGGCCCTCGCGCACCACCCTGTTCGGATGTCCGCCGCCCTGGAACTCCGGCAGGTCTCCAAGTCCTTCGGGCGGTTCCATGCGGTCCGGGATCTGTCGATGTCGGTGCCCCGCGGATCGGTCTACGGATTCCTTGGACCCAACGGAGCCGGCAAGACCACCAGCCTGAGGATGATCCTGGGGATGCTGCTGCCCGATTCCGGAGAGTTGTCGGTCCTCGGCTCGCCCTCGGCGATGGCCGTGCGTGGCCGGGTGGGTTACCTGCCCGAGGAGAAGGGGTTGTACCGCAACATGACGGCCGCCGCGGTCATCGCCTATTTCGCGACGCTCAAGGGGCTTCCCGGGGGCATCGCCCGTGCCCGTGCCCGCGAACTGTTGATCCGGTACGGACTGGGCGATTTCGCCGACAAGAAGGTGGAGACCCTGTCCAAGGGCATGGGCCAGAAGGTACAGGTGCTGGCGTCGATCGCCCACGATCCGGAACTGGTGCTGTTCGATGAACCGTTCTCCGGACTGGATCCGGTCAATCAGGAGGTGTTGGAGGAGGTGCTCGACGACCTCAAGGCCCGCGGGTGCACGATCCTGTTCTCGACCCATGTCATGGCCCATGCCGAACGCCTGTGCGATCGGTTGCTCATCCTGGGCGGCGGCCGTCGATTGTTCGAGGGCACCCCCTCCGAGGCGCGTGCCCTGCTGCCCGTCGTGATCACCCTCGAGACCCTGGAGCCCCTTCCGGACTGGGGTGGGTTTCCTGGGGTGAGGGCCTCGGCGACCGAGGGCTCCGGTCGATGGCGCCTGGAGCTGGAGCCGGGGGCGTCGTCCGCATCGGTCCTGGAGGCCTGTTTCGAGCGATCCCTGCGATTGCGGCGCTTCGAGGTGCGTGAGCCCGACCTGCATGAGGTGTTCGTCCACCTGGTGGGCCCCGAGGCCCGGGAGGCCCGTCAACGATGAGGAACGCGCTGCTGATCGCCGTCAGGGAATTCGTGGGCAACGCACAGACCCGGGGGTTCTGGTTCGGCATCCTGCTGGTGCCGCTGCTGGGCATCATCGCCTCGCAGGTGCCGCTGCTCCTCGCACGGAAGGGCACGCCGACGCGTCACTTCGCGCTGGTGGACGCGACCGGGGCGGGGCGCGGGGCCGGGGTGGTGCTCGAGCATCTCCAATCGGTCGAGCAACGGCGGGAGTACCTCCATTTCCGCGAATGGCTGGTGCCAAGGTGGGGCTCCGCCGATCCCCTGCCGGGCGTCGATCGCGGCGCTCCCTCCTGGAAGGACCTGGAGGAGCGGGTGGCCCCCCTGCTCAAGGCCGATGCGGGACGATTCTCGCCTCCCGATCCCCTGCATCGCCGGGTGCCCCTTCCGGAGGGTCTGGAATGGCGGGGCGGGCTTCCCGAGTTCGAGGAGCGTCTGCGCGTCTGGATGCGGGAGGGGCGGCTGCTGCGCGTGGACGGCGCCGATGAACCGGTGCCGTTGTTCGCCGTGGCCATCCTGCTCGAAGGGGACTCCTCGAATGCACCGCCCATCCTGAGGTTCTGGTCGGCCAATCAGGCCGACCACCGATTGCGGGATCGCATGGCGGATGCCCTGTCCCGGGATCATCGGAAGCGGGAGTACGCCCGCCTGGGGATGGATCCCGGGACGGTGGCCCGGGTGGAGGGTCTGGAAGCCCAGGTCATCGATCTGAATCCTCGGAAGGCCATGGGCGAGGAACGGGTCGGGGTGGCCGACCAGTTGAGGCAATGGGCTCCCAGCGCGTTCGTCTACCTGCTCTGGATCGCCGTGTTCAGCGTTTCCCAGATGCTCCTGAATTCGCTGATCGAAGAGCGTTCCAACCGGGTCCTCGAGGTGCTGCTCTCCTCGGTGACCCCCCTGGAGTTGATGGTCGGCAAGTTGATCGGCGTGGCGGCCGTCGGGGTCGTGATGGCCCTGGCATGGATCGGTTCGCTGGTGGTCGTGACCTTCGGCATGATCCACACCTCGGGTGCCGCGGCGATCGCCCCGGATTCGATCGTTTCCCGCCTGCCGATCGAGTTGGCGACGCTGTTGGGCGATTCCTGGCTCCTGCCGGCCTTCGCCCTGTATTTCCTCTTGGGCTACCTGTTCTACTCCGGGGTCATCCTCGCCCTGGGAAGCACCTGCAGCGATCTGAAGGAGGCGCAGAATTTCACCGGGGTCATCACCCTGTTCATGATGGTTCCGCTGGTTTCCATCACCTTCATCCCGAAGGATCCCAACGGCCCGGTGGCCACGGTGTTGTCGTGGATCCCCCCCTACACGCCCTTCGTGATGATGAATCGGGTGGCGGCCGGTCCGCCGATGCGCGACGTGATCGGGACGCTGTCGTTGCTGGTGTTGTCCGATGTGGCGGTGCTCTGGGCGTGCGCCCGCATCTTCAAGACGGCCGTGCTGCGGACCGGACAACCGGCGTCGCTGGCACAACTGGCACGATGGGTGGCCGGCAGGTTCTAGCAGGCGGGGTTCGATCATCGGAGCCCATCCCGATGACGAAGGGCCGCCTGTGCCGGGTCATCGGCCTTGGAAAAGTCACGCCCCCGGGAATCGACCTCGACGGAACCGACCTCGACGGAACCGGCCTCCAAAGGAACCTGCCTCGAATGAAGAAGCGGCGACTTCCCAGGCTTCGGGGAAATCGCCGCCTTCGAGCGGATCGGTCGATCCGGTTCACTCCTTCTCGGGCCGGGGCGGACGGCCGCCGCGGTCAGGACCGCCAGGACCGCCAGGACCGCGACCGCCTCCCGGGCGGGCGGGTCGCAGTTCGTCTTCGCTGAGCTTGCCGTCGCCGTTCTTGTCCAACTTGGCGAGGGCTGCCGGAGCATTCCTGATCTCGTCGGCATCCAGGACACCGTCGCGATTGGCATCCAGCGCCTCCATCAGCGGCGGGATCATCCGAGGACGTCCACCGGGGCCACCGGGGCCACCGGGGCCGCCGGGAGGGAGCGGGCGCTCGGTATTCTCGGCGATGGCGGTGAGGGTTGCGCCGGCCAGGGCCAGCGCCATCAGGGTGCGATTGAGTGAGTTCATGGTGTGTCTTGTGTTGTTTTGTTGATCTTGACGCCCGGCGAACGGTCGCCGTGTCGTTCTGAAAACATAAGACTCCGCCCCTGTAATGAAATGATGTGTCCCGGAGGGAAAATTGTTAAGCAGCGGTAAATATGCGCCCGGAGCCATCCTCGCCCGCATAGCCTCGCGCCAGAAACCAATCGGAAACGGTCGCGCCGAACCCGCCATGAAATCCCCGCCTGCGGACTCCTCAACCCACGATGCCCAGCCTCGCATCCTGGTCATCGACGACGACCGGAAGCTCTGCCGGTTGATCCGCGATTATCTTGCGCCGATGGGATACGCCGTCGAGGCCGTGCACACGGGTCCTGAAGGCGTGGATCGTGCGGTGGGCGAGGCCTGGCACGCGGTCCTGCTGGACCTCATGCTACCGGGTCTCGACGGCTTCGAGGTGCTCAAGCGGATCCGCGCCAAGTCGGAGGTGCCGGTCCTGATGCTCACGGCCCGAGGCGACGAGGCCGATCGGATCGTCGGTCTCGAGATGGGCGCCGACGACTACCTGCCCAAGACGTTCTCGACGCGCGAACTCCTGGCCCGGTTGCGCGCGGTCGCCCGTCGCTCGGTGCGATCTCAGGGGGGCGGGTCCGACGGCGCCGAGGAATGGGTCGTCGGCCCGCTGCGGGTCCGCCCGGCCTCCCGCTCGGCGGTGTTGGGTGACGTCCCGCTGGCCCTGACCCCCGTGGAGTTCGACCTCCTGGTGTCGTTGGCCAAGGCGCGAGGGCGCGTCAAGACCCGGGAGGCGTTGCTCGACGAGATCCGGGAGCGCGACTACGACGTGTTCGATCGGTCGATCGACGTCCACATCTCGGCCCTGCGGCGCAAGCTCGACGACGATCCTAAGCATCCGCGGTTCATCCGCACGCTGCGGTCCGCGGGCTACATGATGGTCGACCCGGAGGATCCGGAATGACCCTCCGACTGCCCCTGTTCGGCCGCATCCTCGCGTGGTTGCTCCTGAACCTGATCATCCTCGCCGGTGCATTCGGTGTCTTCGTCTGGACCGAACTCGGCGGCGAGTCCCTGCTGGGGCGGATCGCCGGGGAGCGGTCCCAGTCCGCGGCCGTCGCCCTCATTTCCGAACTGCGGGAGCGGCCGATCGACGAATGGGAACGCGCCCTGGCCCGATTCGAGGAGGCCTATCCGGTGCGGGTGCTGATGCTCCGCGAGGATGGCTCGCCGATGTTCGGGTCCCGAACGGAGGTGCCCGCGGAAGTGCTGACGCGACTCCGGGAGACGGGTGCCGGACCGGTGATGGAGGAACGGAGGCCGGGCCCCCCTCCCGGCATGCCGCCGGAGGATCGATTCGGCGCGGGGTCTACGGCGGCCAACGCGGGGCCTCCACCCGCGAGATTCGGGCCCCGGCCCATGCCGGGCGGACCCCGGATCTTCCTGAAGGCCGGTCGACCGGCCCGTCATTGGCTGGTGCAGCCCGCCCCGATCCGTGGTCCCGGCATCCCGCGGGGGTTGCGGTTGGCCATGGTCTCGGAAAGCCTCTCGGCCGGAGGGTTGTTCTTCGATGTGCGGTCCTGGCTCTGGGCCGCCGCCGCGGTGATCGCCGTCTCGGTGCTCTGGTGGTTTCCGTTCGTCCGGGGCATCACCCGCTCGGTCTCCACGATCTCGGAAGCCACGGGGCGCATCGCCGAAGGACGCTTCGACGCGCGGGTTCCCGAGGATCGGGGGGACGAGTTGGGTCGCTTGGGCGCCTCGATCAATCGCATGTCCGTTCGCCTCGAGGGTCTGGTCGACGGCCAGAAGCGCTTCCTCGGCGATGTCGCCCATGAACTCTGCTCCCCGCTGGCCCGCATGGAGATGGCCCTGGGGGTGCTCGAGCAGCGTGCCGAGGCCGATGCGCGTCCCTATGTGGAGGATGTCCGCGAGGAGGTCCGCCACATGTCCGCCCTGGTCGACGAACTCCTGCAGTTCTCGAAGGCGGCGCTGAAGCCGCTCGATGCGGAGCGGGTTCCGCTGTCGCTGGCCGAACTGACCCGGCGGGTGTTGGCGCGGGAATGGCCGCATCCCGGCGACCTCACGGTGCAGGTGCCCGAGGAACTGGAAGTGCTGGGCCATCGTGAACTGATCGAGCGGGCCATGGGCAATCTGCTGCGGAATGTGCGCCATCATGCCGGGGACGGCGGTCCCATCCGGATCGAGGCCCTCGCGGAGGGGGCGCATCGCGTGCTCTGGCGGGTCACCGATTCCGGTCCCGGAGTGCCCGAGTCCGAATTGCGTCGGCTCGGCGAGCCGTTCTATCGGCCGGACCGCTCCCGTTCGAGCGACACCGGGGGCACGGGCCTGGGCTTGGCCATCGTGAAGACCTGCATCGCGGCCTGTCGGGGAAGCCTGGAGTTGGCCAATGGTCCACGGACGGGGAAGGACCGTGGATTGGTCGCGACGCTGGCCTTCGAATCCCCCTCCCGTTCGGGAAGTCCGACGCCGCCCGGCGGCGAATAAACGCTTTCCGCGTTTGCGGTCGGGGGGATGCAGGGTCTATCCATGTCGGCGATGCGGATCACGAATCTCAACCCGGACCACGACATCGGGGCCAGCGCCTGGATGCTCTCCGTCGACGGACACCAACTCCTGATGGACGCCGGGACCCACCCCAAGCGCGAAGGGCTCTCCTCACTGCCGCTCTACGAATCGGTCAAGGACCTCGATGTCGATGCCATCGCACTGACCCATTGCCACCACGACCATGTCGGTTCGCTTCCGGTGGCGCTCCAGTACTTTCCGCATGCCCGGGTCCTGATGACCGACCTGAGTTACTTCATCGTCGAGCGGGTGCTCCACAACTCGGTCAACGTCATGGTGCGCCAGCGCGACGAGCTGGGAATCCGCGAATACCCGCTCTACACGCACGAGGAGGTCGACGACTACGCCCCGGTGTTCCAGGGCTTCGGGTATCGGCGCGAGATCGAGTGGGCCCAGTTCGCCCGGGGTCAGGGCGCCACCCCGGGTCGACGTCATGTGCCGACGCTGGAGTTCTTCGATGCCGGACACGCCCTGGGCTCGGCAGGCGTGCTGGTGAAAGGTCGCAAGCAGACCCTCTTCTATTCCGGTGACGTGTGCTTCCACGACCAGACGCTGTTGCGCGCGGCCGATTTCGAAGGGGTGCGGGCCGACGTCCTGGTCATGGAGACCACGCGGGGCGCCCGCCAGGTGCCCCCGAACTTCAACCGCGACCACGAACTGGAACGATTGGCCGAGGGGATCAACCGGGTTCTGGCGCGCAAGGGCACGGTGCTCATCCCGGCCTTCGCGCTGGGACGCACCCAGGAGATCCTCGCCCTCCTGGCCCTGCTGATGCGGTCCGGGAAGTTGCGCGAGCAACCGGTCTACATCGGCGGTCTGGGGCGCGTGTTCACGGAGATCTACGATCTCCAATCCCACCGGACCAACCGGCACCACCCTAACCTGAAGCTGACCCACGCCCTGAATCTGCAGGTGATCTCCACGAACGACATCGAATCCATGTCGTTGCGTGGCGGCAGGATCTTCGTGATGACCGCCGGCATGATGAGCGAGAACACCGGAGCCCACGCCCTGGCCGCGCGGATCGTGGGCGACGAGCGTCACGGGATCTTCTTCGTGGGGTACGCCGATTCGGAGACCCCGGGAGGTCGGCTCAAGGCGGCCCGGCCGGGCGAGCGCTTCCTCTTCAGCCCGTCGGTGGGCAAGCTGAACCGTCACTGCGAGGTGCTCGATTTCGATCTCACCGCCCACGCCAACCGCGACGACCTGATGAACATGGTCACCGAGGTGAATCCCCGCGTGGTGGTCCTGGGCCATGGTGACACCGAGGCCAAGGGGTGGATCCGCGACCAGATCCGGTCGCGGCACCCGAAGGTGCGGGTGCTCGAGCCGGCGCCCGGCGAATCGCTCGATCTCTGATCTCCTACGCAGCCCGATCATGAGTCAGGAGCGGATCTTCCTCGGGGTGCTCCTGCTGCTCCATCTCTCCGAACACATCGTCTGGATTCCGAGCGGGTTCCTGCTGTTCCGACGGCGGGGACGCGGGTGGGAGGTCGTCACCCGGGGGGCGATCCTCGAGACACACCGTGGATCCCTGCATTGGGTCTGGCCGCTTCCGGGGCTTGCCCGTGCCCATCGCGTGGCCTCATCCGAGGTCTGGTCTTCGGCCACCATTCCAGGGACCGGAACCCCGGAGGCCGCCGCCTTCGATCCCGCCGCTGTCGACCGAAGGCGCCTCGAAGTGGCGCAGGATTTCCTGCCTCTGCGTTGGTGTTCCATCGGCTTGTTGGCCTTGATCTGGGCGGCGGCCCCCCTCGGGGTCTGGCTCGACGGATGGGTCCCGACGCTCGCGTGGTGGACGCCGGCCGTGGTCGTCCTGATGGCCGTCAACGCCGTCGTTGTGGCCCGGCGGCATCGGCTCGCGTTCCCCGGGGCCACGGACGACCGCTGGCGATCGGTGCTCTCGGCCTGTTTGTCCCCGCTTGCCGCGATCCGATCGTGGGACCTCGCCCAGAGGGATGCCCTGATGGGTTTCCATCCGGTGGCCGTGGCGGCGGCATTGCCGGGTTTCCGGGATTGGGAGGGGTTCGCGTCGATGGAGTGGCGCCATCGGAGATTCCCGGAGAATGCCGCCGCATCCCGACCAACGGCCGCCGATGGGCGGGGCTCCAACGGAACCGACCGGAGTGCCGAATTGCTCGCCCGCCTTGCATCGATCGCGCGGGCGAGGGGATTCGACCCGTCGTCATGGGAGGCCCCTCCCGATCCGGACGATCCGGGCCACACCCGGTACTGCCCGCGATGCCGCGGTCAATTCACTTCACGAGCGGAAACCTGCAACGCCTGCCGCGGGCTGCCTCTGCTCTCCCTGCCGAAGCGTTGATCGATCCCCGCGACGACCTCAGTGCAGGATGCACAGGTCGTGGCGATGGACCATGAGTTCGGCATCCCGGTCCAGGAACCAATCGAGACGGGCCTCGGTCTCCGCCAGGTCGATGTCGCGAGCCATGATCAGATAGGTCGCGTAATGGTTGCCCTCGGATTCGACCAACGACCGGTAGAATCGGGACAGTCCCGGTTCGCTGCCGGCCAGGTGGCCCGCCAGGATCTGGAACTTCTCGCAGCTCCGCCCCTCGATCAGCGCACAGACGATCAGGTGATCGATGACCGAATCGCGACGACCCTGGCGGACGCCCCGCATCATCCCGGTGATCCATTCGCTGCGCTGCGGCTGCCCGAAGGCCCAACCGCGCTCTTCGAGAAGCCCTAGAACCTGTTCGAAATGCTGGAGTTCCTCGATCGCGATGCGGTTCAGCAAATGCACCTGCGGGTACAGTTCACGGTACTTCTCAAGATGGATGGCGGTCGTGGCCGCCTTCCGCTCGAGATGCGCGTGGTCCACCAGCAGGTCATCCAGACGGCGGGTGACGCGGGAGGCCCAATCGGCGTCCACCGGACGGCGCAACATCAGCATGGCGCCACGCTAAGGTCTCGAGACCGCAGAAATGAAGTGGGAACGCCTGGACGACCGGGGAGCCGCGTGTTCGTCGCGGCGCCAGAACGGCGCACCGTGCGCCCACCCGGATGGAGCGCCGTCGATCCAACGCCTCCCGAGTGACACTCCGGAGGGATTCCGGGGCATTCCTGGTTGGTGCATTTTTTTTCAAAAAACTGTTGTCAGTCGAACGGCGGTCGGCTTAACTGTCCCCGTTCTTGCGAACGACGCGATTGAAACAGTCGCTGAGTTCATCAACCGAGTTGGTTGAAGCTGAAACAATCTTCAACCGAATTTTTCGTCGCCTGAAAGGGCGGCTTTTTTGTCGAGGGCTGAGCAGTTAAATCTGCAGGCAAGCGGCGAGGAAGCGATGGTGATGGATTTGAGGCCGAAAAGGTCTTGAACCGGTCACTGCGAAAAAGGGTGTGCTGGGTTGAGTTCATTGAAAATTGAAATGCACGATGAGTGAAGAGCCCGGCAGCCGAGCAATCGGCTGCCACAAAAAACTGCTCTTGAAGTAAGCCGGCCTGTGAAAACGGGTTG
>JBEGWF010000131.1:0-24049 GCA_041177965.1 Verrucomicrobiota bacterium | reverse complement strand
ACGATTGCGATCAGGTCGTCGGAGCTGAAGATCTTGTATTCCTTGCCGTCGATCTTGACCTCGGTGCCGCCGTACTTGGAGACCAGCACGCGGTCGCCGACCTTGACCTCGAAGGCCTGCTTCTTGCCGTCGTCTCCGGTCTTGCCGGTTCCGAGAGCCTTCACGACGCCCTCGGAGGGTTTCTCCTTGGCGGAGTCGGGGATGATGATGCCTCCCTTTTTGACTTCCTTCTCCTCGCCGATCTCGACGAGGACGCGATCGCCCAGGGGTTTAACGTTCAGTGCCATATGATGGTTGCTAGTGTTGTGTTGTGTGTTTGTGGATGAAGCCCGCCACGTCCGTGGCCGGGCAAAAGGTTCGGAAAGGAATCAGGCCTTCTTCTTCTCGTCGACCACCTCGGCGTCGATGATGGGACCCTGATCGCCGGCCTTGGAAGGCCCCGACTTGGCATCGGCGCCGCCGGAGGCATCGCCCGAGGCCTGCTCGGCGCCAGCGGAACCGGGCTCCTTCTGGTACATGCCGGCGCTGGCGGCCTGCAATGATTCGTTCAGCTTGTCGAGGGCCGAGCGGATGGCCGAGGAATCGGCACCCTTGAGGCTGTCTTTGACGGCAGCCACCGAAGACTCGATGCCCGACTTGGAAGCCCCGAGCTTGTCGCCGTTGTCTTTGACGAACTTCTCGGAGCGGTACACGGCGTTGTCGGCCTCGTTGCGCAGTTCGACCTCCTCGCGGCGCGCCTTGTCCTCCTCGGCGTGGGACTCGGCGTCGCGGCGCATCTTCTCGACCTCGTCCTTGGAGAGGCCGCTGGAGGCGGTGATGACGATGTTCTGGCTCTTGCCGGTGCCGAGGTCCTTGGCGCTGACGTTCAGGATGCCGTTGGCGTCGATGTCGAAGGTGACCTCGATCTGGGGCACGCCCCGGGCCGCCGGCGGGATGTCGGTCAGCTGGAACTTGCCCAGCGACTTGTTGTCGCGGGAGAACTGGCGCTCGCCCTGCAGCACATGGATCTCCACGCCCGGCTGGTTGTCGCTGGCCGTCGAGAAGATCTCGGACTTGCGGCTCGGGATGGTGGTGTTGCGGTCGATGAGCTTGGTGAACACGCCTCCGAGGGTCTCGATGCCGAGGGAGAGCGGGGTGACGTCGAGCAGCAGGACTCCCTTGACCTCGCCCTTGAGCACGCCGCCCTGGATGCCCGCGCCGATGGCGACCACCTCGTCGGGATTGACGCCCTGATGGGGCGGCTTGCTGACCAGGCCCCGGGCCGTCTCGACCACGCGGGGCATGCGGGTCATGCCGCCCACGAGCACCAGTTCATCGATCTTGTCGGCCGAGATGCCCGCATCGCGCAGACAGGCCTTGGTCGGGGTGATGGTGCGCTCGAAGAGGGAATCGCAGAGCTGCTCCATCTTGGCCCGGGAGAGCTTGAGGGCGATGTGTTTCGGACCCGAGGCGTCGGCCGTGATGAACGGCAGGTTGATCTCGTATTGCTGCGACGAGGACAGCGCGATCTTGGCCTTCTCGGCCTCTTCCTTGATGCGCTGGAGCGCGTCGGCCTGCTTGCGGAGGTCGATGCCCTGGTCCTTCTGGAACTCGGCGAGGATCCAGTCGATGATGGCGTTGTCCCAGTCGTCGCCACCCAGGTGGGTGTCGCCGTTGGTGGCCTTCACCTCGAAGACACCGTCACCGATCTCAAGCACGGAGATGTCGAAGGTGCCGCCGCCGAGGTCGTACACGGCGATCTTCTCGTCCTTCTTCTTGTCGAGACCGTAGGCCAGCGACGCCGCGGTGGGCTCGTTGATGATGCGCAGCACCTCGAGACCGGCGATCTTGCCGGCGTCCTTGGTGGCCTGCCGTTGGGTATCGTTGAAATAGGCCGGGACGGTGATGACCGCCTGCGTGATCGTCTCGCCCAGGCGGACTTCGGCATCGGCCTTGAGCTTGGCCAGGATCATGGCGCTGATCTCGGGCGGGCTGAACGCCTTGGGCTTGCCCTCGACCTCGACCTCGATGTGTGCGTCGCCGTTGGAGGCACGGACCACCTTGTAGGGCACCCGCTTCAGTTCCTCCTGGACCTCATCGAACTTGCGGCCGATGAAGCGCTTGACCGAGTAGATGGTGTTGCGGGGGTTGGTGACCGCCTGACGCTTGGCGGCTTCGCCCACGAGGCGTTCGCCGTTCTTGGCGAAGGCGACCACCGAGGGCGTCGTGCGCTTGCCCTCGGAATTCTCCAGCACCAAGGGTTCGCCGCCTTCCATCACGGCCATGCAGGAGTTGGTCGTGCCGAGATCGATTCCAAGAACTTTTGCCATAATCGGTATGCGTTTGAGTGCCGCTCCTCCCCGGCTCCTGCAAGGTCGATGCCGACTCCGGTGCGGCGATGGAAAAAGCAGAATGCCCCAAAAAACGGGGAAAATGCAGGGTTTGCCATCCCCGATCCTAGCCGTTCCGTGTCACAAGTGCGCCCGTTGAAGGGTGAGAGGTGTGTCAATGTGACAGGGTGACACAGCAGTGATGACTCAGATGTCGCACCGGTTCACGGCAGGGAACGGTCCGGTGTGCGGATCGGGGGAAAGCCCAAGGCCTCCCGGCAATGATCCAAGACGGCGGGGTGGGTCCGACCAGGGGGGATCGGTCAAGGCGTGGCCGGGAGCGCCCGAAGGATCTCACGGAGCACCCACGATGCATGGCGCGAGACCGGGCGTTCGGTGCGATCGGCGTCGTTGACCCCTTCCTGGCCGCCGGCCAGGTCGCTGAGACTGCGGACGATGAGGAACGGAGTCCGGTTGGCCCAGCATACCTGGGCGATCGCCGTGGATTCCATGTCGAGGCAGTCGGCTTGCCAGACCCGGAACGCCCAGCGCCGGTATTCGCGGTTGTCGAGGAACACCGGACCGGAGATCCCATTGCCTCCGACGGACACCTGGGCCTGACGGGTGCCGAGACGCAGCGGGGGTACTTGGGCCACCGCCTTCCGTGCGACCGCCAGCAGTCGGGCGTCGGCCTCGAAGGACTCGCGCGACTCGGGTTTGTCCATGCCCTCGCGGATGACCTCCACCGAATCGGGGAACATGAACCCGAAATTCTCCAACCGGGGCTTGAAGTAGTCGGGGAGGACATAGCCCTGACCGTCGGGGCGGGGGTTCAGGTAGGCCGCTTCGCTGTGGTGATACCAGCGTTCCGGGATGACCACGTCGCCGATGTGCCGTTCGGGGTTGATCCCGCCGGCGATGCCCGCGAAGAACACATGGCTGATCCGGAAATGATCGAGGGCCTTCTGGGTGTTCATGGCCGCATTGACCATGCTCACGCCGCTGGGGAAGAGGAGCAGGTCGTGGCCCGCGAAACGCAGGTGTTGGAAGACGATGCCGTCGATCCGCCAGGTTGCACCCCGCGTGCTCTCCTCGCCGAGGACCGATGCATTGGCCTCGAGTTCCGGGGGATAGGCGGCCATGACCGCGATGAAGGGACCGGGACGGGAGCCTCGGGCCGATTCCGACGGGGCGGAGGCGCAGCCGATCCCGATCCCGATCCAGACGAGCAGAATCCAGAAACGGTTCATCGGAAGATGAGGTGGGCCAGGAAGAGGAGGCCCAGCAGGTGGGCCAGCGGCGGCACGGTGCGGGCCCGGCCGGTCAGCAGATGGAAGCCCACGTAGGCGACGAATCCCAGGGCCAGGCCCTCGGCGATGCTGAAGGTCAGGGGCATGGCGATGAGGGTGATCACCGCGGGCACGGCCTTGGAGAAGTCCTTCAGGTCCAGTTCCGAGATGCTCTGCATCATGAAGATGCCCACCAGGACCAGCACGGGCGCGGTGGCCACCTCGGGGATGATGGCGATGAGCGGCGACAGGAACAGGGCCAGCAGGAAACATCCGGCCGTGGTGATGGCGGTGAGTCCGGTGCGGCCGCCCGCCTCGACACCGGCCGCCGATTCGATGTAGCTGGTGACGGTGCTGGTTCCCAGGGCGGACCCGACGATGGCGGCGGAGGCGTCGGCCATGAGGGCACGGCCGATCCGCGGCAGTCGTCCTTGCGCATCGAGCAGGCCGGCCCGTTGGCACACCCCGATCAGGGTCCCCATGTTGTCGAAGAGATCCACGAAGAGCAGGGACAGCAGGATGGGCAGGCATTGACGCCAGTGGATCCAAAAGTAGCCGAGGTCCAGTTTTAGAAAACTGGGGGACAAGGAGGCCGGCATGGAGATCCAGGCTTCCGGACTCCGGGTGATGGGCACCATCCCGCCCTTGCCGTCCGGAGTCTGCAGGAAGAAACCGAGGATGGTGAGGCCGATGACGGTGAGGATGATCGCCCCGGGGACCTTCCGCCAGACCAGCGAGGCTCCGACCACCACCCCTCCGAGGACCATCAGCGGCCCTGCCTGGTGGAATGCGCCCAAGCCCACCAGCGTGGCGGGATGGTCGACGATGACCCCACCGTTCTTGAGGCCGATGAAGGCGATGAACAGACCGATGCCGCAGGTGATGGCCAGCTTGAGCTCCTGCGGGATGGCCTCGAGCAGGCGTTGACGGATGCCGCTCAGGCTGAGGATCAGGAAGAGCACCCCGCCGTAGAAAACCAGACCCAGGGCCGCCTGCCAGGGGATCTTGGCCCCGAGGCAGATCCCGAAGGTGAAGAACGCGTTCAGGCCCATGCCCGGGGCCAGGGCGATGGGGTAGTTGGTGGCCAGGGCCATGGCCAGGGTCATGATGGCCGAAGCCAGCGCGGTGGCGGTGATGAGCGCCCCCTTGTCCATGCCGCTGGCGCCCAGGATCGCCGGGTTGACGGCCAGGATGTAGGCCATGGCGGCGAAGGTGGTGATGCCGGCGACGAGTTCCTTGCGGACCGTGGTGCCGTGCCGGGCCAGTTGAAACCAGCGTTCGATCATGCGGTGGGAAGTGTTGTCGGGCCGATGGAAATGGCCAAGGGCGGTGAGCAGAAACCACGCCGATCCGCGGGTGGCCGCCCCTGGAGGTTGAAAGTGGCGATCGGCGGGCAGTCCGGTCACAAATCCTCACGGAAACCGAAGGTCCCGGATCGGATCAGATCACGAAGTCGGCGTCGGCGGGGTCGGTGGCCCGGAGCCTCTCGGCCCGGGACACGAGGTCGGCGAGGGTGGTCTTCTCGAGGTGATGGGCGATGGCGTCACGGACCTCCTTCATGAGGGAACGCAAGGCGCATCGGGCCTCATCGGGGCAGTTGCACTTCTCGTAGTAGTTCTCGGAGACGCAGCCGATGGGAGCCAGGGCACCTTCGATGTGCCGGATGACCGTGGCGATGACGATCTTGTCCGGGGGTTTGGCGAGGCGATATCCACCGGCGACGCCGCGACGGCTCTCGACGAACCCCCCGGTGCGCAGGTCGTTGAGGATCTGCTCGAGGAATCGTTTGGGGATGTTCTCGGCCGCGGAGATCGCCGAGATCTGGATGACCTTCGGCGAGTGGCGCAACCCCAGGTGGGTCAGGGCTCGCAGTGCATATTCACCACGGACGGTGAGCTTCATCGGTCTCACGTTAGAATCTGCATCGATTCAATCAAGGATTCGGTGGGGATTCGTCGGGAGTGCCCCGCGTGAAGGGCAGAAGGGGGGCGGTACCGGCTCCCCCGTCCCGCTGCCGGCGTTGGGGATCCGTCCTCTGGGGATCGGCTCGGCTTGGGAGCGAAGGGGCGAGCATCGGAGGCCGGGCTTGACCCGTTGGGCGGGCGGGGCGCTTGATCGGGGCGGGCTCCACTGATGCGATGATTGTGTCTTCTGAACCGCTGTTCCTGTCGGGGGTGATCGAGGGTTTCTATGGTCCCCCATGGAGTCCGGCGGAGCGGAGCCGATTGTGGGATTGGATGGTTCGGAGCGGACTCGACACCTATTTCTACGGGCCCAAGGACGATCTGCATCAGCGGGCGATCTGGCGGGAACCCTATGACGAGGCGGGGTTGAAAGAGGTCCGGGTGGCGGTGGACGGGTGTCGGATCCGTGGGTTGCGCCTGGTGTATGCCTGCAGTCCCGGGTTGGACGTGACGTATTCGAATGCGGCGGATACCGGGGCCATCCGGGCAAGACTGACCCAGTTGATGGAAGCCGGAGTGCGGGATTTCTGCATCCTGTTGGATGACATCCCCGATGCGATGCACCCGGAGGATCGGGCCCGGTGGGGATCGCTGGCGGCGGCCCAGGCCGATTGGGTCAACGAACTGTATCGGTGGAGTCGATCGGGCACGCAGGGGCGATTCCTGATGTGCCCGACGCCCTATTGTGGACGGATGGTGGCGGCCCGGCATGGGGGCGAGGGATACCTGGAGATCCTGGGGCGTGAACTTCTCCCGGAGATCGACATCTTCTGGACCGGACCCGAGATCGTCTCGGAGCGACTCGACCTGGATCCGATCGTCCACCTGACCAGAATCCTGCGCCGTCCGCCGCTGATCTGGGACAATCTCTTCGCGAACGACTACGATGGACGACGGTTCTTCTGCGGGCCATACGCGGGAAGGCCGCCGGAGTTGAAGGGCGCGGTGCGGGGGATCCTGCTCAATCCGAACACGGAATTCGCACTGAACTTCGTTCCGATCCATTCCTTCGGGGCCTATCTGGCGGCGGGAGAGGGCTGGGATGCCCGGGCTTCGTTCCTCGAGGGTCTTCGTGCGTGGTGGCCGCACTTCGCCACCGTCGGGTCGCCGTTGGACTTCGCCGATCTGGTGACGTTTGCCGATGCCTTCTACCTGCCCTATGAGGAGGGCCCCGAGGCCGAGTCCTTGGCTCGGGACATCGCACGGTGTCTGGCCTCATCCCGACCTCCGGACGATCCGGAATCCCTGGCGGTCCGGGCTCGGATGCGCCGGCTCAAGGATTTCTGCGCCCGGTTGGTGGACCTGACCGACCGCGGCCTGTTTCACGCGTTCCACCGCAGGGTCTGGGAGTTGCGGGAGGAGTTGGACCTCATCGATCGATGGTGGGCGCATCGGATCGATCCGGCCCGCGCGGGAACTCCGTTCGAGTCGGATTTCCACCGGCCGAAGACCTACCGGGGCGGTTTCGTCCCGCGGTTGCAATCCCTGCTGAAGTTGTTGCCGGACGGCCGTTTCGAGGGGGTTTCGGAAGACGGATCCGTCGGAGGCCCGTCATGAGCGCCCTCGCGACGATTCCGGCTCCGTTCCGACTGCGGCCGCCTCGACCGGGCGACATGGCGGGAACCTACGAGGTCTGCCTCCGGACCGGAGACTACGGGCAGGATGGCGAGCCGTACTATCGCGAGGATCCGGAGGCCCTGGGCCGGGTGTTCGTGGGGCCCTACCTGGCCCTCGAGCCCGAATGGGCCTGGATCCTCGAGGATGATCGGGGGATTTGCGGATACGTGCTGGCGGCCGTGGATTCCCGCTCGTTCTATGCACGATACGAGTCGGAGTGGCGTCCGGAGTTGTGCCGCAGGTTCCCGGCGCCCTCGGGAGACCCAGCCGGATGGAATCGCGTCCAGCACATCCATCAGGTGTACCATCGGCCCGATTACTTCTGCCCGGAACCCTACGAACAGTATCCGTCCCATCTGCACATCGATCTGCTGCCCCGGGCCCAGGGGCGGGGTCTGGGCCGGGCGATGATGGAGCGGGTGCTCGACCTCCTGCGCCGACACGGTTCCCGGGGCGCACATCTCGGGGTGAGCCTGCCCAATCGGGCCGCACAGGCCTTCTATCGGAAGCTGGGATTCCAACCGCTCATCCAGGTGGGTGAGGGACAGGATGGGTGCCTGTACATGGGCTTCCGATTGGATGGTTCCACGGTGTCCCCGGAGCCGTCTCCCCAACCGCTCGCGCCATGAATTCACTCCCGATGTTCCTGCAGCGCTGGCTGATCCCGCGGATGACCGCGCTGAGCGAGAACACCTATCTGGCCTCGATCCGCGCAGGGATGGTGTCGGTGGTGCCGCTGACCATCCTCGGAGGGTTGTTCATGGTGGTGGCCTACCTGCCCATCGAAGGTTGGGAGGCGCGCATGGCGCCGCATCTGCCGCTCCTGCAGATCCCGGTCACGGCGACCTTCGGGCTGTTGGGGCTCTTCGTCTGTCTGGCGATCGGATACGACCTGGGAACGCGCCTGAAGCAGGAGGCCATCCTGAGCGCCACGCAATCGGCCCTGGTCTTCCTGCTCATCCAGTTGGAGATGAAGGGCCAGACCCTGGTCATGGATGGACTGGGTTCCAAGGGCTTGTTCACCGCCATCCTCATCGCCATGGCGACGGTCCGCATCCAGAAGGCGTTCACCGATGCCCACTGGGTCATACGGCTTCCGGATTCGGTGCCCAAGGTGGTGTCCGACACCTTCGTCTCGCTTACTCCGACGGTGTTCCTGGTGGTGGCGTTCTGGATCCTCCGGTTCGTCCTGGGCGTCGACATCCACGCGGGGGTGCAGGCCCTCTTCAAACCGCTGGTCTTCGCGCTGAACACGCTGCCCGGCATCCTGGTGTACGCCTTCCTGGTGACGATGCTGTGGTCGGTGGGCATCAATGGCGACAACACGCTCGACGCCTTCGTGGCCCCCATCTTCCTCCAGTTCCTGGCCGAGAATGTCGAGGCGGTCGGCCGGGGTCAGCCCATGCCGTACGTCACGGCCAACGGGTTCTTCTCGACCTTCGTCAACGTCGGTGGCACGGGGGCCACGCTCGGACTGGCGTTGATCCTGGCCATGTCCAAGGATCCCGCCTATCGCAAGATCAGCCGCCTGTCGCTGCCCACGCAGTTCTTCCAGATCAACGAACCCATCTTCTTCGGCATCCCGATCGTGCTGAATCCGTGGTTCATGATCCCCTATGTCGCCAACGCGCTGCTGCTGACGGCCTCGACCTACTGCCTGATGGATTGGGGTTGGATACGGAAGCCGTTCGTGAACGTGCCATGGACCACGCCTCCGGTGGTCGGGCATTACCTCCTGACCGGGGGCGATTGGCGCGCCGCCGTCTGGGGTGTCGTCTCGTTGGGGTTGGCGATGCTCGTGTATTGGCCGTTCGCCAAGGCGGCCGAGCGTCAGCGACGGACGGCCGTCGCCCCGCACGATCCCCCCGCGTCCCCACCGACACCCCAATAGGAACCCCCATAAGAAGATCATGACTCGAACGCTGTGGTTTCTCCGGATCGCCCTCAGCCTGATCCCGATGGTCCTGTCGCCGCTCCGGGCCGAGACGACTGCGCCGGTTGTGCCGACGGGCCCGGCCGGCAGGACCCCGCCCCAGAAGGTGTTGCCGCTGCCCGGCGAGGTGTTGTCCATCCGGGGGCATGCGGCCTTCGTCCTCTCGCCGACCGCCTCCGCGAAGACGATTCCGTGGGTCCTCTATGCGCCGACCTTGCCCGGGCTTCCCGGGCCCGAAGAAAAGTGGATGTTCGAGCGATTCCTCGAGGCCGGGATCGCCGTCGCCGGAGTGGATGTCGGCGAGTCCTACGGGAATGCCGCGGGCAGGGCCCTGTATTCGGCCTTCCATGAAGAGTTGACCACCCGGAGGAGGTTCGCTCGGAAGGTGCTCCTCCTGGGGCGCAGTCGTGGAGGTCTGATGACCCTGTCGTGGGCCGCGGAAAACCCCGACAAGGTGGCCGGATTCGCCGGGATCTATCCGGTCTGCAACCTCGCGAGCTATCCCGGCATCACCAACGCGGCGCCGGCCTTCGGTCTGAAACCGTCGGAGTTGCAGGCGCAATTGGCCCGGCACAACCCGATCGATCGGTTGGAACCGTTGGCCCGGGCGAGGGTGCCGCTCTTTGTGATCCATGGGGACCAGGACCGCCTGGTGCCTTTGGAGGCCAATTCCGGCCTGGTCCGTTCGAGGTACCAGGCCCTGGGGGGAAGCCTCGAGTGGGTGGTTCCCGCCGGTCAGGGTCACAACATGTGGACCGGATTCTTCCAGTCCCCGGACCTCGTGGCGTTCGTCCTTCGGGAATGTCGCAAGCAGGCCGATTGAACCGCGTCCTTGGTCCGACATGGAACTCTCCTGGGAATGGTATCCGGCCCTCTTCGTGACCGGGCTCGTGGCCGGTTGGGTGGATGCCATCGCCGGAGGGGGTGGCCTGCTCACGGTTCCGATGCTGTTGGCCACCGGCATGGATCCTCAGGCCGCCCTCGGCACGAACAAGTTCCAGTCGTCGCTGGGAACCACCATGGCCACGGTGCAGTACGCCAGGCATGGCCTGCTGCGTTGGCGCGACATCGCCCCCGGTGTCGCGGCCACGATGGCCGGCGCGCTGCTGGGCGCGGCCTGCGTCACCCGGATGGATCCGAGGATCCTTCGCCCCGTGATCCCGGTGCTGTTGATGGGCATCGCCGTGTACCTGGGCCTGAAACCCGAATTGGGGCGAGAGGCGCGACCTTCGCTGATCGCGGCGGGACTGCGTCGGTGGCGGTCGGAGGGTCGGCGAGCGGGGTGGATCTCCGAGGATGCCCACCGTGAATCCCGATGGGCCTTCGCCTTCGGTGGCGGGCTGCTGCTCGGATTCTATGACGGCTTCTTCGGGCCCGGCACGGGGACCTTCTGGACCCTGGCAGGCGTCGTTTTGATGGGATGGGACCTCCTGGCCGCCACCGCCCACACCAAGGCCATGAACCTGTCGAGCAACCTCGCTTCGTTGGGATGGTTCCTGGTCACCGGCCACGTCCGGTTCGGCGTGGGAGGGGTGATGGCCCTGGGCCAGATGATCGGAGGTCGCCTCGGGGCCGGTGTGGCCGTGAAGGGCGGGGCCCGATTCATCCGACCCATCTTCCTCGGCATGGTGCTTCTCCTGTCGGGGAAACTCCTGTGGGAGGTCCTGGGGCGTTTCCGCTCCTGATCGGTCCGGGACACCCCCATGCTCGTCGGGGCAACCACCCCAATGGAGGCGATGGGGAGGGGAACCACAATGGCGGGGTGGAGGTCCTTCCGGGCCCCCGTGGGCCTGCTGGTCGCGGGTACCGGGTGTCGCCGGGGGCCTCCGCATCGAGCCCCCCATGACCATGAAATCCCTCGTCGTGTTGAATCGTCCTCCGACCCGCCTCGGACCCGACCCCGCCTGCACCGCCCGCCATCTGCAACGATGCGCCCGCCGCGGCATCGGACGGGCCTTCTTCGTCGCCGCGTTCCTCTGGATGGCCGCTGCCCTCGGCCCCGTATCGGCCCAGACGGCATCGGCGGGGCGATCCGCCTCCGCTTCGGACCCGAAAGCATCCGGTTGCCCGGATGGGGTGCTTCCCGTCCTGTCGGTGTCGTTGGTCTGTTCGACCAATCCCGTGGCCCCGGGAGGCCTCAGGACCTTCTCGGGCACCCTGGTGAATGCCGGGAATGTCGAGATCCGTGGCATTTCGATCACACGGGTGCTGCCGGGTGCGAGCAGCACGCTGAAGGTGCAGGGGAGCCTGCTGCCGGGAGCTTCGGTGGCCTTCAGCGGCGATTACGGGGTTCCGACGGTGGACAGTTGCCGGACGCAGGTCCGGGTGCTGGCCGCCGGTGTGGATGCCTGCGGGGGGCAACCCGTCTATTCCATCCAATCCCTCGAATGCGCCGTCTCCACCTCTCCTCGGTTGACCGTGACGCTGGCCTGCCCGATCGATCCACCCGCGCCCGGTGACGAGATGGTCTGTTCCGGCATCGTCCGCAATTCCGGGGACGTCACCCTCCGGCAGGTCGTGGTGAACGATCCGCGGGTGCTGACCGCGGGTGCGGTGTTGCTGTCGCGCGATCGTCTCGACCCCGGGGAATCGGCGATCTTCGCCCTCCGGATTCCGACCGCCGCCGACGCCTGCGATGTCCCGTTGTCGGTCGATGCGAGCGGGGTGGATGACTGTTCGGGTCGCATCGTCTTCGATTCGAATTCCCTCCGTTGCCGCCTGGCGACGATCGGGGGGTTGGAGATCTCGCAGATCTGCGCGGAAGGTGCCGCCTCATTGGATGGCACCTCGGGGTACGATCTCGTGGTGCGGAACTCGGGCCGTGTGGCGCTCACACAGGTCGCGGTGCTGGAGTCCCAGGTCGGTGGCTGGAGCGGCCGCGGGACCGAGTTGTGGTTCGACGACCAACTCCCCGACGGGGTGCAGGCCGAATCCTCGGGCGGCGACTCCTGGGGATCGGCCGCGGCCTCTTCGCCGAGGCTGAGCGGCTATTCGTCGTGGCAATCCTCCCTGGCGGAGGGCCTTCATCAGTTGTACTTCACCGGAGACACCCGCGGATTCCCGGTCGCCGAAGGCGAGGTGTTGGTGGCGCATGTGTTCCTGGATCCGGTCCATCCGCCGCGTGAGGTGATGCTGCAGTGGTACGATGGCAGTTGGGAGCATCGGGCCTATTGGGGCGAGAACCTGCTCGCCTTCGGGATCGATGGTTCCAAGGCCTTGCGACCCATGGGAGCCCTGCCCAAGGCGGGCGAGTGGGTCCGGCTCGAGGTTCCCGCCGCGTTGCTGGGTCTCGAGGGGAGGACCCTTCGCGGAGTCGCGCTCACGCTGTTCGGCGGGCGGGCCCACTGGGATGCCCTGGGCAAGCGACCCGGAGGCGAGGAGCCCCCGGTGTTCTCGTTGGCGACGCTGGAACCCGGTCGGAGCGTCTCCTTCCGTCGGACCGGTCTCCGGCCCCCGGTCGGCGCCTGTTCGGTCACGACGCTCCTGAGTGCGCGGGCGACCTCGGCCTGCTCCGGGGAGACGATCCACGCATTCATCACCGGCACCTGCAGCCTTCCGAGTCGCGGCCTCCTCGAAGTGACGCAGGCGGAGCCCCCGATGCCCGAGACTCCGGGACTTCCGCTGGTCTTCCGCGGAACGGTGCGCAATGCCGGGCCCGTGGCCCTGACCGGGGTGGTGGTTCTCCACAACCGCGCCGGAGCGGGCCCCCTGCTGGAGCTTGAACGACTCCTGCCCGGTGAAAGCCGCGACTTCTCGGGAAGCTTCCCCCCGCCCGCCAACGCCTGCAGGGTCTTCGGCACGGTCTCGGCCGCCGCCACCGATGCCTGTGGTGGCCAACGGGTGTTCGATTCCGCCACGGCGGTCCATGCGGTCTCGGGCAACCCGCAACTCTCGGTGGCCAAGGCCTGTCCGTCCGGACCGGTGGCCGTGGGCCAGCGGGTCGAGTACGAGGGCGTGGTGATGAACACCGGCGACATCACCCTGGTGGATGTCCATGTCCGGACAAGCCGGTCCGGCGGGGCGTCGTTGCTCGGCCCGTTGGTCCTCGCCCCGGGGGAGACCGTCCCGTTCGTGGATTCGTACGTGCCCCAGGCCGGGGATTGCGGGGTCGACAGCGTCTCGGCGACGGGGATGAGCCTCTGTCAGGAACCCGTGGCCGGTGGGATGACCCTGCGTTGTCCCCATCCGCCGGTCCAGCCGGCGATCCACCTGACACGGGCCTGTCCCTCCGAGGCCCCGTTCCATGGAAAACCCTATCGGACGTTGGGCACGGTGAAGAACAGCGGGAATGTGGCCTTGGTGGACGTGCGCATCGTCCGCGACGCGGCCTCGGAGGTCGTCCCCATCCTCGGACCCATCACCCTGTTGCCGGGAGAGTCGGCCGAGTATGTCGTCGAGGGGGTGACACCGCTCGAGTCGTGCGAGTGGGTGGATTCGGTCTCGGTCAGCGCGCTGGACCGTTGCGACGGCACCCGAGTCTCCGACCGGGTCACCACGGTGTGTCCCCTCCGGAGCTTCCCGCGTCTGGGTCTCTTGAAGGTCTGCCCGCCGTCGGATCCGCAGACCGGCCAGTCGTTGTTCCACAGTGGCGTCGTCACCAACACGGGCAACGTGCCGCTGACCGGGGTCCAGGTGTTCAGTCGCCGGTCGGGGCGGATTCCGGTCCGGGTCTTCGGGCCGATCCTGCTTGCTCCGGGTGAATCGGCCCGCTTCATGACCGAGGCGACGCCCGATCCGGAAGGGGTGCCCAGCCTCGACCTCCTGGAGGCGGTCGGTGAGGACGCCTGCAGCGGAGCCCTCGTGTCCGTGCTCGCCGACTGCCAGGGGGTGTTGCCCCAGGCGGCACCGGTCCTCCGCTCCCTCATCCATGGCGAAGGGGGTGCCACGGTGAGTTGGTCCTCACTGCCTGGGGTCTCCTACCTCGTGGAGTACTCC
Organism: Verrucomicrobiota bacterium; assembly: GCA_041177965.1. Taxonomy (GTDB): domain Bacteria; phylum Verrucomicrobiota; class Verrucomicrobiia; order Limisphaerales; family UBA9464; genus SXXZ01. The sequence continues at coordinate 10,002 of JBEGWF010000131.1, read as the reverse complement.
GAGGAGATCCCGGCAGGGTCGTGGACCGCGCTTCCGGAACGGGTGACCGCCACGGGCGAGATCACCTCTCTGGCCGACGGTTCGGCCAGGGGTGCCCGCCGGTTCTACCGGGTGCGGATCGCCGAATGATCCGGCGACCGCCCATCCTCCCGGCTCGGGCCCCGCCCGGGGCCGGGAGGACCACCGGGCGGTGGCTCCCTGCAACGGGTGGGATTCCGCCCGTCGACCCGTGCCCTCTCCCGGGTCCGCGGGGCGGGGGAGCGGTGCTTGCCTTCGTTTCCCACCTTCACTATCCCATCGACATCCCGATGAACACGCGCCCCCTACCTCTTTCCCTTTCCCGGCGGTCCCTGCCGGGATTCACCCTCATCGAACTCCTGGTGGTGATCGCCATCATCGCGATCCTGGCCGGGATGCTCCTGCCGGCCCTCGGCAAGGCCAAGGCCAAGGCCACGGGCATCTCGTGCATGAACAACACCAAGCAGTTGATGCTCGCGTGGAAGCTGTATGCCGCCGACAACAACGACCGATTCCCGGGGGCCGCCAACTGGACGCCGCCCGGCGCGGGCCGCGAGGTGCCCAACTGGACCGGGGGCAGTTGGTTGGACAACACCAAGGCCATGGAGCGGGACCCGAACAATTGGGACCACGAGGCCTACACCAAGAGGAGCGTGCTCTGGCCCTATTGCGGGGGATCCATCGGCATCTGGCATTGCCCGGCCGACATGACGATGGCCTACAACACGCGCGACAAGAGGTACGTGCCCCGCATCCGCAGCGTTTCGATGAACAACTGGGTGGGCGGTCCGGGATGGGGTGCTTCGGGGGCGCAGTGGAAGGTCTACTCCAAGGAGTCGGACCTCAACGTGCCGGGGCCCTCCAACACCTGGGTGCTGGTCGATGAACGGGAGGATTCGATCAACGACGGATATTTCGTGGTGGACATGGCCGGCTTCGTGGAGGGCAACCCCACCTCGACGCGGCAGGTGGTCGATTTTCCCGCCTCCTACCACAACGGCGCCGCCGGCTTCGCCTTCGCCGACGGTCATTCGGAGATCCATCGCTGGCGTTCGTCGCAATTCCTCCAGCCCGTCAAGAAGTGGCAGTCGTTGCCCCTCAACGTCCCCGCCCGCGACAATCTCGCCCGGGCCGACGTCTATTGGATGGCCGAGCGCAGCACCCGGGCCCAGTGACTCTCCGCAGGGCCTGGCCGCCCCGACGTTTCCGGTCCGCCCGGGACTTGCCGTGTCGGGTCCCGGCGAGGATAGTGGCGACGTGCATTCCACCGGTCGTTTCCACGCAAGCGGTCTCCTTCGGGCATGGGTCCTGGGGGTTGGTTCAGGTCTGATCGGTTTGGGGATGATGACGCGGGTCCACGCGGCCGGACCCACGGCCGAGGCCATCGGCAAACTCCCCCCGGCCCTCGGGCGGACCGTCGATTTCCGCAAGGACGTCCAACCCATCCTCGAGGCCGGTTGCGTCAAGTGCCACGGCCGGGGCAAGGCCAATGGCGACTGGAAAATCGACACCCGCGAGGCGTTCCTGCAACCCGCGGAGTCGGGCCCGGCGGTGGTGGTGGGCGACAGTGCCCGGAGCCATTTCATCCATCTGGTGGCCGGCACCGATCCGGATTCGGTCATGCCCCAGAAGGGGACCAAACTGACCCCGGAACAGGTGGGCATCCTCCGGGCCTGGGTCGACCAGGGCCTGAAGTGGGACCCGCAGGTCACCTTCGCCCAACCCCCGCCCAACAACCTCAAGCCCCGGCGCCCGCAGTTGCCCCCCGGGCGTTCCGATCATCCGGTGGATCGCTTCACCGAGGCCTATTTCGTGAAACACGGGGTCCCGTCCCCGAAGCCCGTCGATGATCGGCTCTTCCTGCGCAGGGCCTCCCTCGATGTCACCGGACTCCTGCCCAGTTCGGAGGCGCAGGAGGCCTTCCTGAAGGACCGGCGCAAGGACAAGCGGGCCCGGCTCGTCCGCGATCTGCTCGGCGACCGACCCCGCTATGCCCAGCACTGGCTGACCTTCTGGAACGACCTGCTCCGCAACGACTACGCGGGGACCGGCTACATCGACGGCGGGCGCAAGCAGATCAGCCCCTGGCTCTACCAGGCCCTGCTCGACAACAAACCCTACGACCAGTTCGTCCGGGAGTTGGTCAACCCCGTCGGCGGCAGCGAAGGCTTCACCAAGGGCATCGTCTGGCGCGGGACCGTCAATGCCTCGATGACCCCGCCGCTCCAGGCCGCCCAGAACATCGGGCAGGTGTTCATGGGGGTGAACCTGAAGTGCGCCTCCTGCCACGATTCCTTCATCGACGATTGGAGGCTCAGCGATGCCTATGGTCTGGCCGGCATCTATGCCGACGGCCCGCTGGAGATGGTCCTGTGCGACAAACCCACCGGGAAGGTCGCCCCGCTGAAGTTCCTGTTCCCCGAACTGGGATCGGTCGACGCCAAGGCCCCGAAGACCAACCGCCTCGAGCAACTGGCCCGCCTGATCACGCAGCGTGAGAACGGGCGGTTGTCCCGCACCATCGTCAACCGGCTCTGGGCCCGACTGATGGGCCGTGGCCTCGTGGAACCGCTGGATGTGATGCAGAACGTCGCCTGGGATCCGGACCTGCTGGATTGGTTGGCCGAGGATCTCGTCGAGCATCGATGGGACCTCAAGCGAACCCTCGAGCTCATCCTCACCTCGCGCGCCTACCGGTCGCCGTCGGTGAACCTGCCGGAGAAGCCCGAGGCCGAATACACCTTCCGCGGCCCGGGCATCCGTCGCCTGACGGCCGAGCAGTTCCGCGACGCCCTCGGTTCGATCGCCGGTGTCTGGGCCGATCGCCCGTCGGGCGACCTCGACCGGTTGCTGGCCGAGCCCGGAAGCGCCCGAAAGCTGTCGGCCTCGGCCTTCTGGATCTGGAGCGAAACCCACGCCGCCACCCGGGGAACGGCTCCGGGCACCAACGCCTTCGTCAAGGAGTGGGTGCTCGCCGGGATCCCGACCGAGGCCACCCTGTTCGTCCACGTGGACAACTCGGCCCGGGTGTTCCTGAACGGGAAGCGGGTGCGGGGTGCCGACGCCTCCGACTGGTCCCAGTCGAGCGTGTACGACGTGCGCGGTGCGTTGCAGGTCGGGACCAACCTCCTGGCCATCGAGGCCGTCAACGGCGGGGATGGCGTCAATCCGGCGGGCCTGCTGGTCTACGCCCGGGTGCGCCAGTCCGAACCCAAGACCCGGAAACCGTCGGGAGCGCCGACCGAGGTGGTCATGGACTTCGGCACCGATGCCTCGTGGAAGGTGGATCCCCGTCCGTCGGTCGACTGGCACAAGGCGCCCAACGTCGCAGGATGGGCCAAGGCCGACATCCTGGGGGTGCCCGGGATGGCTCCTTGGAATGTGGAGACGACGCTGGCCCAGAACGTCTCCGGCCGTCAGATCCACGGCTCGGTGCGCGCGTCGTTGATCCCTGCCGACCCGTTGGCCCTGGCCCTGGGTCGCCCCAACCGCGAACAGGTCATCACCACCCGGCAGTCGCTGGCCACCACCCTCCAGGCGCTGGAACTGACCAATGGCGAGACGTTGGCCCGACTGCTCCAGCGGGGATCCGAGAAACTGGTGGCCGCCCATCCCGATGGGCGGGCCCTGGCCCAGCGGGTGTTCCGCCAGGGGCTTTCCCGCCCCCCCACCCGTCAGGAATTGGCCCTGAGCCTCGAGTTGGTCGGCGACAAGCCCCGTCCCGAGGGGGTCGAAGACCTGCTGTGGAGCCTGGCCCTCCTGCCCGAGTTCCAGTTGACCCATTGACTCCTTCCCGAACCAGACCATCGGTAACCCCGTCATCGCTCCAGCCATGAAGATTCCCGACTACACCCGCCGCGAGTTCGTCAAGGGCCTCGGTGCCGCGACGCTCGGTGCCCTCGGGGCCGGATACTCCCGCCCATTGGCCGCCGCCGAGGGCGAGGAACTCCGTCCGCCGGCCACCGCCGACACCATCATCGTCCTTTGGATGGGCGGTGGCATGGCGTCCACCGAGACCTTCGACCCCAAACGGTACACGCCCTACGAAAAGGGCATGAATCCCAACACGGTCCTGTCGACCTTCCCGTCGATCCCGACCGCCGTCGATGGCCTCCGCATCAGCGAGGGCCTCGAGAAGGTGGCCAAGGTGATGGATCGCGGCACCCTGATCCGCACCTACACGGCCGGCGACCTCGGGTTCATCCTCCACTCGCGCCATCAGTTCCATTGGCACACCGGTTACGCACCGCCGCAATCGGTCGCCTGTCCGCACATCGGGGCGATGATGTCGCGCACCCTCGGGCCCAAGAACCCCGCGGTCCCCGCCTTCATCAACATCGGCCAACGCCTCGATGTCGGCGAGGGCGAGGAGCTCAAGGCGTTCACCTCGGCGGGATTCCTGGGCAGCGAGTTCGGTCCCTTCAACGTGCCGTTCCCCGACGCCGCCAAGGACGTGGTCACCCCGCCCAAGGGCATGAGCCCGTCCCGGTTCGAGAACCGCGACCGTTTCTACCGTCGGCTCCTCGAGGCTTCTCCGGTGGGGCAACTGGGCAGCGGCTACCAGAAGGAGTCGCTGCTCCGCTCGCTCGACAACGCGCATCGTCTGCTGGCCTCGCCCTCGGCCAAGGCATTCGACCTCACGCTCGAGTCCCCGGAGACCATCGCCAAGTACGCCCCCGGCGGCTGGGATTTCAGCCGTCGGCTCGGTGGCGACATGAACCGGGACGGCATCTACGAGAAGGCCAACATCCAGCGCTTCGGACTGGGCTGCCTGCTGGCCCGTCGTCTGGCCGAGGCGGGTGCCCGATACATCGAGGTGACCACCGAGTACATCCCGTTCCTGAACTGGGACACCCACGAGCGAGGGCATGAGAAACTCGTCCACATGAAGACGGCCATCGACGGGGCCATCGCCCAGTTGGTGCTCGATCTCGAGGAGCGCGGCATGCTCGACCGGACCCTCGTGGTCCTGGCCAGCGAGTTCAGCCGCGACATGATGCAGGAGGGCAAGCCGGACAAGCCGATCCAGGATCAGGTGCCCGTGCCGCAGCGCATCGACTCGCCGGTCAACTACGGCATGCATCGACACTTCACCGACGCCGGCAGTGTCCTGCTCTTCGGCGGCGGGATGAAGCGCGGGCATGTCCACGGGGTCACCGCCGACGAGCGGCCCTGCAAGACGATCCGCGACCGCGTGGTCATCGAGGACCTCCACGCCACGCTCTACCGTGCCATGGGCATCTCGCCGAAGCTCTCCTACGAGATCGAGAAACGCCCGTTCTACGCGACCCGCGACGGCGTCGGCAAGCCGATCGCCAGCCTGTTCGGCAAGTCGATCTGAGCCGGAACGATTCCGTCGGATCGGTCGTGCCGCCTGCCGCCTCTGTCGCAGGAGCCGTGTTGTCCGCTTGTCGCGGGCCTCGGAGTGGCCCACGCCTCGCCCCGGCCGCGCCTGGCGGACACATCCGCCCCGCCACCACCGTCCTCCCGACGGTGTGCTCCGGCTGGGACGGCCGGCGCGGCTCAGCGCGCGATCGGGAACACCAGGCTGATGGTCGTGCCTTGTCCGGGCTGCGAACGCACCCGGGCCTGGCCCCGGTGGGTCTCGACCACCCGGGCGACGATCGCCATGCCGAGGCCGTTGCCGCGGGGCTTGGAGCTTTGCAGGAGCGATGAGAACGCGTTCTGGGCCTGCTCGCGGGTCATGCCCGAGCCGGTGTCCCGGAATCGCACCAGGACATGCGTGGCGGGCCCGCGACGGTTCAGGGGCAGCGCCCGGGACCGGATGCTCAGGCGTCCGCCCTCCGGCATCGCCTCCACCGCATTGAGCGTCAGGTTCAGGAAGGCCTGCTCCAACTGGGTGGCATCGGCGATCAACAGGGGCAGCTGGGTGTCGAGGCACCGGACCAATTCGATGCCCGACGAGCGCAGCTTGACGCGGGTCAGCAGCAGGAGGTCGTCCAGGACCTGGTTCACGTTGACCTCCTCGAGCCGCGGCTCGGCCCCCCGGGCGACATCGAGCACGCGGTCCACGATGCGGTTCAGGTGGTCCATCTTCTCGCCCATGATGCGCACGTCGGTCTGCCGGGGGTCGTCCGGGCCGAAATGGAGGTCGAGCGAGTGGTGGAGCATCTTCATCACCGTCAGCGGATTGCGGATCTCGTGCGCGATCTCCGCGGCCAGCAACCCGAGGGTGCTCAGGCGTTCGCTCTGCCGCAGGGTCTCCTCGACCGACACGATGCGGTCGTAGAGGCGGGCCTTCTCGAGGGCCAGTGCCGAGAGCTCGGCGTAGTTGGCCAGGGTGCGGACCTCCTCGTCGGAGAAGAGGTGGGGTTGCCCCGAATAGATGTTCAGCGTCCCGATGGCCTTCCCGGAGAACACCAGGGGCACGCTGAGCAGCGAGACGAGTCCCTCGCGTCGGGCCACCCCCACGTTCTGGTACCGGCCGGAGACCTGGACGTTCTCGACCTGGAGCGGCTTGCGTCGCCGGGCCACGATGCCCACCACGCTCTCGCTCATGCTCACGCGCGGCTTCGAGGCGTAGGCCTCTCCGGCTCCATCGTGGGCCCGCAGGTCGAGCCACTCGCCGGAGGCGTCGACCATCATCAACGAGCACATCTTGGCCTTCATCAGCACCCGTGCCTCGCGGGTGATCACCGTCAGGGCGTCATCCACCGACAGGGTCGAATTGATCAGTTGCCCCACCTTCAGGAGGGATTCGAGCAACCGGGCCCTCTGGCGTGCCGACTCGTAGAGCCAGGTGTTGCGGATGGCCGGTGCCGCCAGGGTGGCCAGATCCTCGATCAACGACTGCTGTGCCGGTGTGAACGCCTGGGTCCGGTCGGAGTCGACGTTGACCACCCCGCGTACCTCCTGATCCACGCGCAGGGGCACGGCCATCTCGGAACCCACCCCTTCCCGCAGCGCCACGTAGCGGCGGTCCCGGGAGACATCGTCGATGCGCAGGGGACGCCCGGAGCGGGCGACCTCGCCCGTGACCCCCTCTCCCAGCCGCAGTCGCAGTTGCCGGGCGTTCCCGGGAAGGCCACGGGTCGCCTCGATCTCCAGGAATCCGTTGGTCGGGTTGATCAGGCAGATCGAGCCGGAGTGGGCACCGGTCAGACGGACGACCTCCTCGAGCAGGATCTGGAGCGATTCGTGCAGGTCGAGGGTCGAGTAGACCCGTCGTGCGATCTGGTGGAGCGCCTCGAGGCGCTCGAGCCGGGCCTGGATCTCCGCGGCGGGTTCGGTAGGGGGCTGCGGGCTCATGGGAATCAGCGGACCCGGGCCGTGAGGACGAGGCCCGTCAGCGTGAAGGCGAGGTTGGGCAGCCAGGCTCCGAGCCAGGCGGGGACGATCCCGTTCTGGCCCAGCGCGAATCCGACCCGCTGAACGACGAAGAACACGAACGCCAGGCCGATGCTGCCGGCGACCCCGAAGAACAGGTTCCTGCGCCCGGAAGGCGCGGCGAAGGGCACCGCGATGACCACCACCACCAGGCAGGTCCAGGGTGCGGCCAGTCGGGCGTGGAGCTGCGTGTCGAGCCAGGCCCGGAGGTCCGGCTTCAGGACCGGATGGAGCCGCTGGTAGTCGAGGATCTCCTGCAGCGTGAGCTGGGGGCGCTGCATCGCCTTGGCCCGGTTGAAGTCGGCGATGCGCAACTCGCTGCGGATGATGTCCGGCGTCTCATCCAGTTCGCGGAGGGTCTCCACCCCGGGCAGCCAGAGCGGCTCGCGGTCCTGGCGGTTCCGGAAGAGGTACTCGTTGCCGTTGGTGAAGCGCCAGTGGGAGCCGGTCCACATGGCGCCGTCGGCGAGGAACTGGCGTTGGGCCCCGGCGGGGATGGGTTCCCGGAGGGTCAGTCCGGTCAGTTCACCGCTGCGCGAATCGAACGCGTCGGCCGCCCAGGCCACCCGGGTGGCCGGATCGCTGAAGGCGATGCCCGTCCGGAGGACGCCGTTGGTGAAGGTCTGCGTCGATCCGGGCCACGCCAGCCAGTCGTTGGTGCCGGGCAGGGGAGGCACCGGTGTGAATCGGGTCTCCCGCACGGCGGGCTCCGGATCCTCGGAACCGCGCCAGAGGCGCTCGGTGGCCGTCGAGTAGTTCCAGATGCCATTGGTCCACACGGAGGAAGGGATCCGGACCTCGCGGCGGGCACCCGATCCGAGGGGCATCAACAGGCGGATCCCGACCATGTCACCCGCGGCGGGCAGGAACCGGCTGATGCTCCAGGAGCGCTGGGCTCCCTGGTTCTCGAAGTGGAACTGCGATCGCCAGGCACCGGCCGGATTCTCCCGTGCGGATCTTCCCGCGACCAGTTCCTCCTGTCGTCGCTTGGCGCGGGGCGCGAGGTTCTCGCCGGACCAGTAGAGGGCGAGCGACAGCAGCAGACCCACGCCGAGGTAGGGCAGGATGGTCCGCCACAGCCCCACCCCGGCGGCCCGGATCGCCGTCAGTTCGTGATGCCGCGCGTGGTGGGTGATGGTGTACAGCAGGGACAGCAGCAATGCGACGGGCAGGGTGGTGTTCAGCAGCTCGGGCAGCCCCCAGAGGTAGAACTCGAGGATCCCGGCCATGCCCAGCCCCGCCTTCTGGAAACGGGTCATGTCGCCGATCAGGTCGAAGGCGATCCAGAACAGCGTGAATCCTCCGAGGCAGACGCCCAGAGGCAGCAGGAGTTCCCGGAGCAGATATCGGTCGAGCAGTCGCATCGGACCCGGCGACCCTACGCGTCCAGCCGTAGAATTCACCCGCAGAATTCATGCACGCCGGTCGGCGCAGGAGGTCCGGACCCGCGTTGACGTTGGCGGAGGGGATTCGTAGCTTGGCCCCGATGTCCGCGTTGCTTGATTCGCTGGTTGAATTGATCCGCCGCACCTCCGCCGAGATCCCGGATGACGTGAACGCGGCTTTGGTACGGTCGCTCGAGTCCGAGAAGAAGGGCACCATCGCCGAGAGCGCTCTGAAGATCATCGAGCAGAACATCGAGCTGGCGAAACGGAAGTCGCAGCCGCTCTGCCAGGACACCGGCAGCGTGCTCTTCTATGTGGACTGCCCGGTGGGCTTCGACCAGATCACCTTCGAGGAGACCGCCCGGGAGGCGGTGACGTTGGCCACCCGCAAAGGCTACCTGCGCCAGAACTCGGTGGATTCGGTGACCGGCAAGAATGACGGCACCAACGTGGGTCCGGGCTCGCCGTCGGTGCATTTCCATCAGCACCGTTCCTCCGACGTCCAGGTCCGCCTGATGCTCAAGGGCGGCGGCTGTGAGAACGTGGGCGCCCAGTATTCGCTGCCGCTCGAGAAGCTCCATGCCAGCCGCGATCTCGACGGGTGCCGCAAGGTGATCCTCGATGCCGTGCTGCAGGCCCAGGGCAAGGGTTGTGGTCCGGGCATTCTGGGTGTCTGCATCGGGGGCGACCGGTCCACGGGCTATGCCATGAGCAAGACCCAGTTCCTGCGCACCCTCGACGACCGCAATCCGGATCCGGCGCTCGACGCCCTGGAGCAGGATGTGCTCAAGACCGCCAACGAACTGGGCATCGGCCCCATGGGCTTCGGCGGCAAGACGACCCTTCTGGGCGTGAAGATCACCGCGGCCAACCGGGTGCCCGCCTCCTTCTTCGTGAGCGTCAGTTACATGTGCTGGGCGTTCCGGCGTCAGGGTGTCCAGCTCGACACGGCTTCGGCCATCAGCCGCTGGCTGTACTGATCGCTCGTGTCCCCGAACGCGAACAAGCCCGGGCCGAGGCCCGGGCTTTTGAACTTCCAACGGAATCGGACCTTCACCGGGTCGGGCTCACTTCTCCGGCTCGTCGTACTCGCCGAGCGGGCGGATCCAGATGTTGCGGAAGCGCACCGGATCCCCGTGGTCTTGCAGGCGAATCGGACCAGTGCCGTCGTACTTGAAGTACTTCGGCGTGTTCTGGTGGCCGCTGGGGCCGTTGAACTCCTGCTTGTGGTGCAGCACCACGCCGTTGTGGA
>JBEGWF010000130.1:0-8762 GCA_041177965.1 Verrucomicrobiota bacterium | reverse complement strand
CTGCGGGGTACTGTTGGCCTGGGCCAGCAGGGCCGTGCCTGCCTGCATCAGGATCTGGTAGCGGCTGAATCGGGTGCTCTCGTCGGCCACGTCCACGTCCCTGATGCGACTGTTGGCGGCCAGCAGGTTATCCTTCAGCGTGCCCAGTTGATCCATACTGAAGCCAAGACTCGCCATGTTGGCGCCCACCGTGGCGCGATCGGTGGCCAATCGGGAGAGGGCCGACTTCACGCGGTTCAGGGTCGAGGCGGCTCGGCCGATGGTGGTGATGTCCAGAGGGCCCGCCAGGGATCCGGAGGATGTCAGCGTCAAGGTCGCGGTCTCGGAATTGGGTCCAGTGGCCGGCGTTGCGGCCACCGAATTCCCGAAACCCAAATCGTCCAGCAATCCGCCGGATGGGCTTTGATCGAAGAACCCATCGGTGGCATGGCCATCGTTGACGACGGACAAGGTGAGTTGGCCATTGCTCGAGTTGTAGGCAGCACTGCCGGCTCCGGGGGCCAATCCGTTGAGAGTACCGACCAGGGCACCCAGGGTGGATGACGCATTGAAACTGGCCGGCACGCTCGATAACCCCGGACCGATGTGCCGGAATTCGATCGTGGCACTCGTGAAACCGGGCAGGAGGGTTCCCAGGGTGGTTGTCAGGTCGGGAAAGGCGGGGCCGGTGGGGGGAACGGCGGTCGCCAGATAATCGCCTTGGATTCCCGACATCGTGAACAGGCCGCCCTCGGAGTCGTTGATCACCTGGAGTTGTCCCCCGCCAAACAAGCTCACTCCATTGAAATCCCTGGTCACCTCGCCGTTGACGTAATCGCCCAGGGCCTGGAATTCCTGGTCATAAAGTTCCCGATCGACATCCGACTTGGTCGCATCCATGGCGAGCATCGCCAGCGCGCTCATCCGGTCCAACGCCCTGCCGATCTTCTTCAACGAACCATCCTGGGTCTGACTGAAGGACATGGCATTGCCGAGGTTGTTCATCGCGGCCTGCGCCCGGTTGACCTGCGCATCGAACCGCATCGACACCGCCAACCCCGCGGAATCATCCGCCGGGGAGACGATCTTGTTGCCTGAAGACAGGCGCGACAAACTCTTGGCGAGCAGTCCCGATGACTCGCCGAGCGAGCGCGCGCTGGATAGCGCGGCGATGTTGGTGTTGATGACCACGACCCTATCGTCCGAAACCGTCGTCGATGGAGCGCTGTCGACGTGAAGCCCACCGAGGCCGGACCACGCCCCGGTGGGGTATCGGCTTTTTCAGCGAAAATTGAAGCGGCCGAGCGTTTTCGATGAGCCAAGGCCGTTCGCTTCAGCGCCCGCGAGGCCAGGAAAGGGGTCGGGGAACGATTTCCGATGTTGCTTCAACCGCGTTTTCGCCACCCATGGCTGATGCTCCGACAAGCACGCCGGGCCGTTGCACCTCGGTCAGCGTACACCGGGGGCGCGCGCCTGGATGGCCGCCAGCTTATCCGCAGGGGTCACCAGTACCCGTAACAACCGTCGGCACCCCAGATCTGCGAGCCCCGGTAGCGGTTCATCTGGCGGATGTCCTTCCAACGGACCGATCCATCGAGCAGGCCCACGTTGCCGCCCTTGGCCCCGAGGTCGGCCGGCCGCATGTCGTAGGCCTCGGGATGCGCGTCGAAGTACTCGTCGTCGGCAATGCGGGGCCCGCGGGCGGTGTGCGGCACCAGAATCCGCTGGTAGGCCGGGGAGTCGACGTTGAGGTCGGCCAAAAGCACCAGCGAAGGGTCTTCGGTGGCCTTCTGCGGTGAGACCCAGGTATTGGTCACGCCGTCGATGAGACCCCAGGGCGAGTTGGGGTGTCCGCCCAGGTAGTGATAGCCGATGGCAATGCCGTAGTCGGGATGGTTGCGCCAGGCCGGTCGCTGCATCCAACGGGTCAGGTTCGGGCAGTCGAAGGCCTTGAGATCGGTGGTGTAGCGCAGGAGGTTGGTCTGGTTGGCGCTCGAGAAGACCGGTGTGTGGGTGTCCTTGGCATCGGCCTTGTCGGTGCCTCCCCGCGGCAGGTACTGCTCGTTGTCGTTGGCGTAGAGCAGCGCGGCGAGGATGAACTGCCGCATGTTGCTCAGGCAGGCCGTCCGCTGCGCCCGCTCTTTGGCCGCCCCGAGCGCCGGTAGGATCATGCCGGCCAAAATGGCGATGATGGCGATGACCACGAGGAGTTCGATGAGGGTGAAGCCCGCACGGGTCCTGAAAAACTGAGAAAACCCCCGTTTCGGGCGGCCACGCGAGGCTTCCCATGCGGCGAGATCCCCGGAAACCATCGGGAGGTCGGTCAGGTTCATTGCGATAGGCGCTCGGCCACGCGGAGGAGTATCGAGTCATCCGGCGCGTCCATCTCGGCCTCCAGAGTCCCGTCGGCCGGTGCCGCGAGGAACTCGAGGGTGGCCGGACGCCAGATCGGCGGACCGCCCGAGGGGATGGCCGAAGTTTCGAGGCGGATTCTGGAGGCCTCGGTGGAGGAAAGTGCCAGACTGCCGGGCGCGGTGACCCGAAGGGCGATGCGACCGGTACCCTGTCGCAACTCCGCCGCCAACCTCAGCGGTGGCAACGGCGACGCGGTCGCACCGAGATCCAGCGCGACGATCTCGATGTTGCTGCGGGCGTAGAGCTTCCCGTTGGAGAAGGCCGGATGGTTCCAAGAGGTGCCAGAGAGGGTCTGGAGGTGGGCGATCTCGGAGTAGGCAGTCGGATTGGGTTCGACCACCACCAGTTCGCCCCGCTCGGTGAGCACCACCAGCTTGCCCCCCACCTTGATGAGCGATCCGTAGCCGGGGTTGCCCGAGCCGACGTTCGAGGTGATCCAAGTGTTGGTCCGGCCGGCGAGACTGAAGCAGGCGAGGCTGCGCATCGAGCGCTCGACGATGCTGTAGAGGTGACCCTCGTGGTGGACCGGGGAGGCCCAGTGGTTCTGGTGGGCGCTGCTCCGTTTGAAGTCGGTCTGGGAGACCGTGAAGGTCGATCCGCTGCGGGTGACCTTCGCCGTCCAGGCCCCGAGGGCGTAGGCGCAGGAGGCGTAGACAATGTCGTTGGCCACCACCGGGCTGGCGGCGATCGACGTGGAGGACGGGGCGAAGGAATGGCGCCACAGAACGTCGCCGGTTTCGGGCGACAGACCGAGCGTCCCCCGGGAAGTCACGAACACCACCTGCGGAATCCCGCCCAAGGTTGCCCGCACCGGCGAGGAGTGGGTCATGACGTCGTTCTGGCCGCTCCACAGGGTCTTGCCGTCGCTGGCTTGGACCGCCATCAGGCGCTGGTTGGCGACGTTGCAGTTCAGGAACACCCGGTCCCCCACCACGAGCGGCGAGGCGGCATTCTGCCAGAGGATCACCGAAGTGCCGGGGAACTCGGCCAGGAAGTCGCGGCTCCAGACGACGGCACCGGTGTCGGCTCTCAAGCAGTACAGCTTGAGGTAGGATGTCAGCACGTAGACCCGGTCGCCCTCGACGGTGGGTGTTGACCTTGGCCCGTCGGTGCTTCCCGTGCCTCCGTCCGGGTAGAACGCCGCGTCGAGGTCCGCGGACCAGAGTTCGGCCCCCGAGGCGGAGTCGAGCGCCACGCAGAGCTCCCGCCGTTGGCCTCCGACGCTCCGGTTGACCTGAGTGAAGACCTTGCCGCCGGACACCGTGACGGAACTCCAAGCCGGATCTATGGCGCGTTTCCAGACAACCCGAGGGGAGCGAACGGCCCAATCGGTCCGGATCGGCTCGGATGAGGATCCGTCGCCCTCGGGTCCTCGATAATGCGGCCAATCGGCCGCGGTGAGAGTTCCCTGCAGAGCAAAAAGGACCGCGAAGGAGAGCGAGGGGATCTTCATGCGGGGAGCCGCGGGTTGATGGATCATGGCAATTTGGCCTACCCCCATCTGGAGTCAAACCGGGGTGGCTGGCCCGCCGCCCCGCTATGGGCGGTGACGTCCCAGCGGCAGGCACCGACCAGTGCCATTGTCGGTGAGTTCGCCGATGGCAGGGCATCAAACGGACCGGCTGGGGACTCCAGGAGGCGGTCGCAATTTCCGCGGATGCCCGCATTCTGGTTGGCAACGGGATGCATGACGGCCGGCCGGAGGGATGGATTGCGCGGGTCGAGGACCTGACGTTGCCGGAACTCAGCATCAACAAGGTCGCCGACGAACTGGTCGTGAGTTGGCCTGCACCATCGCCGGGCTGGCGCTTGAAGGCGGCGACCGGGCTCGCAGACGGTTCGGCTTGGACCGAGATCCCCGGTCCCTACCTGACAGGAGACAATCGCCGCATCTCCTTCCGCGGGGCGTTGCCCGACGGGAATCGATACTACCGGCTGGCCAAACCGTAGACTGAAGCTTCAACAAGTCGGTGTCCGGACCATCCTCAGAACCGTGAGAAACAGGCCAGGGAATGTTTCCCGTTTTTTTCGCCTTCATTGAATTCCCTTATCCGCGCCCGGATCTCTGGCGACGGCTCATGGCTGGCCTTCGGGGAGCGTTTCCTGATCGCAGCGTGGTAAAAACCCAATCCCCATCGAAGAAAGGCACGCGCTGAAACCAGATTCTCCTTTCCAGAGGACGAGGGCCGAGCGAGTACCATCCATCTTTGGTAGACGCCATCGCCAAAAATCGCGGCGGCGGCTCATGCGGACTTCCCATGAACCCTTCTCCCATGAATTCCTCCGTCAGACCCTACCGGGACCGTCGTACCGCCCTGCTGATCGCCGGGGTGCTTGAGATCCTCCTTGGCGTGGGGGCGTGGCTGATGGCGGCGTTCATGGTTTGGGTCGCATCGATGCTGGCCGCCCAAGGAGCCGGGAGCAAAGGTTCCATGATCCCGGGAATGGCGGCCTATGGGATCGCCGGCCTGGTGTTCGTGATCCTTGGGGTCGGCTCAATCCGGGCACGCCGCTGGGCTCGGGCCCTCTGGCTGATCGTATCCTCGTTTTGGCTGATTTGCGGAGTCTTTACCGTAGCAGTGATCGCCTGGTTCATGCCGTCCGCGCTGGCCGGCGCGGCGCCGCCGGGTCAGCAACCACCGCCCGGGGTGCAGTCCATCCTCTGGATCGCGATCCTATCGTTCGTCGCGGTGTTCATGATCGGTTTGCCGGCCTCCCTTCTGGCCTTTTATCGGAGCCCGCATGTGAAAGCGACCTGCGAGGCGGCGGCCGCCGAGCCATGCTGGACCGACGGATGCCCGCTTCCGGTGCTCGGTGCGACCCTGTGGTTCGGGTCGATGACCTTGACACTCCCTTGGATGGGATGGGTCTACGGCGGGCTTTACCCGTTCTTCGGACACTTCGTCCGGGGAGCCGCCGGTCACGGTCTCTGGATGGTGTCGGGACTGCTTAGCGGGATCGCCGCCTACGGCATTTATCGCCGGATCCACACCCTGTGGCTGTTGGGCCTCGTGCTGGTGCTCGGCCAGGGCATTTCCGCCACCATCACGTATGCCGTGGTGGACCCGAAAGAACTCTTCGCGGCGATGGGCACCGAGGGGGCGGCAGTGGAGCAGATCGAGCGTATGGGAATGCTGCGCCCTTCCTTCATGATCGGTTCCGTGTCGGCCGCCATCCTGCCGATGGTGGGACTGCTGCTCTGGGCCCGAGCGTGCTTCCCGAAACGGTCGACCGAACCGGCCATCCCGCCGCCCCAAGGCTGACCGGAGAGCTTTCCCGCCGGAAGCTTGGCTTCCTACCGCAGTGACGCGGTGGTTGGACAGAGTCGGCAGCGACGACGAACCGGGTTTCCGCCGTTGCCGACATCGGTGACCCGATCGATGGCCAATCATCCGCCACCAAGTGACCGGCCGGATGCCTTGCACATGGAGACTAATCTTGCTTACCGAGTTTTTGGGCAACTCCATCACCGTGCTGATCGCGGCGCGTTCAAGAGCCAATTCCCAACAAACAAAGCCGGCCGGGATTCCAACCCGACTAGGCCAGACAGGCGTCTCTCATCGGTCGGGTGCTGACCGGAGGGAGTTCTTGGCCGCTTCGGTGTCGTTCCTCCACTTCCGCTTGCACGAGGGTGCAAAGATCCCGGTAGGTCTCCTCTTCGGTGATGCCGTGGCAAACGCCGCCCCATGGGAATAGATCGGGACAGTAACCCACGTACAAACGATCGGATTCCTCCCAGCGCACGTATTTGAGGTATTGGTCTTGAGGTTTCATTCCTGGGTCGCCCGAAGGGCGTTGCGGACCATGCGTTCCTGATAGTGCCGGGCATCGTCACCGTCTCCGCCACTCAGGATCAATGATCCTGTGAGCTTCGGGTGCCGAAACTTCCGATGCGAGCCCTTGCCACCAGACACCTGAACGAATCCTGCACGCTCGAGATCAGAAACCAATTGGCGGAGCTTCCGAGGCACATCGGCAGGGTGGCACACAATTCCTGACTCGGCCAGACCTAGCCCCACGTAGCCCAGAAATCCACATGAAACCTCGCGTTCTCATCATCGAAGACGCCCCCAGCATTCGCCTGAGTCTGCAGGAACTGCTCGGGTCGGAGGGTTTCGAAACCTCGGTCTGCCTGCGCGGCGATCGCGCCCTCGAGACGGTCCAGCGCGAGGCCCCCGGCCTCATCCTCCTGGACGTCATGCTCCCCAAGATCAACGGGTTCGAGGTCTGCCGGATCCTCCGCCAGGCCGGCATCCGAACCCCCATCCTGATGCTCACCGCCAAGGGACAGGAAATGGACAAGGTCATCGGGCTCGACTCGGGTGCCGACGACTACGTGACCAAGCCATTCGGGGTCCGGGAACTGCTTGCCCGCATCCAAGCGCTGCTCCGTCGTGCTACCAATACCGCGCCGACGCCCAGCCCGCCCACCGACGCCCCCCTTCCGCATCGGTGCCTGCGAAGTCAGTCCGCGAACCTTCCAACTTCGACGCAACGACGAGGTGTTCGACCTGACCCCCCGCGAACTTCACCTCCTGCAGCTCTTCCACCGGCATCCGGGCGAAGTCCTCAGCCGCGACCAACTGCTGAACGATGTCTGGGGTCAGCGGTATCATGGCACCACGCGCACCCTCGATCAGGTCATCGTCCAACTCCGGCGCAAACTCGGTGATCCCGGCGACGCACCGCGCCACCTTCTGACGGTCCACGGCGTCGGTTACAAACTCGCCGAGACCGCCTAGCCGCCGTGCGCCCGAACTTACTGTTGGCCGTTGGTCCAACCCGGATTCGTTGCGCCAAAACAACGGTTACCGGTTGCTTGCGCGCTCGAAACGTCCAGCGTGGTTGCGGGTGGATCGGTTGCTGGGCGAGTGGGGCATCCCCAAGGACGGTCCTGTTGGGCGGCAACGGCTTGAGCGGGCGTTCGAGGAACGGCTCGGGTTGGAGGAATGCGCGGAGTTCAAGCCGATTCGGAGCGGTTGGTGTCTGGGTGTCTTGGTGATGAGAAGTTTCGGGAGGAGTTGCCGACGCAGATGAGCAAGCGGATCGGGGCGGAGCATTACGGCGAGGAGCGCGCGGAGACGGCGGAGGCGCTGGCGGAACTCATCATCGCGGAGGATTTGAAGCGGGCGCGGTGGCAGGAAGCGGATCTAAAAACTCGGCCCAAGGGGGATTCAGTGAAGGTGGCTTTGGCAGCATGCTTGCGGGCGAGGACAACAGTGACGGTGGGGTGGATCGCCGAGCGACTGGCGATGGGCACGCGCGTTCATCTGAACCATCTCTTGTATCGCCGGAGGAAGCTGGGCGAGGAGTGGGCAATATCAAGAACTGACCCTTTTAATGCCCCCTTTACGTGCCAACAGTAGGGCATAGCTCTGGTAGGAGGGCTCTGGATGCTTACGGGTCAGGAATGCGATCCGGGGGCTGGGCGGGTTCGATGGACACCAAGCGCTGAAAAACTGCTTTCGGCAGATCCCCGTAGAGGTACTCCAGTAATCGTTTGGTTCGGTCGATCTGGGCCTGTTGTTTCAACCGATCCATGGCGATTTCGGAATCGGAAAAATATCGGATCGATCGGAGTTCCTGCTCCCGGAGTTCCAACTCAGCAATCTTGTTGGCGTTCTCCACTTTTTCTTCTCTGTCCAAGATCATGTTATGTTGAATTTGATAGCGTTCGCTTCTGTCGCAGCCCATACACAGCAGCAGGTAGATTCCGCTATAGATCCTGCCGCTGTCCCGGGCAGCCGGATGCTCTTCGAGGATTTCCAGATATTCCGCCGCGAAGGGGTCCCTCGTCAGGTTTTTCTCACAGGCGGCTTTGGCCAAGGTTTCGAATTCCTCGGTGCCAAACTTGCGAAAGATCGGCGGATATTGGCCCTCCTCCACCATGGTTGTGTTCGAGGAGAGCGTGTAGATGTTGGTGATGTAGTCGCCCCGAAGAATGCGAGCGACTTCTTCGTCAACCTTCCGGGCAGGGTCCGGACCCGGAACTTGGTGGCCGCGACCGACGGATGCCAAAGGCCCCCCATTCCGAGGGCCCGAGGGCAGGTTCGAAGGAAAGCCCTTCATCTGAACGGTGGATTTGGAATGCGAGCTCGGGTTTCTCCGGAGCACCCACCAGAAGAGGCCCGCCACCGCGACGAAGATCAGCAGTATCCACAGCGCCCGATGCCTGACGCCAGGAGGGTTTGGTTCGGGAAGCCGAAGGGTCGGCGAAGAGGGCGGGCGTTGGCTCATGGCGCTTGCAGGGGTTCCGCCGGCTCGTAGATCTCGACGGACATCAATCGTTGGTACACCGCCTTCGGCAACTCGCCGTAGAGTCGAGTCAGTCGCTGCTTGAGGCGTTCCCCTGCGTCCCGGTAATCCAA
>JBEGWF010000129.1:0-11040 GCA_041177965.1 Verrucomicrobiota bacterium | reverse complement strand
ACCAAGTCTTCCTCCTCCACCGCAGCCACTTCGGCCCAAAACGAGCCTCCGGCGCCAGACCCATCCGCGGAGCCCCTCTCCCACACCTCCACTCCCTCAGAGACCTCAGGGTCAATGCCGTTGGATAACGAAACGTCCAACCGGATCCACCCACACCGGCTTTCACTCACCCGAATCGGATACAGCTCCCGGCGGTTCGAACGCATTTCATCGAATCGCATCATTGAACAGGGCAGGCGCACCATCCAGCTGCAGATGCAGAGCTGGACTCGAGGTAAACCCCAGTAGCAGCAGCAGGAGCAGCCTCAGATACCGGTCCGACCCGCGCTGCCGAGGGAACCGGTCCGTTCCACAGGACCTTAGTTCCTCACGTTTGGCACGGCACGAACCGACAAGAGACGTTCGAAGACACCCGGGGCTGGAAGGCAGCAATCGCTGGACAGGGTCCGGTGCCGCAGAACACCGGCCACCACGACGGCGTCCGACAACGAGCAACTCACACACCCGAAAGGATTTTGTCCTCGAGCGACCGCCCCGCGTCCCACCGATCCAGATTCCTCAGGAAATGCCCGACCAGTTGATCATCCTGATCAGCGGTGCCGCCCCCCACGTGACAGGTGATGAAGCAGTTGGTGGCGCGCCAAAGGGGATGCTCCTGCGGGAGCGGCTCGGGATCCATCACATCCAGATAAGCGCCACCCACACGCCCCGAATCCAGGGCCTTGATGAGGCTTCCCTGATCCACCGTTGTTCCGCGACCGATGTTGTAGAATCGCGCGCCGTGCTTGAAACGGGAAATCCGGGAAGCACCCACGAACCCGCGGGTCGCCGGTGAATCCGGCAGGAGGTCGACCACATGGTCCGCCGAGGCCAACGCGAGATCCAGCGACTCGGACCCGGTGATGACCTCCACCGAGCCGCATGCCTCGGATCGTCTCCGGTAGGCGAGCATCCTCAGGCCCCATGGCTCCAACAGGCACGCCAGACGCCGACCAATCGCGCCGAAACCCAGGAAGACCACGGTCTGCCCCGTGAGTACCGACGCGGTGAAACGATCCTCCAGATACCGCCATTCGCGGGGTCCATCCTGGTTGCGGAGCTGGGACGGAAGGTTGCGCGCCATGGCCAACATTCCCGCGATCACATGCTGCGCACAGGGATCGGCGAAGACGGAGGACGCATTCGTGACCACCGTGCCGCGATCCGCCATGGCCTGCCGGAAATCGTCGCGGTCATAGCGGGTGTATCCCGCCGTGGATAAAGCCACCCAGCGGATGCGGCCATACCTCATCACATCCGCGGGATCGGGTTGACCATAGGCGATGTCGGCATCCGCCAAACCGGGATCGGTCACACCCGGAAGCAACACCGACTTGGAAGACGAGGACGATTGGATCAACCGATCACCCCTGCGTTCCAATTCGGTCCTCAAGTGCCGCTCGGCGGCCGGTTGCAGCGTGTGATTGGTCCAGACGGTTCGATTCACGGGCCGGATATCGACCCAGCCCTGATCGGTCCGCAAGCCAAAGACATCACGCTCCTCGACCCACCCCGGAAAAAACAGGGATCATCGGAACCGAAGCGAACGATGCCGCTCCCCAAGCCAAACCCCTCTGGACGGACGACGCCGTGACGGCTCCAATCCTCGGATGGATTCCCCCGCCCTCTCCCGCCGACGTTTCCTCCGGTCCACCGCTTTGGCCGCCGGTTCATCGCTGCTGACCCGATCGATGCGAGCCGCCCAGCCGGGCAATCAGGTGGCCGTCGGGGTGATGGGCCTCCACCGGGGCAAGGCCCATCTCGAGGGCTTCCTGACCGTTCCGGGGTGCGTCATCGGAACCGTCTGCGATGTGGACCGGAGGGCGGCCGCCGAAGCCGCCGACTGGGTCGAGAAGAAGACCGGTCGGCGTCCGAAGGAGGTCGTCGATTTCCGAAGGATGCTGGAGGACCGCTCCCTCGATGCGATCAGCATCGCCGCGCCGAACCACTGGCATGCGCCGGCCACCATCCTCGCCTGCGACGCCGGCAAGCACGTGTACGTCGAGAAACCCGGAAGCCACAACGCGCGGGAGGCCCAGTGGATGGTCGCCGCGGCACGGAAGCATCGCCGGTTGGTCCAGATGGGGAACCAACGCCGAAGTTGGACCCTCGTCCGGGAAGCGATGGAGCATCTCCACGGAGGCATCATCGGCCGGCTCCATGCCGCCCGAAGCTGGTACCATGCCGACCGGACCGGCATCGGCCGCGGGAAATCCGCCCCCGTGCCCGACTGGCTAGACTACTCCCTCTGGCAGGGGCCGGCGCCCGAGCGCCCGTACCTCGACAACGTGGTCCATTACAACTGGCATTGGCGCTGGCACTGGGGCGGTGGCGAACTCGCCAACAACGGCCCCCACTTCCTCGACCTCGCCCGATGGGGACTCGGGGTCGACCTTCCCCGGAGGGTGGCCTGCACCGGCGGTCGATACTACTTCCAGGACGACCAGGAGACCCCCGACACGATCCAGGCATCCTTCGATTTCGACACCTGCCAGATCACCTGGGAATGCCACAGCTGCAATCCGCGCGGCCATCACGGGGCCGGGGTCGGCGTCGAATTCCTCGGAGAAGGCGGTGCATTCCTGTTGCTCGACAGCGGGTGGAAACAACTCGACGACAAGGGCAAGACCGTTCGCGAGGGCCAGGCTCCCCGACGCGACTCCGACCATTTCAAGAATTTCATCGATGCCATCCGTGGCGATGCCCGATTGAACTCCGAGATCGGTGAAGGCCAGAAGAGCACGATGCTATGCCATCTGGGCAACATCGCCTGGCGCACCGGTCACACGCTGCACCTCGATCCGGCGACAGCGTCGCTCCGCAACGACCGCGCCGCCGCCGCACTCTGGGGCCGCGATTACCGCCGGGGTTGGAAACCGAAGGTCTGAGAAACCTTCCCGACACCCTCGGCCGATCCGGCGACCCGAGCGCGGGCCTCACGGGATGCGGCCCGGAGGGACGCCCCCCGCCGTTGCCCCTTGCCGCGCCCCCCGACATCGGGGTCTCCGCATCGGACTGCGGATGTCGTGCAAGGCAGCTTCCCGATCGGCTTCCGGATTGGCTTTGACCCGACGGCCCGGGATTGGTCTTCTCCGCACCCACCATGAAACCGAATCGCATCCTTCCGGACCTCCAGTGCTCCCTGCTCTGCGAGGACGTGAAGCAAGAATCCAACGGCAATTTCATCCTGATCGGCGTCATCGGTCTCGTCCGCGTGCCGCAGCTGCCGATCACGGCGTTCAAGTTGTGCGTGTTCAACCGCTGGGTGGCCGGCATCGGCCAGTTCACCGAGGCGGTCCGCCTGATCGCCCCGGATGGCAACACGGTGCTCCGCCAGAATTCCGTGAAGTTCCAGCTCGCCGACCCGGCGCAGGCCATGACCACCGTCAGCGTGATGGCTAACGTCGAATTCAAGGACCCCGGAGTCTACACCGTCGAGGTGCTGGTCGATGATGTCATGAAGCTGCGCTTCCCGGTGCCCGTGGTGCAGGTCCAACCGCCGCAGGGCGCACCGGCCCAACCGCCCGCCGAGGGCTGACAGCCCCCGCCGCCCGAACCCGGTCGGTTCCTCTGGTGCCGACCGGGCGGGTTCCCCTCACGGGCGATCCGAGTGGCTTCAAGAACCGCTCCAAGGACCGCTTCAAGGAATTGGCCGAGTCCCGGTCGGTTTGGCCACGACCGTCCGGAGAACACGCAAGACCTCAGGCTCCGGCCGGGGGGGCTTCCTCCGAGCCACCCTGGGGCTTCGGATCGCCGGCGGTGACCGAGGTCGACTCGGAATCCGCCGAAGCGGCGGCGGCCTCCAGTGGGAGCGTCAGCGCCTCGGCTCCCGAATCCTCCAACTTCGGCGATTCCGGCGCCGTTGCCAGACCGGGATCGACGGTCAACAGCGACTCAGGACGTTGAACCGGGATCCGGCGCAACTCCGAGGCGTCTGGAAGTCCCTCGAGGTTCGGTAGACCGAAGTATTCCAAAAATGCGGGAGTGGTGCCGTATTGCATGGGACGCCCCACCACCTCGGCGCGGCCCACCTGCTCGATCAACCCCCGCTCGACCAGGCTGGACAACACGCCATCGACCGCGACTCCTCGGATCTGCTCCATCTCGGCGCGGGTGATGGGTTGCCTGTAGGCCACGATCGCGAGGGTCTCCAACGCCGGCTGGCTCAGTCGCGAAGGCCGGTTCTTGACACCCAGGAAGGCCCGCAACCACGGCGCGTAATCGGGTTCCGAGACGAACTGCCAGGCCCCGGCCACGCAGACCAGGCGGTAACTCCGACCTGCCGTACGGTGCTCCTCCTCCAGCGTCTTCAACGCCTCATCGATGCGCAGGGGGTCCATCTTGAGGAGCGCCCGGACCGGTTCGATGGCGTCCTCCTCCTGGGCCGCACGATTGAGCACATCCCTCAACTCGTGCGGAGAGAGGGGCTTCTGGGCGGCGAACAGCAGGGACTCCAGGACGAATTTGAGTTCCATCGTGAGCCTCCGGGAATGCCGGGAATGCGGGCCAAAGACAAGTCCCGAAAAGGGATGAAGCCGGCACATCGGTCGAATTCGGGCGGTTTCGCGATTGTCTGAACCCCGTGTTTGCTTAATCTGATGCCCAGTCTTCAGGCACCGTTCCCCCAGCCCCCATGAAATCCCGATTCCACAATCCGTTCTCCGTTCTCGTCCTTGCCGCGGTCACTTGCTCGGCCGCCGACACCGCCGCCCAACCGGCGCCGGCCCAACCGGCCCCTCCGGCGACCAAGCCTCCCAGCCCCTGGCAGACCACCGCTTCGGTGAACGCCGCCGTGGCCCGCGGCAATGCCGACACCCTGCTCATGGGCGGGGCCCTGAATTCACTGAGGAAGTGGGACAAGAACGAGGTGGCTCTCGGCGCCGATGCCACCTACGGCAGCAACAGCGACCCCACGACCCGCAAGGAGACCACCACGGCCCAGAACTACGGGGTGCATGCCCAGTACAACCGGATGCTTTCCGAACGCTTCTACCTCGGTCTGCGTGCAGACGGTCGTCAGGATCGCATCGCATTCATCGACTACCGCGCCACGTTGGCCCCGGCGCTGGGTTATTACGCCGTCAAGAACGACCGGCTCACCGTGAAGGTGGAAACCGGTCCGGCGTTCATCTTCGAAAAATTGAAGGGGGCGGGCACGGCGAACTACCTCACCCTTCGTCTGGCGGAGGAGGTCCAGTGGAAGATCAACGACCGGGCCTCGGTCACCCAGAGCATGGAGTACCTGCCCCAGGTCGAGGATTTCGGAAACTATGTGATGAACTTCAACCTCGGTCTCTCCACCAAGATCACCGACAAGGCCAGCGCCACCATCACCTTCCAGGACTTCTACCGATCTGTGCCCGCACCGGGGCGTCGCGAGAACGACCTTAGGCTCATGGCGGGTCTGGCCTACAGCTTCTGATCCAACCGGTCGACCGTGGATCCGGAACCCGAGGACCGGGAGTCCTCCCGGGAGTGGCGCGATTCGTCGCCGTCGACCCGTTGGATTTTTCCGCCACTTCGGGTTGCCCCCGATCTTCCGTTGCGCTCCATTTCCTTCGCCATGCCAGTCTATCAGTACGAGACCATTCCCACGCTGCCCGACGAAGCGGTGCGTCGCTTCGAGGTGAAGCAGTCCATGAACGACCGTCCGCTGACGCGGGATCCGGAGACCGGAAAGCCGGTGCGGCGGGTCATCTCGGGCGGATTCCTGATGCTGAAGGCCGAGGCCGGCAGTGCCTGCGAGGGCGGTGCCTGCGACGTGCCGGCCCCGCAACCGTGCGGCGGATCCTGCGCCTGCCATCCCTGAGCGAACGTGACCGCGCGCCCACCAGCGTCCGTGCCGAATCTCCCGATGAATCCCCCGGATCTCCTTCGGAGAATCATCCCCTGGATCACCCTGTTCCTCTGCGCGATGTCGCTGCAGGCCGAGGAAAAGGGCGAGACGGCGGGTAAAGCCGCCATCGCTCCGGCATCGGGCATCGACCGGTTGCCCTGGGTCCAGGGTCCCACCGAGGTCCAACTCGACGGCCGGGCGACACTGCGGATTCCCAAGGGCTTCCGATTCCTGGAGGCCAAGGCCTCGCGGGACTTCCTGAAGGCCACCGGCAACCGTCCCAGCGGGCAGGAGACCGGCCTGCTCATGCACACCCGGGCTGAATGGTGGGTCATCCTCGAGTTCGATGAGATCGGCTATGTGAAGGACGACGAGAAGTCGGACCTGAATGCCGAGCAACTGCTGGAGTCGTACCGGGGCGGCACCGAGGAGATGAACCGCACGCGCGAGGAGCGGGGTTCTCCCCCGATCCGCATCGTGGGTTGGCATGTGCCCCCCAATTTCAACGACGTCAGCAAGAACCTGGAATGGAGCGTCGAGGCCGAAAGCGGCGGCCACCGGTTCGTGAACTACAACGTCCGCCTCCTGGGTCGCAAAGGGGTGACCAAGGTCACACTGATCGAGGATCGGGCCGGGGTCGAAGCGACGCTGCCCGAGTTCCGCGACATCCTGAGAAGCCATCGATACTCCAGCGGCGAATCCTACGCCGAATACCGCCAGGGCGACCGCATCGCCCAGTACGGTCTCGGCGCCCTGGTGCTCGGTGGTGCCGCTGCGGCTGCGGCGAAGTTCGGTCTGTTCGGACCCCTGATCCTGTTCCTGAAGAAGGCATGGAAACTGGTGGTGGCCGCGGTCGTCGGTGGTGTGATGTGGATCAAGAACCTCTTCACCCGGCGCGACCCTCGGGAGGGGGGCTGGAGACGCTCTTGAGCCTGATCGCCTTCCACAAGCCCTACGGGGTCCTCTCCCAGTTCACCCGCGATGGATCTCCCCATCGCACCCTTGCCGAATTCGGTTTCCCGCCAAGGGTGTATCCTTTGGGCCGCCTCGATGCGGATTCCGAAGGTCTCCTGCTCCTCAGCGACGAAGCCGGGCTGAACCATCGGTTGCTCGATCCGGAGGCCGGACATCGACGCACCTACTGGGTGCAGGTGGAACGGATTCCCGGCGATGCCGCACTTCGGGATCTTGAGAACGGCCTCTGGATCCAGGGGCACCGGACCCGCTCGGCCAAGGCGTGGCGGCTGGACCCGCAGCCCGAGATGGCTCCCAGACAACCGCCGATCCGATTCCGCAAATCCGTGCCGGATTGCTGGATCGCCATCGAATTGATCGAGGGGAAGAACCGCCAGGTGCGGCGCATGACGGCCGCGGTGGGGCACCCCACCTTGCGCCTTGTCCGGGTCCGCATCGGTGACTTCGAATCGGGCGGCCTCGACCCGGGGCAGTGGCGGGAGGTCTCGCCCCAGGAACGTCGTCAGATCTTCTCCGGAGCGTGAGCGGACGATGAGCCTTGAGCTCCGGCCAAGGAACTAAAACCTTCCGCGCGCGCCGACCGTCGTGATCCTTCGACAAGATCCGATCCACTCGGCGGCGGTGGGGTCTCCGCATTTGTGCCTGATTCCCGAACCGGAACCGGGCAGGCTCGTTCTCCATGCGCAGCCTCTACCTGGACATCTTCAGCGGAATCAGCGGGGACATGATGATCGGTGCCTTGCTGGACCTCGGCGTCGAGTTTCGCGATTTGGAGCGGGAACTCCGGAAACTGGGATTGGAAGGCTACCACCTGCATTCGGCCCGAAAGCACAAGTCGTCGATCGAGGGCGTGAAATTCGATGTGCATCTCGAGGGCGAAACCTGCGGGCATGGGCATGATCACGGGCATGGGCATGATCACGGGCATGGGCATGATCACGGGCATGGGCATGATCACGGGCATGGGCATGATCACGGGCATGGGCATGATCACGGGCACGGGCATGATCACGGGCATCGCTCGCACGGAGAACGGACATTCTCCCAGATCCGGGATTTGATTCAGGCCAGCGCATTGTCCGACTGGGTGAAGGAGCGATCGATCGCCGTCTTCAAGCGGGTCGCGGTCGCCGAGGGCAAGGTGCACGGGCTCCCAGCCGAATCGGTGCACTTCCACGAGGTGGGCGCACTGGATTCCATCGTCGACATCGTCGGATCGACCATCTGTCTCGAACTTCTGGGCAGGCCCCGCGTCACCAGCGCGTCGGTTGTCGAGGGTACCGGTTTCGTGAATTGCGCCCACGGGCGGTTCCCAATCCCCACCACGGCGACCCTGGAGATCCTCGGGGCCCGCGGCATCGGCGTGACCCAATGCGAGGAACCGCACGAACTCGTCACCCCGACCGGTGCGGCGCTGCTGGCCGAGTTCTCGGAAGCCTTCGGGCCGATGGGATCCCTCCAGGCCCAACGCATCGGTTATGGACTGGGCACCCGGAACAACCGGACGCGACCGAACGTCCTCAGGGCGATCCTCAGCGAGGATGATGGCGCCACCACGCAACACGACTGGTTGACCGATCAGGTGGTCGTCCTGGAGACGAACCTCGACGACATCTCCGGGGAGATCCTCGGACATGTGCTGGACAAGGCCATGCGGCTCGGGGCCCTCGACGCCTACCATACCCCCATCCAGATGAAGAAGCACCGACCCGGCGTGCTGCTGTCTGTGCTCTGCGAACCGCACGACGCAGACCGGTTCACCGAACTCCTGCTGTTGGAAACCTCCGCGTTCGGAGTCCGCAGAACCATCGCCGAACGGCGCAAGCTGCACCGCGATCACATAGCCGTGAAGACCGCGTACGGGACCGTCCGGGTCAAGCGGGGTTTGCTGGATGGCAAGGTCGTCCAAACGGCTCCGGAGTACGAATCGTGCAAGAGCATCGCCGCCATGGCAGGGGTACCGGTGAAGGAGGTCTATGAGGCGGCCCGCAAGGACATCGAGTAAGGCCCCGCCGAAGGGAAATCTTGGATTCCGAAGCGCCGATCGGGGCGGACTCCAACAGGCCGACACCCCGACACGCCGGCAATCGGCAACCCCCGGACGCCCCCTGACCTCGGTGACGCCTGCGCGGCGCCATTTCGTACCGCCTTTCAACTTCCTCCGGCAATGAACTTGATTTTCCGGATTCCGGACCTATTTCCATCCCATGCGCACGACCTGGATTCTGGCCATCGGCCTTCTTGCCACGACCCATGCCCTCGCCCAAGGTATCCGTGGGGTGACACGGCGGATGCCGACGGTGGTTCCCGGGCAGACGGCGTCCCAGTTCTTCGCGGCGGGGGGCGTGCCACTGAACCAGGTCAATCCGGCCCTCGCCACCATCCCGGGCGCGCCCCAGGGCGGCGGTGGAGTCGGCAACCGTGGGTTCGCATCGGCTCCGGTCCAGACACCGGTGACCCGGCCCGCGGGCAACGCATCCGGAACGTGGGGGCACCGGCCCGTCGCACCCATGGCCCCCACCGGACCGGTATCTGCAGCCAACACCGGGACCGCTACGCGCAGATAGGTCGGCCAACGCCGACGGAAACGCGGGATCAGACGGCATGAACCTCGCCCCGATCCGCGCACTGCAAGTGATCGGTGCACCAGTGCTCCCTTGGCCATGAGTGCGGTTTGTTGATCACCGCACGAGTGAGGAGTCCTCTCATCTGAGGCCGAAAGCAGGTGTTTGCTGGGTTTTCCAGACGCCATCCCAGCTACTTATCGATGCGAGGCTCAACAGTGGCCCATTTCTCAAACCGCATCTTGGTTCAGCCGTGGAACACAGCGATCCGGGTCCCGCTCTGGAGCGGTCATCGGCCGCCCTAACGCCCCAGCCCAGGCAAACTTGAATCCGTCATACAGATCCTGGCTCGCCGATCGGCAAGCGCCCACCGGCGGGTTCCTGCTGCGAGATGCAATGGAAGGAACCCAACCCCCAGATCAGTTCGGTCGAATCGATCCCGATGACCTCGCGATCTGGGAATAGCGGGCGGAGGATGTCCAGCGCCTTGGCATCGTTGGAGTGGCGGTAGGTCGGCACCAGAACGCAGCGATTGGCGATGTAGAAATTGGCGTAACTGGCCGGCAAGCGTTGTCCCTCGTACTCCACCACTCCGGGCATGGGCAATGTCACGATCCGCAGCGGATTTCCGTCCTGATCCTTCATGGACCGCAGTCGGTGGAGGTTATCCTGGAGAAGGTCATGATTGGCGTCGGAAGGATCCTCTTCGACCACGGTCACGACGGTGCGCGGGTCGGTGAACCGGGCGATGTCGTCGATGTGACCGTCCGTGTCATCGCCGACGATGCCGTCGCCGAGCCATAGAATCTGGCGGACACCGAGGTATTCGCGGAGGCGCTCCTCGATCTGCGCCTTGTCCAGCCCGGGGTTCCGGTTGGGGTTCAGCAG
Source organism: Verrucomicrobiota bacterium (assembly GCA_041177965.1). Lineage (GTDB taxonomy): Bacteria > Verrucomicrobiota > Verrucomicrobiia > Limisphaerales > UBA9464 > SXXZ01. The sequence goes on along the minus strand of JBEGWF010000129.1, from coordinate 738 downwards.
GCACGCCTCGCTGGTCAACAATGTCCCGGCTCCGTTCACCTCGATGGAACCACCTTCAAGGATCATGCCGGTGGAATAGAGCGGCAACCCCCGCAATGCGGCCACGTGGCGGGGCACCGCATCGTCCAGATCGAAGGGAGGGTACTTGCCACCCCAGGCGTTGTAGTCCCAATCCACCACGGCCCGCTCACGGACCCCGTCGCGATCCCTGATCAGGAAGATCGGCCCGTGGTCGCGGCACCAGGGTTCGTAGGCTGGGAAATGGTGGAAGGTCACCCGATCCAGCGGAGTTCCCCGCTCCGAAAGCAGCCCCCGCACCCACTGTTCCTTCTCCGCATTCCATACGTTGATATGGACCGCCTCCACCCGGACCAGCGCCTGGATGAACTCTGCGTACACATCGGGCACCGTCTCGTACTTGTCCGGAAAGCTGATCCCCTCCGGCCGCGGCCAGGTCAACCAGGTTCCCGAGTGGGTCTCCCATTCCGCCGGCATCCGATACCCCAATCCCGCCGGAGTCAGACTTGAATTCATCGGCCCCGAGTCAAACCGATAGCCCCTCTCCCCGCCAATCCAAAACATGGTGACAGGTTCATTGTTGTTGACGGACTGGGTATCCGCAGGCAGTTTCGGACCATGCGAAAGGGGCGCATCAAACTCGAGGGCGGCGTCTACCACTGCGTCTCACGCACCGTCGGCGGTCAGTTCCTGCTCGATGACTCCGCCAAACACCACTTC
>JBEGWF010000128.1:0-14528 GCA_041177965.1 Verrucomicrobiota bacterium | reverse complement strand
GAAGTGGTGTTTGGCGGAGTCATCGAGCAGGAACTGACCGCCGACGGTGCGTGAGACGCAGTGGTAGACGCCGCCCTCGAGTTTGATGCGCCCCTTTCGCATGGTCCGAAACTGCCTGCGGGCACCCAGTTCGTCAACAACAATGAACCTGTCACCATGTTTTGGGTTGGCGGGGCGGGTGGGTCGGTTATCGTGGGCGGATGCAGAAGGGTTGGGGGGAATTGGACAAGGCGGCGGGGGGGCACAAGTACAGCCATGGGCATGCGCTGGTGCTGGTGGGTGGGATCGGACGAGGCGGGGCGGGGCGGTTGGCGGCCCGAGGAGCTCTTCGTGTGGGTGCCGGTCTGGTGACGGTCGGATGCCCGGGCGAGGCCTTGATGGAGAATGCGGCCCGGTTGGATGCGGTGATGCTCACTCGGGTCGATTCAGCCTCCGATCTCCTGGAGTTCTGCCGGGATCCACGGGTGAGCGCCCTTTGCCTGGGACCAGGCCTGGGCGCTTCACGAGCCCGTGATCTGGTCCCAGTCGCGCTGGGTCTGGGCCTCGCCACGGTCCTCGATGCGGATGCGCTGACGGCATTCGCAGCCCGTCCCGAGGAACTCTTCAGGCTTCTGCACCCCCGATGTCTGTTGCCCCCCCATGCCGGTGAATTCGCCCGGATCTTCCCCGATCTCGCGGCGGCGATCGGCGCCACCGCGCCAGACCAGGGACACGTCAAGGGAGGGCCCGGTGAGGGAAATCCGTCGGACCGGTCCGCCGGTATCTCCGGTGTCTCGGGTATTACCGGGATGGGTGGGGCCGCTGGCGTCGATGGTGTCGATGGTGTCGATGGCGATATCCGCCGCGATATCCGTCGCGATGAAGCGGTGCGGTCGGCCGCCCGTCGATGCGGGGCCACGGTGCTTCTGAAGGGACCCCGGACACGGATCGCTTCGCCCGACGGGACGCTGCGACCGGTGGACGCCCCCGGGGACGGTTCGGCCGCGTGGTTGGCGACCGCCGGGTCCGGGGACGTCCTCGCCGGGTTCTGCACCGGATTGATGGCCCGCGGCATGGATCCGCTCTCCGCGGGCGAGGTCGCCGCTCGTCTGCACCTCGAATGCGGCCGTTTGGCCGGTCCCGGATTGATCGCCGAGGATCTTCCGGAGGTCCTCCCACAGGTGCTTCGGCGCATCCTGAAACCGTCCGCAGGCCTCGGAAGTGTCCTGCGACCCGATGATGACCAGGGGACGGAAGTGGCGAGTTGAGCGGCGAAAAACAAAATCCCTGCATCCAAAATCCGTGCGGTTGCGGATAGGATCGCAGAAAGAGGCCCGCCCCGATGCACCCGCGACCCGAATCCCGCCCACCGATCCCGTTCCCGGGCGGTGCCGCGCTCCGGTCCAGTGCGATCGACGGACTGGACACCGGCGATGACGTCCGTCTGCTGGCTCAGGTGGCCGATGGTCAGGCGGGTGCCTTGGCCGATTTGTACCGGCGGAGGGGCGGCGCATTGCTCCGGTTCGTCCAACGGATCCTCGGCGACGCGGCCGATGCCGAGGAGGTCCTGCAGGACGCCTTCGTCGCGATCTGGCGTCGGGCCGGGCGCTACGACGCCTCCAAATCGGGGCCGCTGACCTGGATGATGATGATCGCCCGGGGATTGGCCCTCGATCGGCTTCGGCAACGAGCCCGCCGCACGGCGGGTGCGGATCGATTCCAGGCCTACGCCTCCTCCGACGCCGCCTTCGACGACACCTCCTCCTCCAGGGTCGAGGCCGAAGAGCAGTCGGTCCGGGTCGGCTCGGCCCTGGGTTCCCTACCCGAGGCCCAGCGCAGGGCGATCGAGCTGGCCTTCTACAGGGGCTGCACCCAGGAGGAGATCGCGCGGACCACCGGCGAACCCCTGGGCACCATCAAGGCCCGGATCCGGCGAGGCATGATCGCCCTGCGCCTCAAACTTCTAGAACGCCATGACTGACCCGCATTCCAACAGCCAGAGCCTCTCCGAGGAGCAGGCCAGCCTCTACGTGCTGGGTCTCATGTCGGAGCCCGACCGGCGCGACTTCGAGCGGCAGCTTCGGGGCGACGCCGAACTGCGCGGAACCCTTCGTGGCCTGGAGTCCGCCCTCGAAAGCGAGGTCTTCGGCGAGCCGGCCCCGGTCGCCCCGGCGCGGGTGTGGGGCAAGATCCTGGAGCGCACCCGCATGGATGGTGCCCAGGTGCTCCTGTTTCCCCAACCGATCCTCCGGTGGGCGCCCAGGTTGGCGGCGATGGCTGCCTGCCTCATTCTGGGAGCGGTGCTTCACTCCTGGTGGTCCATCGACGGGATGGCCCGCATCGCGCGGGTCGGTGGCGGCCGTGAGGTTCCAGGCCTTGCCACGGGAACCGGTGCGTTGGGCGTCCCCTCAGGGACGTCTGTTGACGGCGCCGGCGAAGCCCCTGGGCCGGAGTCCGCCCTCGCATCGGGATCGGCCGCCTCCCGGACGGGGGCCTTGTCGTCCGTCGCGACAACTCCGGCGGCGGGTGCCGACCGCGATGAGGGCCTGCGCGCCCTGCAGGCTCTCGAGACCGAGAACGCCGAGTTGCAGGGCCGGATCCGCGGGCTCAATGCCCGGATCGCCGAACTGGGCCAACGGATCCAGCAGGTGACCCTGATCCCCTCGGGAGTGACCCGCCTCCATGTCTTCTCTCTCGGTCAACCCGGCCTCGCCGCCAGTCTGCCGACGGGATCGTTCGATGGCCTCACCCGAGCCCCGGGCGGGACCGATGGACCCTCGACGTCTTTGGCCCAATCCCTGGCACGACTCGCGGGCGAGCGCATGGCTCTGGCCCTGAACACGGGCTCCTCGGGAGCTTCGACCCAGGAGGGCATCGATCGGATGGCGGCTCTGGGAGCCTCCGGTCCGGGGGGCGCTCCCGGGGTCGAGGCCGTGGGCAAGGTCACCCTGCTGCCCGCGCAGCCGGCCCCGTCCGACTTCGCCAATGCGGCCGCGGCCCCGGGCATCGCCTCCATCGCCGGCGCTCCGTTCGTCTCCGGCCTCGATCCGTCCACGAGCCCAACGAGCCCCGTGAGCCGAATTCCGGGCTCGGTGAATCCGGGCGCCGGCACGATCAGCCCCATCGTCTTCAGCGCCCCCGATTCCGGTGTCCACGCGGTGGCGGTTCCGACGGCTCCTGCGGGCGGACAGTATCAACTGTGGAGCCGCGCCGCCGACGGATCGGTGTCGAGCCTCGGTGTGCTAGGGGCCACCACCAGCCCCGTCTCGGTCGTCACCTTCGAGCGCGGTTCCGCGGAGGGACTCTTCATGTCCCTCGAACCGGTCGGCGGCTCGATGCAACCCACGGGTCCCGTGGTCGGTTCGGGCCAGAATCCCTTGCTCCCGGGCCTCGGCAGGCCTTGAGAGGTGCCGAACCCGCTTTCCTCGTCCATACGTCCATATACCATCCAACGATGACAACCATGCCAACCCTCCTCGCATCGGCCCGCCGCCTGGCCGTCCTTGCGGCGGTTTTCGCCGCCATGACGATCCCGTTGGCCCGGGCCCAACAGTCGCCCCGGACCGGAGGTGGGGCCCGCATCTCCGGCCTCCGCACGGTCCACACCAACCTTGCGGTGACCGTCCAGGTTCCCGCCGGCGTCCGCCGGATCACCCTCGAATCGCGACCCCGCCTGGGCGGTGGCACTTGGAAGCCCCGCGCCGTCCTCAATCCCACCAACGACGCGTCCGAGGTCACGATGACGGTGCCCGCCGCCGAGTCCAGTGAGGTGCTCCGGATCGTCACCGACGATGCCGCTTCGCTGGGGGTTCCTTCACGGTTCTTCCAGGGCGCCCAGACCGGTGGACCGCAGATCAGCCCCACACTGCCGTCGAATGTCGAGAACGCCACGAAGGGGGGCGATATGGCGGTCCCGGGCCAGGCCGTCGCCGACCGCAATTCCATCACCGCCGAGACGACGATCCAGGAGTCCGACATCTGGAAGTTCTCGGGCGACCGCCTCTACTTCTTCAATCAGCAGCGAGGCCTCCAGGTCATCGATGTCGCCCGTCCTGCCGCGCCGACCCTGCGCGGCATCCTGCCGATCGTCGCCCAGGGCGAGCAGATGTATGTGCTGCCGGCCAAGGCCGATTCCGGCGAATGGCTCGCCCTGCTGACCCAACCCGAATGCCGCTGGGACGCCACCGAGGTGCTGCTCGTCCATGCCACCGATCGTGGTCCGCAGGCGGGTGCCACCGTGGCGCTGCCGGGCCATCCCGTGGAAAGCCGGTTGATCGGCAACACCCTGGTGGTTGCCAGCCAGGGATGGACCAACCGGCCGGTGTCGGCTTCCGATCCGCAGGGGCCTTCGGTCTTCGAATCGCTCACCTGGGTCAGCGCCCTCGATCTCTCCAACCCCGTCCAACCGGTCCTGCGATCGACCGTGGAGTCCAAGGCCATCGTCCAGGCGATCCATGCGACCGACACGCGGTTGTTCGTCGCCATCACCCGCGATGTCGGGGGCGTGGTCGACCCGTCCAACCCCAAGGAGATCCTGCCCCCGACCTACGGGGTGACCGTGTACGACCTCTCCGATCCCTCCGGGAACATCCGCCCACTGGGCACCTTCGGCACCGCCGGGCGTGTCGCCGACAAGTTCAAGTTCGGCGTCCAAGGCGAGGTGCTGACCGTGGTCTCGCAGATCGATGCCCGCTGGCGCTCCACCGGCGTGGTCGATCCCACGATCGTCACCCTCGAGACCTTCTCGTTGCAGAACCCCTCGAAGCCCGAACGTCTGGCCCGACTGAACCTGGTGACCAATGAATCGGTGTTCGCCACCCGCTACGATGGCGACCGGGCCTACGTGGTGACCTTCCGGAGGGTGGACCCGCTCTGGATCGTGGACCTGTCCGATCCGAAGGCCCCGGCCATCCGGGGGGAACTGAAGGTGCCCGGTTGGTCCACCTACATCGAGCCCATGGGCGACCGCTTGTTGGCCATGGGGGTCGAGGAGGGCCGGGCCGCCGTCTCGCTCTTCGACGTCTCCAAGGCGGAGGCGCCCCGGTTGGCCGACAAGGTGTTCCTGGGCGACGGATGGTCCTGGAGCGAGGCCAACGCCGACGAGAAGGCCTTCCGGGTGCTCTCCGAGGCCGGCCTGGTGCTGCTGCCCTGGCACGGGCGCAAGGGGACCAACGGCTGGTTCCAAGGGGTCCAATTGCTCGACTACACCCGCGATTCCCTGAAACTTCGCGGCACCATCGACCACAGCTCGGCCGCCCGTCGTGCGATGCTGCGCGACGACCATGTGCTCAGCCTGTCCGGCGGTGAGCTGGTGTCGGCCTCCATCGTCGATCGCGACCGTCCCGAGGTGCGATCGGTGCTCGCCCTCTCCGACTCCGTGGACCGGTTGTTCGTGCTGGGCGACCGCCTGATCCAATTGTCCAACGGATCCTGGGACATGTCGCTCCAGGCGCAGACCGCACCGCGCCTTCGGATCGGACCGGCCTCGGATCCCGACGCCACGTTGGCGACGCTGACCCTCACCAACCTGCCCGTGGTGGGCGCGGATCTCCGCGATGGTCTCCTGTACCTGCTGCACCGGGGACCGGACACATCGAGGGTCGAGAACCCGGGGACCACCAACGAACTCTGGACCTCCATCCCGGGCGAGACCCTGCTCCAGGTGGTTTCCGTGGCCGGCGACAAGCTCGAGGTGGTGGGACGATCGGCCCCGTCCAAGGTCTCGGCCGCGGGCTGGGGCCGGTACACGGCGCTCTGGCCGACCCCCAGGTCCCTGGTCTGGGCACCCGAGGGCGGAGCCTCGTGGCCGATCTGGATGTGGGCCAGGCCCATGGTCGGCGGCGCGATGGTCGGCGGTGACCTCAGGATCGCTCCGGACTGGTTCGGTCGGTTCTGGGGCGGAGACCCGCGATGGCTGGTCGCCGATGTGACCCGCAGCGATCGCCCGGTCTTCGTCGGAGAATATCCGCTCGGAGAGGGGGTCTCGGTCGGTACCCCGTCGGTGCACACCGGCAAGGTCTTCGTTTCGGTGGCCCGGTCCCAATGGGTGCCCGCCTCGACCAACAAATCCCCGGCCGCCGTGTCCCTTCCGTGGTGGGAAACCCAGGGCAGCTGGGTGACCGATCACCAACTGCGCGTGCTCGACGCGGCCGACGCTTCCGAGCCGGTGCTGCGCGACCCGACGCCGTTGCCGGGGTCGTTGATCGGGGTTTCGCATGGAGGGGCGGTGCTCTACTGCCGCGTCGAGTCCAGCGACTCCAAGGGGTTGACCTCGGTCGGCCTGCAGGCCCTGGGCTACGACGGCATGAAGGCCGCCCGCATCGACCAGCGGGAGCTCCCCGAACTCGGGGGCCGTCCGGTGGCCGTGCTGGGTGATGGCCGCATCGCCGTCGCCGTCCACCAGGGCGCGGCCCTCGAAACCTGGAGCCTCGATGCCTCGGGCGTGCTGTCGGTGTCCTCACCGGCCATGAAGCTGGGCTTCAGCGTGAGCCGGTTCCTGGAGTTCGACGGGGCGCTGCTGGGCGAGGGCGACGGGACGCTCGTCCTGGTGGGTGGAGGCGACCCGCTCTCGGTGCTCGGCATCGGCGAGCGGCCGTGCAGCCTGTGGCTCCAGCGGTCGAGCCTCGGTACCCCGACCCGCGAGGGGGTCTGGGTGGCCCGCGGTGTTTCAGGGGCCTGGTGGTTGCCTTTCCGGAATCCGTGAGTCCGGCCATCGGAACGTTCTGGCTCGGCTCCGACGCCTCCCCTGGTCCGGATTCCCGGCTCCGGGGGAGGCGTTTCCCCGATGATCTCGCCCAACTTCGCGTAAAACCTTGACTCGGTCGGGGTTCCGGTTCGAATCACCTCAACCCCGGTCATCCAGACGACCGCGCCTCGTCCGGGTGGTCGAACTCCAGTCCAGCCCATGAATCCCCAACCGCACACCCCGTGCCGCCGCGCGGCATTCACCCTCATCGAGTTGCTGGTGGTCATCGCCATCATCGCCATTCTGGCAGGCATGCTGCTGCCGGCCCTCGCCAAGGCGAAGGAGAAGGCCATCACCATCCAGTGCCAGAACAACGTCAAGCAGATCACGCTGGCCTCCCACATGTACGTGGGTGATTCGGCCGACTACCTGCCGGAGCCCAACTGGAACTCGCCCTGGTTGCGCAAGGGTTGGCTCTATGACGCGACGCTGGGATCCCCGCCGGACATCACGTCGGCCCGGTGGAGCACCAATCAGGCGAAGGCCTACGAGACGGGACTCCTGTACGCCAACATCGGCAGCCCGGCCGTGTTCCGTTGCCCCGCCGATCGAACCAACAAGCCCGCGTGGAAGAGTCGTTCCCAGAAGATGTCCAGCTATCTGATGAACGGAGCGGTCTGCGGCTTCGGAGGCATTTCCCCGGGCTCGTACAAATCGTCCCAGTTCGACCCGAACGCCATCATCATGTGGCAGGCGCTCGAGACCAACCCCGGTGACTTCAACGACGGTTCCAGCAGCCCGGCCGAGGGCATCACCCGGGTCCACACCATCGGCACCACGGTGGGCGTGGTCGATGGACACACCGAGTACCTCAAGACCAAGGTGTTCTATGCCGAGGGCAACCTCGCCACCAAGAACCGCCTGTGGTGCAACCCGGCCACCCCCAACGGCCGCTGACACGGAACTCTTTCTCAAGCACCGATGATTCTTCGTCGTCCCGCGTCGCTGGCCCTGGTCCTCCTGGTGTCCGTCGCCACCGCCTGCAAGAAGGAGGATCCCGTCGCCGAATTGGAGAAATCCGCGGCGGCCCTCGACAAGGCCCCGGCCGCGCCGGCCGAGGGGTCCGAGGCGACGCCCGGTCCCGCGCCCGCCGAACAGGTCAAGCAGGCCATCGCCGACTTCAAGTCGGGGAAGATGGAGGATGCCGTGACGCGCCTCCAACTGCTCCGGGCCCAACCGGTGATGACCCCCGAGCAGAGGATGGCCCTGCAGGACAGCATCGCCTCGGTGATGCAGGAGATCTACGCCATGGCCCAGAATGGCGACGCGCGCGCCAAGGCGGCGGTGGCCCAGTACGAGCGCATGCAGACGGCTCGCTAAGCGAGGCGGCCGACGGCGACGGAAGATCCTCGGGCCCCGACCATGAACTCCCGGGTGATCCAGGCTGCGGCCCTTGCCTCGTGCGCCCTTTTGGGCTGGGGCTGCCGTACCGTTCCCGGGTCGGGGGTGTCAGTCTCTGCGCCCCTGATCCGCCAACCGACGGCGACCTCCTGGTTCGGAACCACCCCGGTCGTCGATGGCGTATTGGCACCCGGCGAATGGTCCGACGCCACCCCCCTTTCCGGGGTCCTCGATTGGGTGCCCGAGTTCTCCCCGGTCCGCGACCCCGACGACCTCGCGCTGCGGGCCTGGGTCAAGCACGACCGGGAGCGGTTGCATTTCGCCTTCGAGATCACCGACGACCGTCTCTACGGCATCGACACGCCGCGCTGGCTGCCTTCGGAGAACCCCCGCGCCCACGAGATGAGTCGCGAGGGATTCCCGTGGTTCGGTGACGGGTTGGAGATCCTGATCGATGCGCGGCGAGGGCCCGTCGGAGACCGGGGCGTCGATGGGGATGGCGGATCCTGGCAGATGGTCTGCAATGCCACCAAATCGCGATTGGGAGGCATCGGTTCGGGTGGACTCCTGGAGGGCGAACCCCGCACCTCTCCGACCGCGTGGAGCCACTATCAGCGGTGGATCCATTCCGGGGACCAGCGGGCCGCGGTCCGGCTCCGGCCCGGTGGGCGTGGCTACACGGTGGAATGGTCGATCCGCTTCGATCCCTGCATCGAGGTGGCGACGGGGCGGTGCTATGCGCCCGAATCGGGTCCGGTGGCCATCGGTCTGAACCTCGCCGTTGGCGACCTCGATCGACCGGAAGACGGGCGGGGCCAGTTCGGGAGCTTCCACCACGAGCAATGGTGGGCCGGGGCCCCGAAGACCCGCACGCAGCGGAACAATTTCGGGACCCTGCGCCTGATGGGCACCGACCGAAGGCCGGTTCCGTCCCGCGACGTTGGAACGGATCCGAAAGCTCCGGCCCGCTGAATCCTTCCGGGCTGGCAATCCTGGGTGGGAATGCCTAGCCTCTTTCCATGGCTTTCCCCGTTCGGAGTTCCTTGGCACGGATCCCCTTGGTCGGCGCGGCGCTTGCGGCGGGTTGGATCGCGGTGGGTTGGGTGGTGGGGACGATGGCGGCGGCCGAGTCCGGCGATTGGCCCGCCTGGCGGGGTCCCTCGGCACAGGGCGGTCTTTCCGGAGGGCGTTTCCCCGAGCGGTGGACGCTCGACTCGGTGGCGTGGAAGGCCGCCTTGCCCGGCAAGGGCACCTCCACCCCGATCGTTACGGGCGGACGCATCCTCCTCACCTCGCCCTCGGCCGGCCAAGACGCCGTGCTGGCCTACGACCTGCAAGGGCGAAAGCTCTGGGAGACGGCCCTGGGCTCCCTCTCCGATCCCCGGCACCGCTCGCTGGCCTCGAGTTGCAACGCCTCGCCCGCGACCGATGGCCGGGCGGTGTATGTGCTGTTCCGCAGTGGCCATTTCGCCGCCCTCGATCTGGAGGGCCGGGTGCTTTGGAAGCACGACCTGACCGAGCGGTTCGGTCCGGAGAAACTCTATTGGGATTCGGGCGCATCGCCCCTGGTCGCCGGTGATTCGGTCGTGCTGGCCCGCCTGCACGACGGCGAATCGTGGGTCGCCGCCTTCGACCGGAAGACCGGGGACCTCCGATGGAAGGTGGCGCGTCGGTCCACCGGTCCGGCCGAGAACAACAACGGGTATGCGACGCCGCTCCTGATCGATCAGGGTGGCAGGCCCGCCGTCATGGTCTGGGGTGCGGACCATGTGACCACCCACGCCCTCGACGACGGGCACACCCTCTGGACGGCCGAAGGATTCAACCCCGCGGGCACGGCCTACTGGCCCGCCATCGCCACGCCCGTGCGTCAGGGCGACCTGGTCCTGCTGCCGGTGGGGCGCGACGATCGACCGGGACAGGCCCATCTCTACGGACTCCGCCTGGGCGGATCGGGCGACGTCAGCCGCTCGCATCGGGTCTGGGAGCGGCACGACCTCGGGGTCTTCGTCGCGGCCCCCGCGGTGGCCGATGGCCGGGCCTACCTGCTGCGGCATCGCGGCGAGGTGGCCTGTGTCGATCCGGCCTCCGGCAAGACCCTCTGGACGGCGGCCTTCCCCAAGGCCAGCGCCCCGTACTACTCGTCGCCGCTCGTGGCGGGCGGGATCCTCTACGCGGCGCGCGAGGACGGGGTGGTCTTCGCGGCCCGGGTGTCGTCGGATTTCCGGTTGCTCTCCGAGAACCCCATGGGTGAGCGGATCATCGCCAGCCCGGTGCCCGCCGACGGGCGCCTCATCCTGCGGGGCGACCAGCACCTCTTCTGCGTCTCAGCAACCCCTCGTTGAATCCCGACATGAACCAGCCCACTCGTCCGTCGCCGTCGCGTTCCCCGATCCGCCCGGTCCGGGGCTTCACGCTCATCGAACTCCTGGTGGTCATCGCCATCATCGCCATCCTGGCGGGCATGCTCCTGCCCGCTCTGAGCCGGGCCAAGCAGCGGGGTGCCTCGGTGGTCTGCCTCAACAATCTCAAGCAGATGGGCCTCGGGTTCTTCATGTACCTCAACGACACGGGCAAAACCTTCCCCGTGGCGTACACGCCGGCGAAGTTCTGGATGGCGGTCCTGCGGACCAACAACGTGCCCTCCGACAAGATCCGGATCTGCCCGACCGCGCCGGTCCCGGCCAACCGCAACCCCACCGGCGAGGCCATGGGAACGGCGACGCTCGCCTGGTATGGTCCCGTGAAGAGCCCGGTGCAGTGGAACACCGGGTTCGAGAGCAGTTACGGCATGAACGGCTGGCAGTATTCGCCCGAGGGAGAAGGGGCGATCGACGCCACCAAGGCCTTCGCGAAGGAGAGCAGTTACGAAGTTCCCGTCACCACGCCGATCTTCGGCGACAGCAATTGGGCCGACTCCTGGCCCCTAGCCACCGACAAACCCGCCCGGAATCTCGCCAACGGAGGCAACGACGCCATGATGCAGCGCTTCTGCATCTCCCGTCACGGATCGTCCTTCAGGGGCGTGGTCCCTGTGACCGCGGGTTCCAAGCTCCCCGGGGCCGTCAATTTCGTGATGGTCGATGGGCATGTCGAGGCCACGCCGTTGGATCGTCTCTGGAGGCTGACCTGGCACCGGGGCTACCAGCCGCGCGAACAGCATCCGTGAGTCGGAGGAGACTTCGCCCGAAGCGACCGCGCTGCCTCATGGCGAGCGCGAGAGGACCATCGGTGCGGCTGTTCCCAGGACTCGAGTGCTGGTGAACCGACTCGGTCGCGTGGGTCCATCACGGATCATGGTCGGTCCATGCACCGTACGGATCCGGATCGGGCTCCGATCCACCGCAGCCGACGGGCATCGCTCGCGACGGATGCGATTGCTTGCGACGGATGCGGTTTCCCGTCCGATCAAGGGGTTCGGGGAACGACGCGATAGAACCGTTGCCGTGATGCCGCCGAGTCGGTGTCGGATTGCAGGATCGATGCCCCGGTGATTTCGAGTCTGCCGATCCGGCGCCAGGTGGCCATGTCTTCGGACACCTCCAGATCCCACTGGGTACCAGGGGCGCCGCCCATGAGCACCATCCGCGCATCCCCGAGTGGCGAGTTCTGGAGGGCGGCGAGCCTCGGAGTCGGTGAATCGGTTCCGCTGCTGGACGTCTTCGGGAGCGCCGAGGCGATCCGCTGGCGGTCGCCGTCGAACGAGGCGATCCCGGGCAAGGCCGGGAACACCAGGTCCGAGACCGTCGCCTTCAGTTTCCGGACCCGGTCATCGAGGAACGGGCCCCAGCGCAGCGTTCCGGAGGCCGGATCGAACTGGCCATCGTCGGACGCGGCCACCCATCGGGCTCCGGGTCCGAGCAGCAATTCCACGGCCTGACACCGGGTGCCGGCCGCCGCACCGAGGTGGATCGTCCATGTCGACAAGCCCGAGTCGCCCTCCAACCGCTCCGCCAGCGCGTAGGACCCGTTGGCCCGCTCAGGAGTGCCATTGCTGCCCAGGATGGGCGGGATGCCCGGTTGCAGCAGTGCGGGTGGCAGGGATGGTTCCTGGGCGGGGTCGCTCGGTTGCCAAGCCAGGGTCGATTCACCCAGGGATGCATCGAAACGGTAGCCCCCTCCCGAGCGCCAGAGGAATCCAGCCCGAGTCAGCACATCCACCGCCACCGGACGGGCGTCCGTGGACGTGGGGATGCCATGACGCCAGTGCTTGGCGAAGGTCATCCACTCGGGCTCCGAGATCTTCAGGTCACCGGGATCCCGATCGGCGGGATGCAGTCGCGCTTCGGCCCCTTCGGACGGGGATCGCCCCAGGATCATCACCGGCTCCGAGGACAACGTCACACCCCGCGCATCGACCGTCACCGCCTCCAACAGGATCGGGCCGGCGATATCCACCTTCCAGACCACGCCATGGTCGATCCGGGACCCGGGATCCGGGGCCCGGAAGAACTCGATCTTCGACCGGCCGATGGATCGGCCATTGGCCCGGAACTCCACCGCCGGCAGGTACCCCTCGGGATCCACCGCCACGCAGCGTATCGTACACTCGGTGCCCACCTGGAGGATCTCTCCCCGGCCGGGGGCTGTGAGGTTGAGGACGGCCTTGGACGCCACGGGACTGTCGGTGATCGTCATCTCGGCCCAGGCCGCCTGGGGATCGATCCGATAGGCGGGATCGTCGAGCAGTTTCAACACCACCGTCTCATCCTTCTCCGCCAGGGCGTCGGCCAGCGCGGGCACCACGATCTGCCCCTCGGCCTCTCCGGCCCCGAGAGTGAGATCGCCGTCGAGCAATGGATAGTCCTCGCCGTTCTGCGCGCTGCCGCCGACCGCATAGCGGACCCTCAAGGGGGCCGCCAGCGAGCCCTTGCGCTGGACGGCGAACACCCCGGGGCGGACCCGGATCAGCGGATGGGGCTCGGAGGTCGAGGCCTGAAGGCTTCGCAGCGCCACCCACGGTGCATCGGTGGCGGGCGGACGGGACCCTTCGAGGATCTGCACCCGGGCCATGGACCCTGCTCCCGGCCGATAGACCGAGGGCTCCTTGCCGGGAGTCGATCCGTCGAGGGGCGGGATGACGGCCAGCACCAGGGTCTCATTCTCCTCGGCCCGGGCGTCGGCGATCGGGGCGAGGGCCAGTTTTCCGATGGCCGATCCCGCCGGGATGACCACCGATTGGACCCAGGGGAAGAGGGCGGGATCGGCGACCGGTTCCGGTTGGAGCCCTCCCGGGATGATCCGGAAATCGGAACCCCATTCGGCCGTGCCGCCGGTCTTGAAGAAGACACGCAAGGGCTTCGACACGTCGCCCGTCCTGCGGAATTCGAAGGTCACGAGGTCCTGGGCATCGGATTCGATGGCCGTGGGGTCGAGGACCCCGAGTTCGACGCGGACCTCCTCCGAGGTCGGTGGATCGATGGGTGGGTCCACCGGGGGAGCCATCTCTTCCACGACGACCCGCAGCGGTTCGGAGCGGGCGAACACCACGGAGCCGCGCAGGGCGCGGGCCTCCAGCACATGGGTGCCTGCGGTCGGCGACGGCCAGAGGGCCCGATGGGGTACCTTGAGTCCGATGACCGTCGCGAAGAGGTCTCCGCTGCGGTCGGATCGGCCGATCACGGCGCCGTTGGCCGCGAACTCCACCACCGTGATCGGGCCGCCGGACGGATCGACGGCCACGGCCTCGAGGGTCAGGGGTGCCAACGGGTGCCGTGAGCCTGCGGCAGGTGCGGTGAGGAAGATCGCCACCGATCCGGGAGTCCCGGTGGCCCCTTGGAGACTCGGGTGCATCGACATCACGAGGCCGACCAGCAGGCACAGCATGGCGATGGCGGTCGGACGGAGACGGGAAATCGGGCTCATGGCTTGGAAAACGGATTCCGAGGGCGATCCATAGCACAGGGAGTTGCCCTCGGGAAGCTTGGGGCAAGGGCCTGCGCCCGCAAGGCGTTGTCACGGACGGGAAGTCCGGGGAACCGGGTCATCGACCCAGGTCCACGCACATCCAGCGTCCGGCATTGCGAAGTCCGTCGCGAAGGTAGAGACGCCCGCCGGACAGCGCCGGGTTGCACCAGTTCACCCCGGCCACCTGCGCTCGACCGAGTTCGCGGGCGGCTTCACCGCCGGCGTCGAACAGGATGAGTTCGCCCGCGTCGGTCAGCATGAGCGCCCTGGAGTCCCCGACGGCGATGAACCCCGCATGGGCCTTGTCGGCGGCACTCGAGACCCAGCCCGACTGCATCCACCGGACCTTGCCGTCGTCCAGACCCACGCAGGCCACCTGTCGATCGGGCCCGAGTCCCACGAGGCGGTCGCCCACCACGACCGGGCAGGAGAAGTTGGGGGCGGCCTCCTTGGAGTTCCAAACCTCGGACACCGTCCACCGGTCCCCGTCGCGCGCGATCTTCAGGCACAGGAGACCGGTCTGATGGGATCCCACGATCACCCGATCCTTCAGAAG
>JBEGWF010000127.1:0-4873 GCA_041177965.1 Verrucomicrobiota bacterium | reverse complement strand
CCTGTCCGAGAGTGACATCGCGCATGTCACCCCCACTACCCCGGTGGACCAGTTGGAGGGCCTGATCTCTCTTCCTGTCGACGCCGCGCACCCCCTGCGCGGAATCGGGCACCGCGAGATCCAGCCGGAAGACCTGATTCGCATCATGCGGGATCCGAACTATTTCCCGTTCACCTGCAAGCTGCTGATGGGCATCGACATCATGCCGTTCCAGCATGTGATCCTGCGGGAACTCTGGACGCGGCCGTTTCCGATGCTGATCGGTTCCCGTGGTCTGGGCAAGTCCTTCATCCTGGCTTTGTACTCGATGCTGCGGCTCGTCTTCACGCAGGGTTCCAAGGTGGCGGTCATCGGCGCCTCGTTCCGGCAGTCGAAGGTGATCTTCGAGTACATGGAGAAGGTCTGGGCCGACGGGGCGATCCTGCGCGACCTGTGCGGCACCGGCAAGGGCCGGGCGGGCCGTGAGCAGGGGCCGAGGCGGGACGTTGACCGCTGCGAGATGATCATCGGCGATTCGGTCGGCATCGCAATCCCGCTGGGCAACGGCGAGAAAATTCGCGGTCAGCGTGCCAATTACATTGTGGTGGACGAATTTGCGTCGGTTCCCGAGGACATTTACCAGAATGTGGTCCGCGGGTTCGCTTCGGTGAGTGCCGACCCGGCCTCCGGAGTACGGCATCAGGCCAGGGTTCAGCTGCTGAAGAAGCTGGGGCAGTGGACCGAGGAGGACAACAAGGCCGAGGCCCGCACCATGCGGTCGAACCAGAACATCATCTCCGGCACCGCCTACTACTCGTTCAACCACTTCTACAAGACCTGGAAGACCTACAAGGCGTTCATTGAGAGCTGCGGCGACAGGAAGAAGCTGGAGGAGATCTTCGACGGCCCCGTGCCCGAGGGCTTCGACTGGCGGGACTTCTCCATCATCCGCATCCCCGTGGACATGCTGCCCCGCGGCTTCATGGACGAGAAGCAGATCTCCTCGGCCCGGGCCACGCTGTCGAAGAGCAACTACATGATCGAGTTCGGGGCCTCCTTCGCCACCGACTCCGAGGGCTTCTTCAAGCGCAGCCTGATCGAGTCGTGCGTGGTGGGCAGGCCGGACAGCCCCATCGAGATCAACGAGGAGGTGATTGAGTTCTCGGCCTCGCTGCTGGGCGATGATGTCCCCCATGTGATCGCCGTCGACCCGGCCTCCGAGCGAGACCATTTCTCCGTCGTCGTGCTGGCTCTCTATCCCGACCACAGGCGGCTGGTCCACTGCTGGACGACCAACCGGAAAAGCCACAAGGAGCGGCTGAAGCGGGGCGTTGTCAAGGAGCAGAACTTCTACGCCTTCTGCGCCCGCAAGCTGCGGGAACTGATGCTGGCCTTCCCGAATGTCGAGGTGCTGGGGATCGACTCGCAGGGCGGCGGCGTGACGGTGGAGGAGTCGCTGCACGACCTGGAGAAGCTGAAGGACGGCGAGATGCCCCTCTGGCGGGAGGTCGATCCCGACCCGAAGAAGTACAAGGACTCCGACGGCAAGCCGGGGCTGCACATCATCCGCATGATCAATTTCGCCGACGGCAAGTGGATCGTCGACGCCAACCACGGCCTGCGCAAGGATCTGGAGGACAAGGTGCTGCTGCTGCCCGCCTTCGACACCGCCGCCCTCGGCCTGGCCTACGAGGAGGACAAGGCGGCCGGGCGCATCGTGCTGGAGGACGGGGACGAGATCAGCCTGTACGACACGCTGGAGGACGCGGTCGTCGACATCGAGGAGCTGAAGGACGAACTGGCCTCCATCGTCCACACGGCGACCGCCGGGGGGCGGGACCGGTGGGACGTGCCCGGGGCCAAGCTGCCCGGCTCCAAGGCGGGCAAGCAGCGCAAGGACCGCTACTCGGCCCTGCTGATGGCCAACTCCATCGCCCGGGACATCCAGCGCACCGAGGCCCCGCAGGAATACCACCCGGTGGGCGGCTTCGCCGCCGACATCAAGGACGCCGACGGCGACCTGTACATCGGCCCCTCCTGGTTCGTCGAGGCGACCCGGGGCGACTACGGGGCGGCGGTGGGTCGTGACGGTGTAGAACTAGCAGACCCAACCGCATAGGGAATGCAATCACAATGAGCGACAAGAAGCCCCTGTTCGTCACCGCCGACCAGGCCGACCAGGCCTATCGGGATGGCGAAGTGATCCAGCACCGGACCACCGCCGGCAACACCTTCCGCAACATCAGCCAGCCCAATGTGTCGGTGCGGGAGGGCTTCGACCGCCGCGACTACGACTTCTTCCGCCCCGGCGAACAGATCCCGACCAAGGATGTCGACATCATCGGCGCCTGCATGCAGGCCTACGACCGGATCGGCATCGTCCGCAACATCATCGACATGATGAGCGAGTTCGCCTGCCAGGGCATCGACCTAGTCCACCCAAACCCCCGCATCGAGAAGTTCTTCAAGGAGTGGTTCAACAAGGTCAACGGCAAGGAGCGCACCGAGCGCATCCTGAACATGCTCTTCCGGGCCGGGAATGTGGTCATCAAGCGTTCGACGGCCCGCCTCGCCGACGAGGACGCCGCCGCCCTGCAAAAAGGCAAGGCCGCCGATGTCAGGCCGGACATCGCCAAGGCCCCCGACCCCATGGAAATCCCGTGGGAGTACACGATCTTCAACCCACTTTCCGTCGACGTGTTCGGCCAGGAGCTGGCTCCCTTCCTCGGCACCAAGTATTTCCGCTACGGGGTGCGCGTCTCCGAGATGGTGAGCAAGAAGATCAAGAAGCCCGAGGTCACCATCGAGAAGCAGATGCTGACCAAGCTGCCCCGGGAGGTGCTGAACCTGGCCCGCCAGGGTGGCAAGCTCATCCCGTTGCCGCCCGAGAAGACGGTCGCCATCTACTACAAGCGGGACGATTGGCAGGTCTGGGCACGCCCCATGACCTACGCCATCCTTGAAGACCTGATCATGCTCCGCAAGATGAAGCTGGCTGATCTGGCGGCTTTGGATGGGGCGGTTTCCTATATCCGTCTGTGGAAGCTGGGTTCGCTCGACCACCGCATCCTGCCGACCGAGGCGGCGATCGCCCGGCTGGCCGACATGCTGATGAACAACGTCGGCGGCGGCTCCATCGACCTGATCTGGGGGCCGGAACTCCAGCTTCAGGAGACCTCGACCGACATCTCCAAGTTCCTCGGCGAGGAGAAGTACCGCCCGATCCTGAACAACATCTTCGCCGGACTGGGCATCCCCCCGGGTCTGACCGGACTGCCCGCCCCCGGCGGCTTCGGCAACAACTTCATCAGCCTGCAAACGCTGGTGGAACGGCTCCAGTACGGGCGCGACCTGCTGGTCCGCTTCTGGGCCAACGAGATCCGCATCGTCCAGCAGGCGATGGGTTTCCGGCTGCCCGCCCAGGTGGTCTTCGATCAGCAGACCCTGACCGACGAGGCGGCCCAGCAGCGGCTGCTGATCGACCTGTCCGACCGCGGCCTGATCTCCGACGAGGCCCTGCAAGAACGCTTCGGCCTGATCCCCGAGATCGAGCGGGTCCGCACCCGCCGCGAGGCCCGCATGCGCTCCAACGACAACCTGCCCCCGAAGGTCGGCCCGTTCAACTCCGACACCAAGGAGGCGGTCAAGAAGATCTTCGCCCAGAACGGCCAGATGACGCCGGAGGATTTCGGCATCGACGCCACCGGCAGTCCTCCAGCCCGTACCGGCCAGAACCCGTTCGCCGACGAGCCGAAGGGCCAGCCCGGGCAGGGGCGCCCGCCCGGATCGACCGACACCCAGCCCCGCCAGCGCCGCGAGGTCAAGCCGGAGAAACCCGTGCAGGCCGAGTACGCTGCCGCCTTCGTCTGGGCTGATTCCGCCCACCGCCAGGTCTGCGAGTTGACCCAGCCCGCCTACCTGAAGTCGATCGGCAAGAAGAACCTGCGGGAGGCGTCCGCCGAGGAGATCGCCGCCCTGGAGGAGTTCCGTTTCGCCGCCCTGTGCCAGTTCGCTGTCGGCGACGAGATCACCAGGGAAAAGCTCCGGGAGGTCCTGGCGAAGCCGATCACCGTGCCCGCCCCGATCCAGGAGCTGCACCGGCAGACCCTCGCCCGCTTCGTTGCCGACAAGGGATCGACCCCGTCCGCCGAGGAACGCCGCCGCATTGAGGCGTCTGTCTACGCGGTCTATTCGGTCATCTGACCCCCCTCCCCGGTGTAAAAACCCGAGGAGGCACAGCACACCATGGAAATCGTCGTTTATAAAGCGGAGCAGGAAGCCGGTCTGGAATCCCAGATCCGCGCCAACGCCTCCGTCGCATGGCAATCCGATGTCCAGCTGTGCGAGGCCTTCGACCTCGGTAGCGCCAAGGCCAACCTGCTCCCCGAGCACGCGGTGGCCGAGAACAGGAACCAGATCGACCTCCACTACCTGCGCACCGTCATGGTCAGCTCGGCCTGGAACCTGAACGACGACGTCTTCACCCCCGAGGAGATGTGGGTGGCCCGGGCGACCCCGGAAGACAAGCCGTTCAACTACATGCACGAGCAGTCCGACATCATCGGCCACATCACCAAGGCCGTCGCCGTCGACGAGTCGATGCAGCCGATCCCGGACGAGACCCCGGCCGACCAGCTGCCCGAACACTACCACATCGTCACCAACGCCGTCCTCTACAAGTTCTGGGAGAAGCCCGAACTGCAAGAGCGGATGAACAGGCTCATCGCCGAAATCGCCGACAACAAGTGGTTCGTGTCGATGGAAGCCCTGTTCTACGGCTTCGACTACGCGCTGAAGACCGCCAAGGGCTGGCAGATCATCGAGCGCAACGACAAGACGGCTTTCCTCACCAAGCACCTGCGCGTCTACGGCGGCAAGGGCGAGTTTGAGGGAA
>JBEGWF010000126.1:0-6968 GCA_041177965.1 Verrucomicrobiota bacterium | reverse complement strand
GAATGGTCACCCGTCGGCGTCACCCCGGAGGTGACCCCCGCGGGCACCCTTCGATTGCCCCTGCCCCCCATCTCCTCCCAGGCATCCCGCTTCTTGAGAATCCGGGAAGAGTGATAGATGGAGGGCTCCCCTCGGCACTGGTGATCGGAGGCCCGGTTGCCGTGGGAGCTCCTTCGATCCTCAACAAACCGACACTGGAAAACCAAAGATCCCATGCAAGAATTCGACCTCATCTGCATCGGCAGCGGCCCGGCGGGTCAGCGGGCCGCGGTCCAGGCGTCCAAGTTGGGCAAGCGGGTGGCGGTGATCGAGAAGCAGGCGTGCCTCGGTGGGGTCTGCATCGAGACGGGCACCATTCCATCGAAGACCTTCCGCGAGGCGGTGCGTCGCCTCTACGCGCAGGATCGTCTCGAATCCGAGGAATCTCACGCGCCTCCCCAGCGACCGACGATGGATCGGTTGATGCGGCATGTGGCGGGGGTCGTCGGTCGGGAATCGCAACTGGTTCACGATTCATTGGCTCGGAACGATATCCGCACCTTCCAGGGGGCCGCACGGTTCCTAGGACCCAACCTATTGCAGGTCAGTGGGAGTCATGGCGAGGAGACGATCAAAGCGGAGAAATTCCTGATCGCCGTCGGTACCCGGCCGGCGGAGTCGCGGGGAGTCACCCTCGATGGCGAGATCGCCGTGACCTCCGACAGTCTGCTCAACCTCAAGCGTCTCCCGAAGTCGGTGGTTGTCGTCGGCGCCGGGGTCATCGGCATCGAGTACGCCTCCATGTTCGCGGCCCTGGGGCTCAAGGTGACGGTCGTGGACAAACGCCCCCGCCCGCTGGAGTTCCTGGACCACGAGATCGTCGACGAATTGATCCACCAATTGCGCAAGGTGGATGTCACCTTCCGCTGTGGCGACGGACTCAAGAGCTTGGAGATCACCCACGGAGACCGTAAACAGGCGTTGCTCGAACTCGAGAGCGGCAAGTACCTCATCGCGGAGATGGTGTTGATGTCCACCGGCAGGGTCGGCAGCACCGACGGACTCGGCCTTGAGAACGTGGGCCTTTCACCGGACGACCGCGGACGCATCAAGACCGACGCCCACTTCCAGACGACGGTGCCCCACATCTACGCTGCGGGCGACGTCATCGGGTATCCCTCCTTGGCGGCCACCTCCAGCGAGCAGGGACGTTTGGCCGCCTTGCACATGTTCGGCGAGGAGACGACACCCCTGGGTGACCGGTTCCCGATCGGCATCTACTCCATTCCGGAGATTTCGATGATGGGCGAAACCGAGGAGACCCTCACCGCCAAGAAGGTCCCCTACGAGACAGGCATCGCCCGCTACAACGAGACCGCCCGGGGTCAGATCCTCGGGGACCACTCGGGCATGTTCAAGATGGTCTTCCATCGGGACACCGGGAAGCTCCTGGGTGTGCATTGCATCGGTTCCGGAGCCACCGAATTGGTGCACATCGGGCAGGCGGTGATGCTGATGGGCGGCGGCCTCGACTACTTCATCAACAACGTCTTCAACTACCCCACACTCGCCGAGTGCTACAAGATCGCTTCGCTGAACGCCTACAACAAGATCCTGCTGATCCGCAGGTTCCAGAGCCAGCGCAAGACCGCGTCCTAGGCCCCACCGTCCTTCAGAATCTCACCGAGATCCCAAGAAAGGGATTGTACTCGGGGGCCGATCGAGTGACCCCGAAATTGCAACCGGCATCCAACTGCAGGTTCTCGTCGAGCAACCAGGTGATCCCGCAGTCCACCAAACCCTGCCAATCGGAGCCGGATTCGAATGGATGGAAGGTGAAGAACTCCACGTAGCCGGACAAAGGCCCGAAAATGGAGTGTCCCAGAACGACGGAATTGTAGGAGGCGAGGTAATGTCCCGGTCGCTCCGTACCGCGGAGGCAATCCAAGCGGGTCTGCACTCCGAGATCGAACCCACCCGGCAGACGGGCCGCCAGTGGCAGAAGCAACCCCCCTTCGACGGCCCCGTTGCCGACCCCATCGGCCGCTGTGGGCACCTTGACGAATGGAATCATGCCGAAGGCTGTCGAACCGGAGTCATTGCCCCAGAAGTTCTTCTTGAATCGGAGCGTGATGTCACCGAGGCCAGACCCTGTGCTCATCACCCCGGGCGATGGGGGTTCAGCCCGGGTCCGCACATACGAGTCGACGATGACGTGAAAATCGAGCGACGGCAGGAGACCGGTCTTGAGGTTGACCGAGGCGAACTTGCTGGACTCGGACCTCCCGATCTCAGCGTCTCGGTCCACGGTCCATGTTGTGATGTCGGACTCGATTTGGAAATGGCCGGGGTCGACGGTGTAGGGACCTTCGGTGAGACTGGGTCGGTCGGTGACCAGAGGCCGCATCGCCTCGGGAGGCACCGGGTTGAAGAGGTGGTATCCGCTCTTGTCGATCTCGCCCGCGCTGCCATCGACACCCATTCCAATGAACAGGGCCGAGACCCATGAAATCGCGCAACCGCCCACGCGATTCTGAAGATGCCACCGTGATGATGGCACCCGGTTCGGAGTGGTCGGAAAGTGATGCGAGGGCTTCATCGGGACCCGGGATCAAAGATTCGCTGTTGCAGGTTCAACAAAAGACCAGCACGAACGGCTCCAGCGGTGTCACTCGGTTGATCGAGATGATCCGGTTGATGTCCGAGTCCTTCAGTTCCCTGCCCTTCGGCAGCAACAGGTGGCCGCCGGCGTTGAAGAGATCGCGTCCCAGCGTCATGCCAGCCTTCAGTTCGATCAGGAGCATCTCCCGCTCACCCCTCGGCATCTGGGTGATGGGGATCGCCTTGGCCAGGGCCTGGACCGCCGCCGGGTCGAACACCTTGTCCGACATGCCTTCGATCTCGTTGAGGATCTGGTTCACCGAGGCGTTCCGCTGGCAGAAGTGCACCACCGGTGCGAGGAGGCGGGAGAAATAGGGGATCGTCTCCCCCTTCAACCCGTCCGGATAGCCGGAGCCATCCACGGCCTCGTGGTGGTGACGGACGATCTCGGCGGCGGCGTTGAACCCCGGCAGGTCCTTCAGCACCGCTTCGGAGAGGACGGGATGCCGGCGGACGGCGACCAGTTCCTCGTCCGTGCATTTGGCCGGATCCCGCAACCAGCGGCGGACCACGCCCCGGTCGACGCTGAGCATACCCACATCGTGGAACGCCGCGGCCCGGATCAGGTTGGGCATCTCCGCGGCGGGGATCTCGAGGATCTCGCCGATCGTCCTGCAGATCGCCATCGCCCGCAGCGCCGCATTCCCGAGGTTGGGATGGAAGGTGGACAGGGCACGGATCCCAAGGTCAATGGTCAGGTTGGCCGCCGCTCCGCCTCCGGCGGCTTCATCGGTGCCCGGCCCAGGGGCCGCCCCGCCGCCCTCGCCACGCTGGCCACCCTCGCTCAACTGTTGGTTCAGGATGAGGTTCCTGGCGCGCAGGTTCTCGACATCCGCACTGAGATGATGGAAGGCCACCGTGTTCTCCACGGCCATCGCCAGTTCGTCCCGCAACCAGGGCTTGGTGATGTAGCGCAGGATGAGCCCGGACTGCCGGGCCGTGACCAGAGCCTCCATGCCTTTGCCGGAGGTCAGCACCAGCCGCGGGACGGTGGGTTTCGACTTGGCCAGATCCTGGGCCACCTTCAATGCCTCGGTCCCGGTCAACTTGTCGTCGATGATCACGGCCGAGAAACCCTGCTGCTGCAGGTCGGCGAGCGCCCCGGCTGGGGTCGCGTGGAGGCTCACCGGATAGGAGAGTCCCTGCAGTTGATCCTGGAGGATACCGCCGATCATGGGGTCCTCGACGATCAGAAGGAGTCGGTTCTGTTTGGGTTCGTTCATGGTGTCAGTGTCTTTCGGTATTCTCGGCGTCGCCGGATTCGAGTCGCAACGTCTCGTCGAAGAAGGTACCGCCGTCGATCACGCTGCGGATCGCCTGGGAAAGGAGTTCGACCGGGCTCGTCTTCGAGATGTACCCGGCGATGCCCATGTTGAGGCACTTGAGCAGCAGGTCCTGCTGGGCGAACGCCGAGAGCACGATGATCCGGGTGTTCGGGCTGGCCTCACGGATCGCCGGGATCAGCTCCGCACCGAGGCAATCATCCAACCGCATGTCGAGGAAGAGGATGTCGTACTGGTTGCCCACGAGGACCGGTTCGAGGTCTTCCCACCCGCCATGGCAATCGATGGCGGCGTCGGGGAACGACTTCCGGATCATGTTGGCGAACGTCTCCGCGAGCTGTGGGTGGTCGTCCAGAAATGCGATTTTCATGAGAAATCGGGTCCAAGGCCGGTTTCGCACCGAGCGGTGTCTCGAGTGGCTGATCGCCGACTCACGACTGCAACCTCCCGAGATGATGGCCCATGTTGAGTTCCATGACCATCCCGCGTGTCGCCTGTCGCTGAATCGTCAGGGCCCCGCGATGTTTGCGGGCGAAGGATTGCATGCTTCGGAGTCCGTAGCCCAAGGTGCACTTCTCGGGGTCGAAGCCGCTCCCATTGTCGACGACCCGAAGGGTGATCGATGACGCATCGCTCGCGGTCCGAATCTCCACCTCGACGCGACTGGCCTTGCCATGACGGATGGCGTTGCCCACCAGTTCCTGCGTGAACCGGCAAGCCCGGAACAGGATCTCCGGCCTGGGCACGAAACCGGCCGTTCCGGTCGTCTTCACCGAACATCGGGCCCCCGTCTGTTCCTCCATCTGCCGGCAGAGGCTCTGGACCTGCAGGATCATTTCGTCGAACGACTCCAATCGGTGGACCCCGTCCTGCAGCAGTCGTCGCAACTCCCCTCGTAGGTAGTCGAGTTGTCCGACGATCGCGCTGCGCAAGCCGATGAACGCCTCCGCGTCCCCCGGCGAGGTGGCGGCCACCTTCATGTTCAGCATCGTAAGGTGCTGGATGATGTGGTCATGGATCTCCTGCTGGATGAGCGACCGGTGCTGATCCAGGCGCTGCACCGTCTGCTGGGCCTCGGCCAACTTCTTGATCTGCCGCTGATTCGCCCGGAAAATGGTCCACATCATCGCCAGGATGGAGCCGACGAACAGGATCCGCACCAGGCCCACCGGAAGGTCGCGCAGGAACCGCCGATGCGATTGGCTGGCGAGGAACTCCGGGGAGAAATCGACATGGCACTGGAAGCGACTGCCTCCGAAATTCTCGAAGACGATGAGCGCGCGCCGCGCATCGGCCGATGGGGTTCTCGGCTTTGTCGTTCCATCGATTTCCGCTGACGCCACCGGGGGGGCGGGTGAGGGTGCAACCAGGGGGTCACCGGGGTTGCTCAACGACTGGATCCTCAACCCGTCGAACCCCGAAACATCCTCGATCGTCCTCCCGGCATCGGCATCGACGAGAATCCCGTCGAACGGGTCGTTGGCGAGATAGCAGCCGAGCGATCGGAGCGATTTCGGAATCTCGGCCTCCCGACTCCAGGCCAGGGTGTCGATCAGCACCACGAAAAGTCCGCCGTCGCGGCGACGCCACGCCGGCACTTCCGCCGGGACGGCCGAGATCAGACCCACAAGGATCCGCTCCTCGGCGTTGGGTGATGCCCGCCATCGGAATAGTGGGGAAATGCGGGGTTCCCTGTCCTTTTCCACCAAACCCAGCGTCTTGCCCAGAGTCGGCTCCGACAAAACACGGTTCATCGATTGTCCGTCGGCACGGCTTCCTTCCTGGACGATCCGCCACCCCGCGCTGGCATCCCCGCCCCTCTTGAGGACGGCCATCGAGAGGACGCCCGGGAACGACATGTTGGTCCCGCGGACGATGTTCAAGAGGCTCTGGGCTTCCTCCCGCGCGGGAGCCTGGAGGACACGCATCCGATGCTCGACCAATCGAAGGATGATGCTCGAAAAACAGCGCCGACGCTCCTGGAGCATCTCGACCACGCGTTCCCGATCGAGGCGCACGGCTTGGACGAACCGCGGGATTTCGACAGCCGCCCACAGGGCGATCAGGGCCCCGTTGGTCACCAACATGGCCCGCCAGAAGATGGCCTTCCGGACGGAGATGGACACCGTGGCGAGCATGTCCTTCAGGACCTCGAGCAGGATGTTCATCTTGGCGTGGAGTGACATGGTTGGATGCGCGGGCACGGCGATCGACGCGCCCCCGATGCTATTCCCAGAGATTCCTCAATTTTTCCCGCAACAAACTCTGCGGAATGCCGAGGATCTCGGCGGCCTTCGGGACGCTGTTCTGCGAGTGCGCCATCACGCGGATGATGTGCTCCCTTTCGATGTCCGCCAGAGATGTCAGCGGCCCACGTGGCGGCTCCTCGGCGGACGCCCCGGGATCCTGACCCATCGGTCGCCCACGCGTCGCCACGGACTCGTTGCCGGCGCCCGAGATGTCGAAGAGGAATTCGGCCCCCTTCTCGGCCTTGGCAGCCCTTGGAGCTCGTCGTCCTGGGGAGCCCGAGGTCTGCAGATTCTGACCCGCGCGGAACTTGAACGGGACCAGGCTGTCGAGACCCAATGGGCCGTCCTGATTGGCAACCACGCCCCGCTCGATCATGTTCTGGAGCTCACGCACGTTTCCAGGCCAGGGGTGCTTCACCAGCCAATCCATGGCATCGCGGGTGAAACCACAGACCGGCTTGCTGTGCTTCCCGCAGAACTCCTCGAGGAACCGTTCCGCCAGGATGGGCACATCGCCCGGCCGCTCCCTCAAGGCGGGCAAGTGGATGGTCACGACGTTGAGTCGGAAGAACAGGTCGGAACGGAATTCACCGCGCTCCACGGCCTCCTCGAGACTTCGGTTGGTCGTCGCCACGAGTCGTACATCTACCGGCAGGGTCTCGTTGCCGCCGACGCGTTCGTACTCTCGCTCCTGGATCACCCGCAGGAGCTTGGCCTGAATGGCGAGGGACACCTCGGTGACCTCGTCGAGCAGCAGCGTTCCGCCGTTGGCGAGGCCGAATCGACCCTCGCGGCG
>JBEGWF010000125.1:0-3007 GCA_041177965.1 Verrucomicrobiota bacterium | reverse complement strand
TGCGAAGCGGGAAACTTCCAAGCCCTCGAGAAGCAGTCGCCCTGAGGGGTCGGGCCCGAAGCCGACCCGCCCGTGTCCGGCCACCGGACGGTCGATGCGTTTCGGGCGCCGAGTCGAGCCGGACGTACCGACTTCGACCGGGAGGATCCGGCCCCGAGACGCGATCGGCACCGACATCAATCCAACCCGCAGATGGGGGGCTGTCGGTCGTCGTGATCCGGTTCGTGGATCGGTGGCGAGACCGGATCGGGCGTGCCGCGCGGCTTGGGTCGGGTGGTGGGAGCCTTCTCCAGCAACTCACGCTGCCAGGGCATCAACCCGCTCCAGGCCTCCGGATCATGCCTGCCGAGCGCGAACAGCGTGGCCTTGGAGGCGATCAATGTGGGATCGATGCCCAATTCCCGGGCATTCAGATCGCGGACCCTCGCCAGACGATCGGAGACATCGAGCTCGGCTCGGGTCATCCGCCGGGAGTGCACACGGATCGGCTGCGGCAGACGATCCTCGGCGATCTCCAGGCCGCGCTGGATCGCATCCAGGAGCCCGGCCCGCCGCTTCGAGGTCAGGAAATGCGGCAGATTGAGGCCACGGGTGGACCGGGTCTCGGAGGCCGCGGCGGAAAGTTCGGCCAACTGCTCGTGCTTGAGGATGAAGAACGGCGGGCGACCGGTGCGCAGGGCATCCTTCTCTCGCCAATGCCACAGTTCGCGAAGGACGGCCAAACCCAGCGGGTCGAGCTTGTCGTGGCCCTTGGTGCGCCAGACGGTGTCGTCGTCGATCCGTTCGGGCTGACAGCAATCGCGTATCAGGCGCTCGCAGGTCTGTTCGTGCCACTCGACGCGGCCCAGCGACTCCAGGCGGCGCTGCAGGGATTGACGGAGGGGAAAGAGGTGGCGCACATCGTTGAGCGCGTAATCCACCATCGCCGGCGTCAGAGGACGACGGCCCCAATTGGCCTTCTGGGAACCCTTCTCGAGCGTGATGCCCAGGTGGGTGTTCAGGACGTCGTTCAGGCCGAAGCGCGCCTCACCGACGATCCGGGCCGCCAGCATCGTGTCGAAGATGCGCTTGGGCTTGAAGTGGTGGCCTCGGAACAGCAATCGCAGATCGTAGTCGGCCGCGTGGAAGATGATGCAATGGTCGTCCATCGCCTCCCACAGGGGCTCGAGATGCAGATCGGCCAGTGGGTCGACCAGATATTCGCCCCCCGGGATACCGACCTGAAGCAGGCACAGCTTCTCGGGGTAGGCGTGCAGGGAGTCGGCCTCGGTGTCGAGGGCGACCCAGTCCGACTCGCTCACTTTCGACGCGAGTTCCCGCAGTTCGGCGGTGGTGCTGATCACAGAGGGGAAGTTTGAAGCAGTGGAAAACCGAGGTGAAGCCGGAATTGATACGGAAATGATGCCGGATTCGTCCGTGAGGACGGTCGGTCCAGGTCCATGGAACGACGAGCGGAGTAGAACCCGGTGCGGGGTCAAGCACCCGAACGGCCCGGTTCCGCGGCGCCAGCGTCCCGGGCCCGGAAACGGCGGAATGCCCCAAGTTGGGCCGGTCGTTCCTTCCAGAAGGCGACGAGCGCGGCCAAGGCGTCCAAGGTTTGAGGTGTCAGATGATGTTCGATGTCCTCGACCTCGCGCTCGACGGTCTCGGCCCCCAGTCCCAGGAGGGTGAGCAGCTCGGTCAGGGTGCGGTGGCGGTCCTTGATGTGGGCCGCCACGGCGGCGCCCTCGGCCGTCAGGGTGAATCCGCGGTAGCGCTGGTAGTTGACGAACCCGCGTTTGGCCAGCCGCCGCACCATGTTCGAAACGGTCGACGAGCTCAGACCGAGCGCCTCGGCCAGATCGCTGACCCGGGCGTAACCATTCCGCTCGACCAACTCCTGGATGCGCTCCAGGTGATCCTCGGTCGATTCCGACCGGGACGCGGCCCGTCGGGCGGATTCGTTGCGGGAGGTCATGCGGCGCCCATCGCCCGGGTCAGTGGCTCCATTGCCGGGCCGCCGCCGTCCGGAGGCGAGGGTCGTTGGAACCGGTCAACTGGGTGAGCCAAGGGCCGCCGGGCCGTCCGAAGGCCTGATGCAGCCAGACCACCTCCAAGGTGGCTCTGGGATCCTTCTGCGCCTTGCCCCAGGCGACGGCGGCCGGCAGCACCTCGCCGGCGTTGCGCTGGCGAAGCACCAGGCGCGACTGCTCCTGCTCCCAACCGTTGGCCGAGAGCGTGCGATCCAGGAGGTCGGCATTCGAAAGCTTCGTGAGGTCGGGGGCACGCCGGCCCAGGGTCTTGCCCGAAGCGTTGGCGGTGACACGCCAGATGCGGCCATGCTCCTTGTCGCGGCGCGGGTCGCGGAAATCGACCTCGCCGTGCTGGATGATGGGGTTGCTCCAGTCGGCGATGTACAGGGCGCCATCCGGCCCGAGGCGAAGGTCGATCGGCCGGAAGGTGACATTGGTGGAGCGGAGCACATCGGGCTGTTCCTGCGTCTGGAACGACGATCCCGAATCCTTCACCGAGAAGCGCACGATGCGGTGGGCGCGGAAATCGCAGGTGATGGCGTTCTCCTGCCAGTCCTTGGGGAAGGCGGGGCTGTGGACGACCTCGAGGCTGGCGAACTTCGGGTAATTGCCCGGGCTGATGCTGTCGGCCTCGCGACGCATGTCGGAGTAGGTGAAGTAGGTGGCCCCGTCCATGGCGTGGTAGATGCCCTTGCCGCCGGCCCCGTCGGTGAAGAACGAGTTGCCGTACTGATCCCAGTGGTGCCCCCACGGATTGCAACCGCCACGCGTGAACACCGACAGCGTCCAGGAGTCGGGATTGAACCGCCAGATGCCGCCCGAATTGAGCCGACGCACCCCGTGGGCCGTCTCGATGTGGCTGTGGGTGTAGATCGACTGGTTCATGTAGAGGTGCCCGTCGTACCCCCAGCGCAGCGTGTGCAGGTTGTGATGGGTGTCCTCGGTGCCGAAGCTCGACAGGGTGACCGTGCGGCGGTCGGCCTTGCCGTCGCCAT
>JBEGWF010000124.1:0-8074 GCA_041177965.1 Verrucomicrobiota bacterium | reverse complement strand
CGAGATCTGGCCTTCAAGGCCCCGCTGAATGAAGGCTCGGGCACCGCCGTGTCCGTGACCGATCCTTCCGGTGCGAAGACCCTCCAGGCCACCGGCGAGCCGGTGTGGAAACCCGGTGGGCCCTTGGGGTCCGCGTTGCGGACCGACTCGGGCAAGACCCTCGCCTTTGCCGACGCGGGCGACTTCGAGTTGGGCAAGCCCTTCTCCCTCGGAGGCTGGTTCTACGTGCCCGAGAAGCCCCCGGCCACCGGATCGCTGCTGGCCCGCATGGACAACACCCAGGCCTATCGCGGTTGGGATTTGTGGTACGAGAACGGTTCCTTCGGTACGCATCTGGTGAATCGCTGGCCGGAGAACGCCCTCAAGGTGCGCACCCGAAAGGCTCTGGCCAAGAAGGGCCAGTGGCAGCACATCCTCCTGACCAGTGATGGATCCGGGCGCGCCGACGGCGTGCGCTTGTACGTCGATGGTGTGGCGGCCGACCTGGAGCAGGGGCCGTCGACCGTGACCGGCACGATCCGCACCGGTGTGCCCTTGAAACTGGGCCAGCGTCACGAGTCCGATGTGCTCGCCGGCACTTCCGTCCAAGACCTGCGAAGTTACTCCCGCGTCCTGAGCGCCCCCGAGGCCCGCACCTGGGCGGCCCCCGAAGCCTTTCGCACTCTCCTCGCCAAGCCCACGGCGGAGTGGCCCAAGGACGACCGTGCCGGCCTCCTGGTCGGTTTCCAGGCGGAGTTCTTGCCCTTGAAGCAGGCCCAGTCGGCGATTGCCGCCCTCGAGAAGGAGCGCTCCGACATCCGCGCCCGGTATCCGGTCACCCACATCCAGCGCGAAAAGGCCGACACCATGCCCATGGCCCATGTGCTCAACCGCGGGCAATACGACCAGAAGCGCGATGCGGTCGGCGGGGCGGTCTTCAAGGCCCTGAACCCTTTGCCCGCTGGTGCGCCCACCAATCGTCTGGGTCTGGCCCAGTGGCTGGTGTCGCCTGAAAACCCGCTGCCCGCGCGCGTCACGGTCAATCGCTTTTGGTCCGAAGTCTTCGGTGCTGGCATCGTGCGCACGTCCGAAGACCTGGGCATCATGGGTGACTTGCCCTCCAATCAGGCCCTCCTCGACTGGTTGGCCGTGGACTTCATGGAGCACGGCTGGGATGTGAAGCGCCTCTTCCGTCAGATGGTGCTGTCGGCCGCCTACCGCCAATCGGCCACCGCCACGAAAGAGGCGCTGGAGAAGGATCCGACCAATCGCCTGCTGAGCCGTGGCCCGCGTTTCCGCATGGATGCCGAGATGGTCCGAGACCACGCCTTGGCGGTCGGCGGACTGCTCGTCCAGAAGGTCGGCGGCGCCAGTGTGAAGCCCTACCAGCCGGAAGGCGTGTGGGAAGCCGTCGCCATGCCCGAGAGCAACACCAAGCGGTATGTTCCGGAAACCGGCGAGAACCTCTACCGGCGTTCGCTGTACACCTTCTGGAAACGCGCCGCGCCGCCGGCCTTGATGGATCTCTTCAACGCTCCGAGCCGCGAGTCGTGCAGTGTGCGCCGTGAGCGTACCAACACGCCGCTGCAGGCGCTGGCCACGCTCAACGACCCGCAGTTCGTGGAGGCCGCGCGGCATCTGGCCTCGCTGGCTCTGCGCGATTCCGGGACCGACCAGCCCGATCGGGTCGTCGAGTTCCTGGCCCGGCGCCTTCTGGCCCGTCCGCTGGAGGCCTCCGAGGTCGCGGTCGTCCGCGACGGCTATACGCAGGCGCTGGCCTTCTACCGCCAGCATCCCGAAGACGCCGGCCGCCTGGTGCGCGTGGGCGACTCGAAGCCCGATCTCTCGGCCGGTGAACCGCTCCTGGCGGCCACGACCTTGGTGGCCAATCAGTTGATGAATCTCGACGCCGTCCTCAACAAGTGAACCCCGAGCCCTTCTCCCGATGAACCTCTTCCAGGAATTCCGCCAGCTCGAGAATCGCCGACACTTCCTCGGCCGCGGCAAGAACCTCATGGGCCATGCGGCGCTTGCTTCCCTGCTGGGCGGCACCTCCGCCCGGGGATTGGCCGAGGCGTTGGCCACCGGCGAATCCAAACCCGGCCAGTTCCCGGCCAAGGCCAAGCACATCATCTACCTGCACATGGTCGGCGGGCCGTCCCAGATGGACCTCTGGGATTACAAGCCCCAGATGCAGGAGTGGTACGACAAGGACCTCCCGGAGTCGGTGCGAAACGGTCAGCGATTGACCACCATGACCGCCGGTCAGACCCGATTCCCGATCGCGCCATCGAAGTTTCGCTTCAGCCAGGTCGGCTCCAACGGACTCTGGATGAACACCGAACTGCTGCCCTGGACCAGCAAGGTGGCCGACGACCTGTGCCTCATCCGTTCGATGCACACCGAGGCCATCAACCACGAGCCGGCCATTTGCGCCATGCAAACGGGTAATCAGGTGTCGGGACGCCCGTGCATCGGATCCTGGGTGAGCTATGGCCTGGGCAGCCTGAACCAGAACCTGCCCGCCTTCGTGGTGCTGGTGGCCGAGCCCACCAACAAGGAGCAGATCCAGGCCATTTCGGCGCGATTGTGGTCCAGCGGCTACCTGCCCGGCGAACACTCCGGAGTCTCCTTCCGCAGCGCCGGGGACCCCATTCTCTTCATCAACAACCCGCCCGGCATCCCGGACTCGCTCCGCCGTTCGCAGCTCGACGGCCTGCGACGCCTCAACGAGATCACGCACCACGAAGTGGGTGATCCCGAGACGCACACCCGGATCCAGCAGTTCGAGATGGCCTTCCGCATGCAGTCCAGCGTGCCGGAGTTGACGGCCGTGGCCCAGGAGCCCGACTCCACCTACCAACTGTATGGCGATCAGGCCCGCAAGCCCGGGTCCTTCGCCTACACCGCGCTCCTGGCCCGCCGGCTGGTGGAGCGGGGGGTGCGTTTCGTGCAGGTGTACCTCAACAACTGGGACCACCATTCCAACACCGCGGGTCGCATGCCCTCGCAGTGCAAGGACATCGACCAGGCCTGCTACGGCCTGATCACCGACCTCAAGCAGCGCGGGCTCTTCGACGACACGCTCATCATCTGGGGCGGCGAGTTCGGCCGGACGATCTACAGTCAGGGAGGACTTTCGAAGGAGAACTACGGTCGCGACCACCATCCCCGGTGCTTCTCGATGTGGATGGCCGGTGGCGGATCCAAAGGCGGCACGGTCTACGGCACCACCGACGAGTTCAGCTACAACATCGTGGAGAATCCGGTGCACATCCGCGATTTCCACGCCACGGTGCTCCACCTGCTGGGGCGCGATCATCGCCGCTTCACCTACCGCCATCAGGGCCTCGACCAGCGCCTGACGGGCGTCGAGGAGTCCCGGGTGATTAGCGAACTCGTCGCCTGAGGGGCGGGCGGCGCGCCCGGATGGACAGGCTCCGGAGGTCCGAGCGAAGGGCCCTGCGGAGCGTGATCCGGGGTCTCGGGTGTTGGCAGGCGAGGTGTCGTGATGCGATCGCACCACGCCCCATGACGATTCCTGGGTTCGCACCGCGGGAGTGACGTCGGAAACGGTTGTCAATCCCGTGAAAATCCTGTGCCATGTACGGCTCCTTCCGATGGGGTCCACGGATCCTTCGGAGGGCGTTCCATCGACATCTGTCCATCATGAACCTAACGAGATCCCTATGGTCCCTCGCGGCCCTGGCGGCCCTGCAATCCGCCCAGGCCGGGACCACCACCAACAACCTGCCTGCCTCGGCCGCCCTGCCCGTGTCGGCTTCGACCGAGCGGGGCTTCATCGTCCGCGTCGCACAGGGGCCCGCCGAGCCCGCGCTGGCCAACAATGGGGGCCGTGCCCTCAAGCAGATCAACGGAACCCTCGTCGACGCCTCGGGGGCGATCGTCCCCGACGAGGCCACGCCCGGATCGCTGACCTCACCGGCCGGCGCCCACCTCGCGGATACCATCAACTTCGAGCTGGATGCCAACCCGGTGGACATCACCGACATCGAGGGCAATCTGATCACCTCCTTCGCCCCGAGCGTGTTTCCCGGCATCCCGGGGAGCGGTTCGCACGGCAACAACTTCGCTGTCGAGGTCGTCGGCTTCCTCAAGCTGCCTGCCGGAGTGACCACCTTCGGCGTGAGCGTCGGCACCGACCGCACCGATGTGAACGACGATGATGCCTATTCGGTGTCCGTCGCCACCAACCCCCGCGACTTCTTCGCGACCAAGGTGGGCGAGTTCGAGCGCAACTCCCGGGCCTTCCAGAGCAACCAGCGCAACGAGAACCAGTTCGCCGTGAACGCCCCGGCTGCCGGCGTGTACCCGTTCCGCCTGATCTATTGGCAGACCGGCCGCGGCGCCAACCTGCAGTGGTACACCGTCGGTGAGGCCGGGGAGCGGATCCTGGTCAACGATCCCGCGGACACGCGGGCCATCCCTTCCTACACCGGCTCGACCTCCGCGTCGTCCTCCGGTCCCTACGTGGCCGAGGCGTCTCCGGGTCCCGGTTCCGATGGCCTGCCCGCCAGCGCTCCCGTCACCGCCCTGATCCAGGATGGATCCACCACGGTGGCGACCTCCGGCGTGAAGCTCGACTTCAACGGCGCGTCGGTGACCCCCCAGAAGCTGGTCAAGACCGGCAGCCGCATCGAGCTGCAGTACGACCCGAACGCCTCCCGCACCACTGCCAACAACCTGGTGGCCCTGCGTTTCACCGATTCCGCCTCGGTGACCCGCACCAACAACTGGTCCTTCGGCATCGTGGCCACCGGTGGCTCCTCCACCCGGGTCGCCGGCCAGTGGGATTTCGACAAGGGCGACCTGAGCGCCACCACCGGCAAGGCGCTGGAATACCTCGACGGCGCCAATGGACTGACCGCCGGTGGCACCAAGTTCGGTCTGGCCAGCGAGCTGGGTCTGCCGGCCCTGCCGGACGGCGATGCCCGCGTGATGCGCGTTCCGGGCGACCTGTCGAACAAGATCGGCTACGTCATGACCCACGGCATCGCCCCCAACGGCGGCGGTACCCGCGTCAATCAGTACACCATCATCTACGACCTCTACGTGGGCACCGCCGGCCCGGGTGCGGCCTCGCTGCTGCAGACCAGCTCGACGGCCAACACCGACGACGGCGACCTGTTCTGGCAGGGCAGCAACTTCGGCCAGGGCGGCGGCGGCTACAACGGCCGCGGCACCTTCACGGCCGGTGCGTGGCACCGCGTGGTCGCCGCCTACGACATGGCGGCCATGCCCCCGGTGGTGACCAAGTACGTCGACGGCATCAAGCAGGACGACTGGACCGCCAACCAGGGTCTCGACGCCGTCCGTCGCGCGATGGCTCCGACGGCCATCCTCTTCGGTGACGGCGACCAGGACGAACGCCGCGAGATGTTCGTCAATTCGATCCAGATCCGCGCCGGCAAGCTCAGCGACGCCGAGTGCTTCGCTCTCGGTGGTCCCTCGGCCGCCGGCATCCCGGCCAACATCCCGTCCAGCACGGTGACCGGCCAGTGGGACTTCGAGTTCGGCGATCTCGGTGCCTCCATCGGTGCGCCGCTGGAGTACTTCGACGGGGTCGACGGCCTCACCAAGGCCGGGACCGCGTTCGGTCTGGCCAGCGAGCTGGGCGTGCCGGCCCTGCCGGGTGGTGACGCCCGCGTGATGAAGGTGCCGGGCGACCTGTCGAACAAGATCGGCTACGTGATGGCCCATCGCATCAACCCCAACGGGGGCGGCAGCCGGGTCAACCAGTACACCATCGTGTACGACATCTTCGTGGGCACCGCCGGTCCGGGTGCGGCCTCGCTGCTGCAGACCAGCTCGACGGCCAACACCGACGACGGCGACCTGTTCTGGCAGGGCAGCAACTTCGGCCAGGGTGGCGGCGGCTACAACGGCCGCGGCACCTTCACGGCCGGTGCGTGGCACCGCGTCGCGGCGGCCTACGACATGGCGGCCAATCCGCCGGTGGTGGTGAAGTACGTCGACGGAGTCAAGCAGGACGACTGGACCGCCAACCAGGGTCTGGACGCCGCCCGTCGCGCCATGGGTCCGACGGCCATCCTCTTCGGCGATGGCGACCAGGACGAGCGCCGCGAGATGTTCGTCAGCTCCATCCAGGTCCGCGCCGGTCGCCTGAGCGACGCCCAATTGGCCCTCCTCGGCGCCCCGACGGCCGCCGGCATCCCGGTGGCTCTGCCCACCAGCACCGTGACCGGTCAGTGGGACTTCGAGTTCGGTGATCTCGGTGCGTCGATCGGTGCGCCGCTGGAGTACTTCGACGGGGTCGACGGCCTCACCAAGGCCGGGACCGCGTTCGGTCTGGCCAGCGAGTTGGGCGTGCCGGCCCTGCCGGGCGGTGACGCCCGCGTGATGAAGGTGCCGGGCGACCTGTCGAACAAGATCGGCTACACCATGACCCACCGCATCAATCCCAACGGCGGCGGCGGCAAGGTCAACCAGTACACCCTCATCTACGACATCTTCGTGGGCACGGCCGGTCCGGGCGCGGCGTCGCTGCTGCAGACCAGTTCGACGGCCAACACCGACGACGGCGACCTGTTCTGGCAGGGCAGCAACTTCGGTCAGGGCGGCGGCGGCTACAATGGCCGCGGCACCTTCACGGCCGGTGCCTGGCACCGCGTGGCGGCGGCCTACGACATGGCGGCCAACCCGCCGGTGGTGGTGAAGTACGTCGACGGCATCAAACAGGACGATTGGACCGCCAACCAGGGTCTGGACGCCCCGCGCCGCGCCATGGG
Organism: Verrucomicrobiota bacterium; assembly: GCA_041177965.1. Taxonomy (GTDB): domain Bacteria; phylum Verrucomicrobiota; class Verrucomicrobiia; order Limisphaerales; family UBA9464; genus SXXZ01. Next base: position 1,325 of record JBEGWF010000124.1, on the reverse strand, counting down.
TCCCTCGGCCATCCTCTTCGGTGATGGCGACCAGGACGAGCGTCGCGAGATGTTCGTCAGCTCCATCCAGGTCCGCGCCGGCCGCCTGAGCGACGCCGAGCTGCTCCTCCTCGGAGCCCCGACCGCCTCGGGCATCCCCATCGCGGTGCCCACCAGCACGGTGACCGGCCAGTGGGACTTCGAGTTCGGTGATCTCGGTGCGTCGATCGGTGCGCCGTTGGTCTACCTCGACGGCGATGCCGGCCTGACCAAGGAAGGCACCAAGTTCGGTCTGGCGAGCGAACTCGGCGTCGACCCGATCGGTGGCAAGGATGTCCGCGTGATGCGGGTGCCTGGCGACCTGTCCAACAAGATCGGCTACGTGATGAACCATCGCATCAACCCCAACGGCGGTGGCAGCCGCGTCAATCAATACACCCTGGCCTTCGACCTCTTCGTCGCGACCACGGGTCCGGGTGCCGCCTCGCTGTGGCAGACCAGTTCGTCGGCCAACACCGACGACGGCGACCTGTTCTGGCAGGGCAACAACTTCGGCCAGGGCGGCAACGGCTACAACGGCACCGGCGCCTTCACGGCCGGCGCCTGGCATCGCGTCGTCGCGGCCTACGACATGGCGGCCACCCCTCCGGTGGTCACCAAGTTCGTCGACGGCATCAAGCAGGACGACTGGACCGCCAACCAGAGCCTCGACAATCCCAGACGCTCCCTGTCCACCACCGCCATCCTCTTCGGGGACGGCGACCAGGACGAGCGTCGTGAGATGTTCGTGAGCTCCGTGCAGATCCGCGCCGGCAAGCTGTCGGATGCGGAGATGGTCGCCCTCGGTGGCCCGAGCCCCGATGGCCTCCCGGTCCTCATCGGCGCGGCCGCCCCGGCCCCGACCCGCCCGGTCATCAAGCTGAGCCGCAACGCGGATGGTTCGATCACCCTGTCGTGGTCGGCCTCCGAGCCCTACGTCCTCGAGTCCAAGGCCTCCCTCTCGGATGCCGCCTGGGCCCCGGTCGGTGGCGTGGCCAACAATTCGGTCACCATCAGCGCGTCCTCGGCCTCGGCGTTCTACCGCCTGAAGCAGTAACGCATTGATCGGTTCCACAGGGCGGCGATCCTTCGGGGTCGCCGCCTTTTTCATGAATATTCCGCCCCGAATCGCGTTTATGTTTACAATTGTAATGGAAACGCTGAACGAGGCTCTCCATCCCCCGAGGGTCTCCCGGGCGGCATTGGCGGTGGCGCTGGGTCTCCAGGCCGCCGGAGCCGTCGATCCCATGGCCGGCGCGCCCGTCGCCATCCCGTATCCCGATCATGGGCGATTGATGGAGGTCCGG
>JBEGWF010000123.1:0-3497 GCA_041177965.1 Verrucomicrobiota bacterium | reverse complement strand
ACGCCAAGGAGATCCAACTGCTCAACGTCAGCTACGACCCCACCCGGGAGTTCTATTCCGAGTTCAACGAGGCCTTTTCCCAGCATTGGAAATCCAAGACCGGTGACACGGTGCGGGTGACCCAGTCGCACGGCGGGTCGGGCAAGCAGGCCCGCTCGGTCATCGACGGGCTCCGGGCCGATGTGGTCACGCTGGCGCTCTCCTACGACATCGATGCCATCGCCAAGAAGCCGACGCTCCTGGCGCCGGAGTGGCAGAAGCGCCTGCCCGACAACAGCAGTCCCTACACGAGCCTCATCGTGTTCCTGGTCCGCAAGGGCAACCCCAAGGGCATCCGTGATTGGTCGGACCTGATCCGGCCCGGGGTCGGTGTGATCACCGCCAACCCCAAGACCGGGGGCGGTGCGCGTTGGAACTTCCTGGCCGCCTACGGTTACGCCCTCAAGCAGTCCGGGGGCGACGATGCCAAGGCCGTCGATTTTGTCCGCAAACTCTACGCCAATGTGCCGGTGCTCGACTCCGGGGCCCGGGGTTCCACGGTCACCTTCATCGAGCGGGGCATCGGCGATGTCCTGATCACCTGGGAAAACGAGGCGTGGCTGGCCCAGCGCGAGTCGGCCGCGGCCGGTTTGGAGCGGGTCATGCCTTCGGTCAGCATCCTGGCCGAGCCGCCCGTCGCCTGGGTGGACGGCGTGGTCCGACGCAAGGGCACCACCGAGGTGGCTCAAGCCTATTTGCAGCACCTCTACAGCGATGCGGGTCAACGGCTGGCGGCCAAACATTTCTACCGCCCGCGCAGCGCCAAGATCGCCGCGGAGTTCGCCTCCCAGTTCCCAAAGGTGGAGCTCTTCACCATCGAGTCGGTCTTCGGTGGGTGGGCCAAGGCCCAGAAGCAGCATTTCGGTGAAGGCGGCACGTTCGACGTCATCACCCGCAGGAATTGAAATCCCATGGATCTCCTCGCCACCCTTCCAAGCATCGGATCGTCGACGGTGCCATCCACTCCGTCCTCCGGCGCTTCGGCCTCTCCGGCCCGACCGATCCGTTCGATCGCCAAAGTCCTGGAGCCGCTGGAGCGTTTGGCCCGCGATTCCAGAAGGCTTGTGGGAGCATCGCACTCACCGGTGCGGATCGGCGAGCAGTGCTATTCCATCCCGCGCTACCTGTATGTCGGGCGGCAGGGGGGCGGCGATCTGCAGCGCATCGGCATTTTCGCGACTCTGCACGGCGACGAACCCGAAGGCGTGCTGGCGTTGGGCAAGTTTCTGCGGACCCTCGAAGAGCGGCCCGAGATCGCCGAGGGCTACGCGCTCTTCATCTATCCGCTGTGCAACCCCACCGGCTATGAAGACGGCACCCGTCACTGCCGGGCCGGGGTGGACCTGAATCGCGAGTTCTGGAAGCAGACTTCCCACCCGGAGGTTCGTTTCCTGGAGTCCGAGATCTGGATGCAGGCCTTCCACGGCATCATCACCCTGCACAGCGACGACACGAGCCAGGGACTCTACGGCTTCGTGAAGGGCAGTGTGCTGTCCGAGCACCTGCTGCAGCCCGCTCTCCTGGAGGCCGGTCGGTACCTGCCGCGCAATCACGGCGCCGTGATCGACGGGTTCAACGCCCGATCGGGCATCATCCACAGCGGCTATCCGGGCATGCTGCAATCGATCCCCGGGATGGCTCGACCGCCCTTCGAGATCACGCTCGAAACCCCGCAGAAGGCCCCGTTGCACCGGCAGGTCGATGCGCTGGTGGCCGCCCTGCAGACCATCCTGGTCGAGAACCGCTACCTGCAGGCCATTGCCCAGAACATCTGATCGCCCGAGCGAACCGCTCTTTCAGAAATGGCCCACCCGTACACGGGAGGCTTCACACCAACCTCAAGACCCACCGGACCCCCGGAGGCATTCCCCATGAAATCCAATCAACATGTCTCCACGTGTCTCCGTTCCCCACACCTCCGCGTCCCGCCGTATCGGTGGTGCCGCCTTCACCCTGATTGAACTCCTGGTGGTCATCGCGATCATCGCGATCCTCGCCGGGATGCTCCTGCCGGCCCTGGCCCGGGCCAAGTCCACGGCCAAGCGGGTCCAGTGCCTCAGCAATGTCCGTCAGATCGGCATCGGTTATCTGCTGTATCTCCAGGACAATCAGGACCGGTACCCCAACCATGTCACCGAGCGCACCGCGCCCTCGGGCACTCCCGATATCGCCGAGGCTCGGGCCCCGTATTCCTACCGTCAGGTCCTGATGCCCTTCGTCGGTGGGGCTACCAACATCTTCCGCTGCCCCAATGGTCCGAAGTGGGATGCGCCCAAGGTTGGAGCCTGGTTCACCACCGACTACGGCAACAATCACAACGAGGCGAATCTCGACAACGCCTCCCAGCAGGCCTGGTTCCTGGCCAATCCCGATTTCGGATTCAACGAGACGACGCCTCCGTCTTCCTTCCGTCAGCCCTCGCAGTTCATCGTGCTGGGAGACGCCGGGCGCGCCAATGGGTCGCCATCGCGCGGGGGCATGTACCCGCAGCCTTGGGCCTTCGATGATTCGGGTTCGGCCCAGCAGCAGGCGCGGATGCTGGGTCGCCATCCGGGACAGTTGGCGAACATCACCCATGCCGATGGTCACGCCGAGGCGGTGAAGACCAACCGGACGTGGCGATCCTGGTTCGACAACGACTGGCGTCGTCAGGGAGGCAATCCCTGAGCGGTGTGGGGAGCGGTCCCGGGGGAAACCAGGGCCCGACTCTCTGCGCAGCGGCAACTACATGCCTCGGAAGAGGCCGCTGTGGTTGCGGCTGACCTCGAGCACCTCGGGGCAGTCGCGCAGGCGGATCCGGGGGCGGCCGTCGTCTTCTCGGATCACCTTCGCGATGGCGCGGAGGTTGACCACCGTGCTGCGGTGGATCTGCCAGAACACCTCGCTGTCGAGTTCCTCCACCAGCTCCTTGATGGGCTTGCGGATGAGGGCCTCCTGGGTGGCGGTGCGCACCCGGGTGTACTTCTCGTCGGCCATGAAAAAGAGGATCTCCTCGACCGGGATGAGCTGCAACCCGTTGCCCGAGCTGGCCTGGATCCAGCGAAGGCGGGGGCGGGTCGGCAGGCTGAGCTCACCGGCCAGTCGTTGCAGGAGTCCCTGCAGGGCCGGGGTGTGGATCGCCAAGGGAGGAGCCGATGGGCCGGAATCCTGGGAGGATTCACTCGGTTCACTCGGCACATCGGGAGAAGCCGCGCCGGCGGGATCCGCTCCGGCGGCCTGGGCCCGGGTCGATGCCGAAGCGGCGAGCCGCTGGTGGATCCGCTCGCGGACGCGGTCCATCGTGCGGGCCAGCCGTTCCCGCTCGGCCGGCTTGAGCAGGTAATCCACGGCCCCCTGTTCGAAGGCGTCGATGGCGTACTGGTCGTGCGCGGTGACGAAGACGATCTCGCACCCGGGCCAATCGGCATGGGCGTCCCCGGCGTCCGCATAGGTCGGCAGTTGGGCGATCTCGCGGGCGG
>JBEGWF010000122.1:0-36736 GCA_041177965.1 Verrucomicrobiota bacterium | reverse complement strand
CGAAGCGCCGGGTGCCCTGGGGCGAGCAGACCGATGACGAGATGATGCTCGGCTACATCGAGTACTACCTGCCCGGGGTGCCCCCGGGGACTCCGGTCGATCTCAGGGCATCCTCCGGCCGACGGCCGGGAGGCCGGGTCTTCGAGGCGCTCGACCGCAACCGCGATGGTCGGATCACCCCGGATGAATCCCCGTCGCCGGCCCAGTTCAAGGCGGCCGATGCCGACGGCAACGGCGAGGTGACGCCCGAGGAATTCAGGGCCCTGGTCAGGAACCGGGATCGACGATCCTCCGGGGCCGTGTCCGCCCCCTCTCCGGTCCGCCCCTGACCGGAAAGGGGGACGCGGGACGGCGAGGGCGGCGAAGGGGTCGGTGATCCTCGTACCGCTCTCCGCGGTTGTTCCGCAGGGGAAATGGAGGAAGACTGGTGGGCAGATCCTCGCATGACTCCGCCGATCCCAGATGCCGGTCGTGCCGCCGACCCCGACGGGTCGGGGGTTCGCCGGTCGGTCCCGGCACGGGCGGGGCTTCATTGGTGTCTGGGGTTGATCGCGGGCATCGCGTTGCTCCCGGCGATCCTTGCGGTGGAGCCTCGCGAATCGGGGTCCCTGAACGAGCGGGCACGAACCCACTGGGCCTTCCAACCGCTGGCGGCCTCCGGGACTTCCCGGACGGATCCCCCTGTGGGTCCGTGGTGCGCTTCCTCCCCGGTGGACCATTTCCTCGAGACCCGGCTCCGTCCCAGCGGACTCTCGCTGGGACCGCCGGCCGACCCGGCGACCCGTTTGCGCCGGATGTCCTTGGTGCTGACCGGATGGCCGCCGGTGCCGGAAGACCTCCGGACCTTCGTCGCCGACCCCCGGCCCGAGGCCACCGAGCGCTGGATCGAGCGCCTGCTCGCCTCTCCCGCCTACGGCGTGCGGTGGGCCCAGCACTGGCTCGACGCCGTGGGCTACGCCGATTCCAACGGCTACTTCAATGCCGACTCGGACCGCCCGCTGGCCCACCGGTACCGCGATCAGGTGATCCGTTCGATCAACCGCGACAAACCCTTCGACCATTGGGTCCGCGAGCAGTTGGCGGGCGATGAGATGGCCGGATGGAAGCCCGGCGATCCGGTGACGCCGGAAATCCGGGACCTGCTGGAGGCGACCCATTTCCTGCGCAACGGCCAGGACGGGACCGGCGAGTCGGACGGCAACCCCGACGAGGTGCGGGTCGATCGCTACTATGCGCTGGAGGCCGCCCAGCAGATCATCGGTTCGAGCCTGCTCGGGCTGACGGTCCAGTGCGCCAAGTGCCACGACCACAAGTTCGAGCCCTTCACGCAGCGGGATTACTATGCGATGCAGGCCTTCTTCCACCCGGCCTTCCCGATCGACGACTGGGTGAAGCCCAACGACCGCGTGGTGGAGGCCGCGCTGCCCGGGGAACAGGAGGCCTGGATGGCGGCGGAACGCCGATGGGAGCAGGGGGAGGCCGAGGCCCGATCCGGACTGGCCCGATGGATCGCCAGCAACGAACCCCCTCTGGAACCGCTCTGGCGGGATGATTTCGACTCGGACGCGTCGCTGGGCTCCGGTTGGTCCCACACCGTCCCCGGCGACGACGCCCCGGCGGGTTCGCCACCGGTGACCCTCGGGGGCATCACCGGACCGGCCGCCCGGGTGACGAACGGCGTGCTGCACCTGATCGAAGGTGGCGGCAGCGGGGACCGATGGTTGTCCACACGCCGGAAGTTCTCGTGGCGACCGGCGGCGGTGGGCGATTGGATCGAGGTCGATTTCGACCTGGTCTCGTTGCGGGTCGCCGGTCAGGACCGCGATTCCGAGCGCATCGGCTACATCCTCGCCGCCCATGACTTCGCGGATCGGGGATCCGTCCCCGGTGGCAACCTGTTGATCGACGGGAACCCCGGCGGCGCGTCCGCGGTCCACCTCGACTACCCCGGATCGGACTCGAAGTCCCTCGGGACGATCGGAGGACGGAGCTATCGCCCGGGGCATCGGTATGGCGTGCGCATCCTCCGGCTGGAAAAGGACCGTTTCGCCCTCCAGCACCAGGTCGATGGGATGGCCGACGGCAAGCCGTTGACGCTGACGGCCGTCGACCTGCCAGAGGGTGGCTTCGCCTTCGAGTTCTGCTGTGGTCGCGGCTTCCAGGTCGATCGGGTCCGCATCCGGGCCTCTCCCCGAGCAGGCTCCGCGGAACGTGCGGCCTGGGAGGCATATGAGCGCCGACTGCAGGAGCAGGTCCGAGGGCTTGACCAGCGATTGGCGGCGCTCCAGTCCCAGCGCCTGCCCCGCCCGGGGCGCATCGCCTGGGTCAGCGATGTGCGTCGCGAACCGAGCCCGGTGCCCCTGCTGCTGCGTGGCAACCCCAAGACCCCGGGTGCGGCGGTCGACCCGGCCTTTCCGGCGTTCCTGAACCACGGTCAGTGTCATCCGGTGGCTGTTCCTCCCCCGGGTGGGCGGACCACCGGGCGGCGAACGGCGTGGGCCAAATGGCTGACGACCCCCGGCAGCCCCCAGGCCGGCCTGTTGGCGCGAGTGACTGTCCAGCGGGTCTGGCTGCAGTGTTGGGGCTCGGGCCTGATCGAGACCCCGGACAACCTTGGCCTCAGCGGAGCGGCACCCAGCCATCCCGAATTGCTGGAGTGGTTGGCCGCCGATTTCGTCGAGTCGGGCTGGAGCCTCAAGCACCTCCACCGCCGGATCCTGGGTTCACGAGCGTTCCAACAGTCGAGCTTGCCGCGGGCGGATGGACTGGCGATCGACCCCGCCAATCGGGGGCTGTGGCGCTATCCGGCACATCGCCTCGACGCAGAGGCCATCCGCGACCTGATGATCGCCGTCGGCGGGAACCTGCACCCCAAATCCAGCGGCCCCTACGTGCCGACCCCTCGTCAGGGCGACGGCGAGGTGACCGTCGACGAGGGGGTTCCCGGAGCCCTGGCACGGTCGATCTTCCTCCAACGTCGGAGGACGCAGGTTCCCACGCTGTTGGCCAATTTCGACGCCCCTTCCGTGGTGTTCAATTGCACCCGTCGGGCCCGCACCACGATGCCTCTCCAGACCCTGAGCCTGCTCAATTCGGACTTCACGCTGCGTCGGTCCGGCGACCTGGCGCGACGGTTGGAACGCGAGTGCGGGCCCTCGGTGCCTGCGCGCATCCGCTGGGGGTTCCTGCTCACCTGCGGTCGCGAACCCGATGAGGCGGAGCTCTCGGCCTCGGAACGATTCGTGCGTCATCAGGAAGGCCTCCACTCGGCGCAGGCCGATGCCGCCCACCGGGCATGGACCGATTTCGCCCAGTCGCTCTTCCTCCTCAACGATTGCCTCTACGTCCGATGAACCCCTCACTCGATTCGTTGTCACGACGCGGCTTCCTGGGGCGTTCGGCCGGAGGTCTGGGTTGGATGGCGCTGCAGCACCTGGTCTCGCGGGGACGATTGCTCGCAGCGGGGGCGGCATCGCCCGCACACCGCCGGCCCAAGGCCCGGGCCGTGATCAGCCTGTTCCAGCATGGAGGCCCCAGCCAGATGGACCTCTTCGACCCCAAGCCCGCCTTGAACCGCTGGAGTGGCCAGCCCTATCCGGGCGGAGACCTGGAGGTCCACTTCGACAAGCAGGCCGGGAACGTGTTGGGCGCGCCCTACCGATTCCGTCCCCACGGGCAATGCGGCATGGAGTTGTCGGAGCTCCTCCCGCACACCGGATCGATCGCCGACGACATCACGCTGATCCGCTCCATGACCACCGGATCGGTCGACCACGAATCGGCGCTGCGCATCATGCACACCGGCCGTTTCCTGGCCGGGTTGCCCACGATGGGATCCTGGGTGCTCTACGGTCTGGGCTCCGAGAACGAGAACCTGCCTGCCTACGTGGTCCTCGCCGACCCGGGCGGGCTCCCCGTCGACGGAGAACGCAATTGGTCGTCGGGGTTCCTTCCGGCCGTCTATCAAGGAACCCCTTTCCGCAGCGGCAAGACGCCGGTGTTCCACCTGCAGACCCCGGCCTCGATCCCTGCCGAGGCCCGCCGCCATCAGTTGGACTTCATCACCCGGCTCAACCGGCATCAGGCCGAGGCGGACCCGGGGCATTCCGAATGGCAGGCCCGCATCGCCCAGTTCGAGACCGCCGCACGGATGCAGAGTGCGGTGCCCGAGGTGATGGATCTCTCCGGAGAATCGGAGGCGACGCGACGGCTCTACGGCCTCGACCACCCGGTGACGGCCGAATATGGGCGCCGGTGCCTCATCGCCCGCCGACTGGTCGAACGGGGCGTGAGGTTCGTCCAACTGTTCCTCAACGGGCAACCGTGGGACACCCACGACAAGAACGCCGAGCGGCTGAAGGGGCTCTGCGCCATGACCGATCAACCGAGTGCCGCGCTGGTTCAGGACCTCAAGGCCCGCGGGTTGTTGGACGACACCATCGTGCTGTGGACCGGCGAGTTCGGCCGCCTGCCCATTTCGCAGGGCAAGGACGGTCGCGACCACAATCGGCACGCCTTCTCGCTCTGGGTCGCCGGGGGCGGATTCAAGGCGGGCCATGTGCACGGGGCGACCGACGACTTCGGCTACAAGGCCGTGCACGACGTGGTCAGCGTGCATGATTTCCATGCCACCCTGCTGGGGCAGTTGGGGCTGGATCACACGGTCCTGCATTTCCCCCACGAGGGTCGCGAGGCCAGCCTCACCGATGCCGAGGTCACGGGCGCAAAACCCGTGCCGTCGCTCCTGGCCTGAGCCGCGGCCGGCCGATGCGCCAGGGAAGGTCCTGCGTTGCGGGATGGCCTCCCGGCCGTACCGTGTTTCCCACATGGCCTACGAATCGTTCCGGGACTGGGTGGAGGCGCTGGATCGGGCAGGGGAGCTCATCCGCATCCCGCACCCGGTCGCCACGGAGTTGGAGATGACCGAGATCGCCGACCGCGAGATGAAGAAGCCGGGCGGCGGCAAGGCGCTGCTGTTCGAGAAGCCGACCGTCCGGGGCGTGGTCTCCCCGTTCCCGGTCGCCATCAACACGCTGGGTTCCTGGAAGCGCATGGCCATGAGCATGAATGCCGCCTCGGTCGATGCCGTGGCCGCCGACCTCGGGGGTCTCATGAAGGCCCGGCCACCGGCCTCGATGAAGGAGGCCCTGCGGCTCCTGTCCCTGGGCCTCGATCTGCGCCATGCCAAGCCCCGGACGGTGAAGACGGGGCCGTGCAAGGAGGTGATCCACCGGTTCGATGCGCCGGCGGGCCGCACGGAGCCCTGGCCCGACGCTCCGGATTGGCGGCAGGGCACCGATCCGCAGCCGCCGACCCTCGCCGATCTGCCCATCCTCAAATGCTGGCCCCTCGATGGCGGGCGCTTCATCACGCTGCCCTGCGTGGTGACGCAGGATCCCGACACCGGCGCCCGCAACCTCGGCATGTACCGCATCCAGGTCTATGACGACCGGACGACGGGGGTGCACTGGCAGTTGCAGAAGGTCGCCGCCCGTCATGGCCGCCGCTACTACGAGACCGGCCAGCGCATGCCGGTGGCGATCTTCCTCGGGGGCGATCCGATGTTCCCCTTCGCCGCCACGGCACCGCTGCCCGATGGGCTCGATGAGTTCCTGCTGGCGGGCTACCTGAGGAAGAAGGCCATCGATCTGGTGAAGTGCGAGACCCACGACCTCGAGGTGCCGGCCAACGCCGACTTCGTCATCGAAGGCTACGTGGATCCGACCGAACCGCTGCGCATGGAGGGGCCGTTCGGAGACCACACGGGCTACTACACGCTGCCCGAGCCCTACCCGGTGTTCCACGTCACGGCCATCACCCATCGACGCGATGCCGTGTACCCGGCCACCATCGTGGGCATCCCGCCGATGGAGGATTTCTACATCGGTGCGGCATCCGTGAAGCTCTTCCTGCCGATCTTCCAGATGAACTTCCCGGAGATCGTGGACATCGCCCTGCCGGCGGAGGGCACGTTCCACAACCTCGTGGTGGTCAGCATCCGCAAGACCTATCCCATGCAGGCCTACAAGATCATGCACGGGCTCTGGGGCATGGGGCAGATGATGTTCTCGAAGTACATCATCGTGGTCGATGCCGAGGTCGACGTCCACGACACGCGCGAGGTGCTCTTCCACCTGTTCGCCGACACCGATCCGCAACGCGACACGCTGCTGACGCGCGGGCCGGCCGATGTGCTCGACCATGCGACCTCGCAGATCGCCATCGGGGGCAAAATGGGTTTCGACGCCACCCGCAAGCTGCCGGGCGAGGGATTCGATCGCCCGTGGCCTCCGATCATCCGCATGGATCCGGCCGTGAAGGAACGGGTGTCGGCCTTGCCGAAGGTGGATTGAGTCGGGCGCGCCGAGCTCGATGCCGGGTCCGCCCCGGGCCGGGTTCGAGGGCCTTCACGGGTTCACCGCCAGCCGGGACTCATTTCCGGAGGAGCCGAGCCCTCTGGTATCGCTGGAGGGCCGGATCGAGCGGGACGTCGCAGAAGGTCAGCGCGGCGATGCCATGGGCTCCGCGCAGCACGCGTTTCGGACTCCACGAGGCGCTGTCCAGATAGGTCAGCGTTCTCGCCTTCGAAGGTTCCCGCAGCGTCAGGATCAATCGGTGTCCCTCGGTCGCTCCCGAAGCGATCGGGGCCCGTTTGCCGTCGAGCCAGAACTCCGTGGCCAGCGAGGCGTCCCAGACCACGGGTTGATCGAACTCCAGCAGCAACTCGGAGGCGTCGGCATTCCCGAAGCCTGCCCGGATCAGGTTCGGGGCGGTGATGGAGCGCTGGACCTTCACCCCATGCAGATCGCGGTCGATGAGCGGCGCGATCAGGCGGGCCATCTCGGCGTAGCCGCGGGCCGGATAATGGCATTCTCCGGGGGGCTGGATGCCCAGGGTGGACATCACGGTCAGGTGCCGGACGGCGCTGGGGAGATTCCGTTGCACCTCCCGGAGCCGGTTGTCGGAGCCATCGACGCCCATCGCGCAGGACTTCGGCCAGATCTGGAAGGCGTAGTGGTGGCGCGCATTCGGGTAGTCGGTGGCCCAGGCCGCCGCCAGGTCGATGAAGAGCTGCCGGTAGTTCTCCCAACCGTAGCCTCCGCCCGGGCCATCGGCTCCCTGGTCGTTCTCTCCCTGGTGCCAGATCACCGCACGGATGCCGTGCGTCAACCGAGCGGCCCGGGCGCGGGCCAGCAGGCGCCCGTAGATCGTCGCGGGATCCGTGGGGTGGGTCGGGTTGCGCTGGTGCTGGTCGATGCGGGTGCCGCCGACCGCGCCATTGAGGAAACAGACCGGGATCCGGTGCGTCTCCACCAGATGGCGGCCCAGTTCCATGGCCCAGTAACCGACCTGGTGCCGTTCGTCGTTCCGTCCCCGATGGACGGCATTGCCCCAGGTGCCGTTCCCCGCCGACTCGTGACCCATGCTGCCGAAGGATCGGATCCAATCGCTCCGGTACTCGGGCTGGCCTTCTCCCCAATCGGTGGCGACCGCGTTGGATTGACCGTCGATCAGGTAGGCGTCGCCGCAGACCAGATTGGTGGCCGAATGCAGCCGCCGTTCGACCCCCTGGTGGATGGCGATCAGTTCGAAGCGGTACCGGATCAAACCGGGTTTCAACGGCCACTCGAAGCGGAACGACCGGTCCGCTTTCAATCGGGCAGTCTGTTCTCTCTGGAGCCTGTCCCCCGCGAACAGGCGGACCTTCACCGATTCGGCCGGGTCCTGAAGTTTCCCGGTGGCGAACAAGGTGCCCCGATTCCGGTCATCGCGCGCGTAGAACTGGTTGTCCTGCGGGAGTTCGGACGGTTCGGGTACGCGACGCACCCAGGCGTCCCGATTCGGAAGATCCACCGACAGGGTCACCGATCGGCGGACGGGCTTGCCTCCATTGTCGAGAGTGGCGGTGACGGTGAGCGGGCCTTCGTGGAGGGCCCGGGTCAGCAGCAGGTCCTGGTCATGGATTTCCCGGATCGTGGCGAACGGTTCCACCGACCACGACACGTTCAGCGGCAGCGCCTTCGCCTCGCCGTTGCCGGCGTTCCCGGATCGGATCACCGGCTTCAGCCACAGCGGATCCCGGCCATTCCAAGTCTTGGGGGTTGCCAGGGTGAATTCCGGGTCCCCGATGGCCTCGAGGAGGGTGATGGGGATCTCCTGCCTTCGGACGCCCTCCGGGTAGGCCGCATGAAAGGTCAGCATGACGGTCTGGTCGCCCGAGATCCGTCCGGCCGTGAAGGTGTGTCGAAAGCGGTTCACCGCCACCACCGAAGTCCGTCCATCGGCATCCCGCAGACTCCACCACACCCGCTGGGCGCCCCCGGCCTTCGCCACGAACTCCAGAGCCTGTCCCTCCTGGACCCGAGCCTGTCCCTGCGGCGTCTGGATGCTCACTCCGAATTCCCTCCCGGGGCTCACCAGCGGTCCCACCGCGGTTTGCAGCGTCCGCTGATTCTCGAACTCGAATCGGATCCATTCGGCACTGCGGACCCGGTCTGAAACCCGCACCTCATCGATGAGGCCCTGGAAATCGAAGTGGTCGTACCAGCCACCGATCCAGAGTCGGGCGGGCTGTCGCAGGTTCAGCGGAGCCTGACGCCCCTTGGAGGTCCCCTCCAAGACGCCATCGATGTAGACCTTCGAGTCGCCCGGTTCCCAGGTGTGGACCACCTGGTGCCACTGGCCGGTCGAGACCGGCTTGCGGGTGTTCACGTTGGCTCCGGAGAAATAGCAGTCCAGGCGGACCTGAGGCGGGCTGGTGTAGTGGAGGACCACCTTGCCTTGGGGTTGCTCGTTGCCCCAGGCGAGGATCCGGCCGTGGAGTTGGTCCGCCAGGAACCAGGCCTGGGACGTGTGCGGGGCCGATCCGGCCGGGTATCGGTCGAGGGTGTTGCCGCCGAAGATCCCCCGACCCTCCCGGAAGCGGCGCGCGGTTCCAATCATCCCGGTCTCGGCCGAGGTGCCTCGGTCTTCGGAGGTCAGGGTCCCGGAGGCGTCCCGGATCGTGTCTCCGAGGTGCCATGTCCCGAGGTAGCCATTGGCCCGACCGAAGACCTCGGTTCCCTTGGAGACCGGTCCGGCTTCGGGATGGCCCCAGTGGAGGCGGAGTTCCTGCCGGGCATTCCCTTGGATCCGGGGCATCCGCACCCAGATCGCCGCCGATCCGGACTTGGGATCCCAGGATTCGATCTCGAAGGGCAACGCCTCTCCCTCGGGCGTGGAGATCCGCAGATCCTCGCCGCGGGGACGGGCCTGGGAGAAATCGAACCACTCGCCGTCCAAACGGACCAGCAGCGGGAAGCCTTCGAGCGTCACCCCCGCCTGCAGGGAAGCTCCGTCGGGCGTCGTGAGCACGAACACCGAGCCGGAATGTTTCCAGGCTCCGAACGGAGTGCGGGTGCTGGACCGGGCGGTCGCACCGGCGCGGGCCGTGGCCGCATGCGAGGCGGTCATCGCCTCCCAGCGCAGGGCCATCTCGCGAACCCGCTCCGGATGCCGGGAGGCGAGGTCCCGGGTTTCCGTACGATCCTCGGCGAGGTGGTACAGCTCCCAAGGCGCCTTCGTGCCGGCCGCGACGATCTTCCAGTCGCCCAAGCGCAGCGCCCGATTCCCCTCGTGCTGCCACCACAGGGCCTCGCGATGGAGGTCCGAGTCCCGGGTGAAGGTCGGAACCAGGCTTCGGCCCGGTGGCGTCGGCATGTCGGGAGCTGGAGAGGGGCCGGGCCATGGGTTTCCGGTCATCTCCAGGATCGTGGGCACGAGGTCGACGAGATGTCCCGGGGTTCGCCGCAGCGCCCCGCGGTCGGAGATGCCCCGAGGCCAATGGGCGATCAACGGCGTGGAGATGCCTCCTTCGTGGACCCAGGTCTTGTGCCGACGGAACGGCGTGTTCGCCAGGGAAGACCAGCCCGGACCGATGCTGAGGAAGGTGGCTCCGGTGCCGCACAGGGCGTCGCGGTCGTGTCCGTCGCCGCGGACCATCATCTCGGCGCTGGCCCCATTGTCGGACACGAAGAGGATGAGCGTGTCGTCCAACTGCCCCATCGATCGGAGTTGGTCCACGAGGCGACCGATCTCCTGGTCCATCCGGTCGACCATGGCGGCGTGGATCGCCATCTTGTCGGCCTGGAATCGCCGTTGACGATCCGAGAGCTCCGACCAGGGCGACGGTCGGTTCAACTCGTCGGGCCCCAGGGCCTTGAGCGCGTCGGGAAAGGCGTAGGGCGGGCCGATCTCCCGTTCGATGGGCGGGAGTTCCCCGGGGATCAGGCCGTGTTGGCGGATGCGTCGCCAACGATCCTCGCGCAGCAGGTCCCAACCGCCCAGGTACCGGTCCTGGTGCCGGGCGATGTCGGTGGCCGGGGCCTGCACCGGGAAATGTGGTGCGGTGAACGCCACGAAGCTGAAGAAGGGTTGCCCGGCGAAGCGTTTCGAATGGTCCTTCAGGCAGCGAAGGGCGTGGTCGGCGATGGCCGAGGTGGCGTAGTACTCCGAGTTCGTGGACACGGGCCTCAGGGCGATGTCGTCCTCGAAGTGCAGGCGTGGGGCGAAGTAGCGGTCGTGATCATCCAGGCGATAGGATCGGTCGAACCCGGTGGCCAACGGTTTCCCATCCAGATGCCATTTCCCGGAATGGTAGGACCGATAACCGAGGGCCTGAAGTCGTTCCGGCAGGAGTTTGGCCCACACCGGGCGAGTGCCAGCGTTTCCGCTCGGGACGCCGGGGACCGTGTCGCGTCGCACCTGCTGGGCATAGAACCCGGTCAACACGGCGGCGCGGGAGGGCCAGCACCGGGCCGTGTTGTAGAACTGGGTGTAGCGCAACCCGTTCTGGGCCAATGCATCGAGGCGGGGTGTCGGGATCTCGCCGCCATAGCAGCCGAGGTCCGAGAAGCCCAGATCGTCGGCCATGATGAGCAGCACGTTGGGGCGCCGAGCCTGGGGATCGTCAGCCGCCCGGACCCGGGTGCCGGAGGCTGCCATGGCCAACACCATCATGATCGCCCACCAGGGCCAATGTCTTGGAGGATTCATCTCGAGAGGGACAGGCTATGCGGGCATTTCGGGGACAGGCTTCGGCCGGGGCGATGACGATGGCGTCTCCAGTCCATCGAAACCCATAAGTTAACGTTTGCGTTGTTCCAAAACAACGCTCCCTGCGTCCAAGGAGGGGCGTTGCGGATCTTTTTCCAGGGCCGACATCGGGTAATTGGTGGTCCAGGGAACGTGTCTGGAATGACTCACCGCGAGGCGCAGGTTCGGGCGGGTTTCACCCAGCGAGAACAGCAGGGCCACCTGCTGCTCGGGCAGGACGAATCGTCCGCTCGCGTCGGTGGTGGCGAAATCCTGACGCAGCACCTGTTCCTCGGCGGCCTTCAGGAACCCTCCGGTCGCGCGACGATGGGTCCACAGTGTCCGTCCCACCATGGCCCGGGCGACGGGTTTCCCGGTCTCCGCGTCGAGGACCTGGCCGCTCACTCGGGGGGCGGTGAAGGAAAGGCTGGGGCCGCCCACGGATCCGCAACCGCAGATCCAGAGGGAGGCGAGCATCGGGGCGAAGAGTCGTGGACGGATCATGGGGCTTCTGCATTCCCGGATCCGTTCGTGGACCGGGGGCGGACGAAGTTCCCGGATCCCGCCCGCTCTGGCGAACGGTTTTTGAGGGTCGGCCACGGTGGGGTCGATCGTCATCGCTCCGGCCGGTGCGACGACAGCGCGTCAAACAGGATTCTTCCTATTTTCCGGCCAACCTCTACTCTCCGCCCCCTGTTTCCGGTGCGTTTCACCACTGGAACCGCATACCATGACGTCCGCCCAGATCCGCCAGTCGTTCTTGGATTTCTTCCGCTCCAAGCAGCACACGATCGTGCCCAGTTCCAGCCTCATGCCGGACAGCCCCAACCTGCTGTTCACCAACGCCGGCATGAACCAGTTCGTCCCGATTTTCCTCGGCGAGCGCAAGGCCGACGTGTCCAAGTGGGCCGGATCGATCCCGTCCCTCGACACCCGGGCGGCCGACACGCAGAAGTGCATCCGCGCCGGCGGCAAGCACAACGACCTCGATGACGTGGGATTGGACACCTACCACCACACCTTCTTCGAGATGCTGGGCAACTGGTCCTTCGGCGACTACTTCAAGAAGGACGCCATCGACTGGGCCTGGGAGCTGGTGATCGAGGTCTGGAAGTTCCCGCCGCAGCGCGTCTACGCCACGATCTACCAACCCAACGCGGCCCAGAACGACCCGGCCGAGCGCGACCAGGAGGCCTGGGAATTCTGGGCGGCGAAATTCCGATCGGTGGGCCTTGATCCGGCGATCCACATCGTCAACGGCGGCAAGAAGGACAACTTCTGGATGATGGGCGAGACCGGCCCCTGCGGTCCCTGCACCGAGATCCACGTGGACCTGCGCCCCGGCCCGCGCGAGACCTCCCCGGAGGAGCAGGCCGAAGGCGCCCTGTTGGTCAACGGTTCCGATGCCCGATGCATCGAGATCTGGAACAACGTCTTCATCCAGTACAACGCCAACCCGGACGGCACGTTCACCCCGCTGCCCGCGCAGCATGTCGACACCGGCATGGGCTTCGAGCGGGTCACCTCGATCATCCAGGGAACCCGGGGGCTCACCGACTTCCGGAACGCCAAGATCTCCAACTACGAGACCGACATCTTCCGGCCGATCTTCGACGAGATCGAGCAACTGAGCGGCAGGAAGTACGGCTCGACCCTGCCGAAGCCCGGCAGCACCGGCGACAACGAGCAGGAGAAGGTCGACGTGGCCTTCCGGGTCATCGCCGACCACATCCGGACGCTGAGCTTCGCCATCGCCGACGGCATCCAACCCGGGAACAGCGACCGCAACTACGTTCTCCGCCGCATCCTCCGACGCGCCGTCCGCTACGGGCGGACGCTGGGATTCCACGAACCGTTCTTCTACAAGCTGGTCGATGTGCTGGCGCGGACCATGGGCGATGTCTTCCCCGAGATCCGCTCCCGGCAGCAGCAGGTGAAGGACGTCCTCCGGCTGGAGGAGGAGTCGTTCAACCGCACGCTGGACCGTGGCATCGAGTTGTTCGAGAAGGAGGCCTCGCAGGCCGGCACAGCGCAGATCTCGGGTGCCTTCGCGTTCCGCCTCTACGACGAGCAGGGCTTCCCGATCGATCTCACCGAACTCATGGCCCGCGAGCGGGGGCTGTCGGTGGACAAGGCCGGTTTCGAGGCGCTCATGGAGGAGCAGCGCGCCCGCGCCCGCGCCTCACAGAAGAAGCAGGTCATCGAGCTGTCCCAGATCGAGACCAAGTCCCCCACGCGATTCCTGGGTTATGACGCGCTGGAGGTCGAGGCCCGGGTCCTGGAGGTCGTCGGACTCAAGGACAAGACGGCCATCATCCTCGACGCCTCCGCCTGCTACGCCGAGATGGGCGGCCAGGTGGGCGACACCGGGGAGATCAGCGGTTCCGGACAGCTCTGGCGCATCGCCAACACCCAGAAATCGGGTCCCGTCTGGCTGCACTTCATCGAGGGCGGCGACGCCCCGGTCGTGGGCGCGTCGGTGGGGCTTCGCGTGGATGCGGCCCGGCGTCACGCCATCGAGCGTCACCACACCGTGACCCACCTCCTGCATTGGGCGCTCCACGAGGTGGCCGGGCACGAGGCCTCCCAGAAGGGATCCAACGTCACGCCCGAGAAGCTCACCTTCGACTTCAACAGCGCCCCGCTGACGCCTCAGCAGGTGACCGACATCGAGCGCCTGGTCAACGAGCGCATCCTCGAGAACGCCCCGGTGGGTTGGATCGAGGTTCCGCATGCGGAGGTCAAGAACCGCAAGGATGTCCTCCAGTTCTTCGGCGACAAGTACGGCGACATCGTCCGGGTGGTGCAGATCGGCGGCGGAGCCGGAAGGCTCGACGGTTACTCCATGGAACTCTGCGGCGGAACCCACACCCGGGCCACCGGTGAACTCGGCATGTTCCGCATCCTCGCCGAGTCGGCCGTGGCCGCCGGGGTTCGGCGCATCGAGGCCATCGCCGGGTTGCCCGCCCTCGACAAGGCCCGGGCCGACGAGGCGCTGATCCGCAGCCTGGCCGGTCGGCTCAACAGTCCGCTGGGCGAATTGGAGAAGAAGTTGGACGCGCTCCTGGCGCACAGCCGGGAGTTGGAGAAGTCGCTCAAGGCCGCCGCCCAGCGCGAGGCGGCCGGCAAGGCGCGGGAGTTGTTGTCCAAGGTCGAGACGCTGAACGGCGTGCCGGCCCTGATCGCGAATCTCGGTGAGGCCGATGGCGACACCCTCCAGACCGTCGCGGACGCCCTCAAATCCCAGTTCCAGGGAGTCGTCCTGCTCGGCGGACATTCGGCCGGAGCGGTCGCCCTGGTCGCCGCGGTCACGCCCGAGTTCACCGCGAAGGTCCAGGCCGGAAAGCTCATCCAGGCGATCGCGCCGATCGTCGGCGGCAAGGGCGGTGGCCGCCCGGACGGAGCCCGCGGCGGCGGCAAGGATGCCGCCCGTCTGGACGAGGCCCTGGCCAAGGCCAAGAGCCTGCTCTGACCCGGGCCCACCCGGACGCACGGTCGAGCCAAGGCCCGAGCCAAGGTCGGCCGAACGCCGAGGGCGTGGGCGGGTGTCAGCGCAACTCCCAGCGTTCCCCGAAGAATCCCGCGGCGGAGATCCCGCCCGGGGTGCGGGCATTCGGCGGTTGTTGCAGGTCGATGATGGCCCAGTCGGGCAGCTTGGGAGTCTGCCGGGCGTTGTTCAGATAGTCGTATTCCCGGAAGGTGAACCCGCTGTTGAGCACGACGTATCGCGTGGGGTTCAACGGGTTCGGGAAGATCAGGATCGGCAGGTGGGTCCCGGTGGGAAAGGTCCGTGTTCCCACCACGATCCGGTCCTGCTCCCAGCGGATGGGCAGCGACGGGGCGATCTTCGCGAGCAGGCGGTTGCTGGAAGGGTCTCCCCACAGCACCAGATGGTGGTCGCGGATGTCGGCCTCGGAGACCTCCTGATCCGTCTTCCGCCTCGCATCGCCGCGATAGTGACGCCGCCAATGCTCGATGGCCCTGGCCGACTCGCCGGCCACCCAGCCCCCGACCCGGTCGTTGATCGGGGTTCCCGTGGGCAGGACCATCAGGAAGGAATCCATGAATGCGTCATCGATGGGCCCCTGGAGGCCGTGGCGCTTCCGGAGCCCATCGCCGAGGTCGGGACCCGTCCTCCACACGCCGTTCCTGCGGTGGAAACTGGCCCTCCAGGAGCGATCCGTTCCCGGTCGTGTGCTCTCCAGAGTCATGGATGCGTCCGAACCGGCGAACGCCACGGCAACCGGCCGGTGGACCGGGAACGGGGCCTCGCCCGGTCCGAAGTCCAGGGTCAGGGCCTCGACGCCGTCGGCTTCGATGCGCAGCGGGGCGTCGCCCTCGGGCAGGTGGGCGATCACGCGGCCGGGTTCCCAGTGTTCGGTCAAGGCGTCCACGGTCACCCAGGCCATGCGGGGATAGCGCAGGGAGTGGGTCACCATTCGGACCTCCTTCGGCACCCGGGTGCGTCCCACCGCGGCGAGGGCGTCCATCCGGCGATTCAGCTCGGCCTTGGCCCCCGCCTCGTACTTGTGGCCCGTCTTCGGCCCGATCAGGTGGGTCAGTTCCATGCCTTCGGCCCTCAATGCCGATCGCATCGCCTCGGCCGCCTGGATCTGCCGGTCGTCCTCTCCGCTGTAGGCGATCAACGGCACCATCGAGACGTTGATGGCGTTGGCGGTCGCATCATGCAGACGCCACAGCTTCTGTTCCCACGGCGCGGGTTTCAGTTGTTCCTGTTGGAATACCCGGAGGAATTCCGCCGTCTCGCTGAAGCCGGCCCCCGGGGCGGCGGCGGCCCAGCGGGAGGCGTGGTGCACCGCGAAGTGCCACGCCGAGGCGCCCCCCAGCGAGAAGCCGCGGACCAGAAGGCGATCCTCGTCGATCGGGAAGCGGTTCCGCACCTCCTCGAAGGCTTCCCAGAAATCGGTCTCGCCGGCCAATCGGCTGCCATTGCAATAGCGGCCGTAGAGGTGCAGGACGAACGCATCGGCCGGGGCGAACTCGCCGGGGTTCTTCATGCGGTCGGCGATGAAGGCCAGTTCGCTCAGGGTCTCGCCCCGTCCGTGGAACCAGAAGTCCAGGCGCCAGCGTCTGCCCGAGTCGGGTCGCCAACCCTTCGGGATGACGAGTCCGAAGGGTTGGACCGAGTCGTCGATGCGGGAGATGTATCCGCCTGCGGTCGGCCCCGGTGTCTCCATCCAGGGAGCCCGGCCCTCCTCCAACGCCTGCAACCGGTCGGCGGCCGTCTTCAGTTGCAGCCGCGCCGCGTCGATCTCGTTGGTCTTGAAGAACTCCTGATGACGCAGGGCCCAGTCGACGGACTTGTGCAGGATGGCGACATCGGCCCACTGCCGCAGGCGGAGCGGTTGCTTGGCCCAGCGGGCCTTCGCCGCCGACAGTTCGGCTGCCAGCGTCTGCACCCCGGTGGTCAATTCGTCCCTCACGGCATCCGGGATGGCGATGCCCGGCGGCGGCACCCGGCGGACCTTGTCGGCGGCATTGTCGGCGGGTCCGTCGGCCCGGAGACCTCCCGGTCGATCCGCCATCGCCATCGCCCATAGGGAGAGGCTGAGCCAAAGGCTCCAACGACGGCGGGACAAGGGATTGGAAAAGGTCATGGGACTGCCCAAGGGAACCCCGACCCGACACTCCGGATCAAGCCCTCACCCCCGAGGAGTCCACTCCGGCGATCGGTGTAGGGCCTGGTCATCGCTCGACCGCCCCCCGGACTCATTCGACGAGGGACTGGGCCCCCGCGATGCCCGCCTCCAGCTTGCGGACCGTGGGCAGGACCCGTGCGACGGTGGTCGATTCGATCTGGCCGGCGAACGGCTTCAGGTGGAATTCCATCACTCCGATCACGTCTCCGTTGCGATCGTGCAGGGGGGTGGTCACGACGGCCGCCTCGGAGGTCCTGCCGTAATACACCTGATTCTCGCGATGGACCTTCCCGACGGTCTCGGAGGCCGATCGGCCGAGGTCCGACGCGTTCTTGGCCGCCAGGCATCTCAATGCGTCGGAGCCCTTGGCGATGCCGTAGAGACGCAGGTTGAGCAGGCGGGGTTGCTGTTCGAGGGTCTGCCGGACGAGCGATGCGGCGAGGGTCTCCAGCGGTCGATACCGGATGTGGGCATCGGTGAAGGAGGCCACGGTGTCCGACTTGGTGATGAAGCCGATGCGCCCCGCGTTGAACGAGTTGTCGGTCAGCGTCGGCAGGGCGTTGGTGCCGTTCACGGAGACCTCGATCTGGTTGCCTTCCGTCCGCACGGAGAGTTCGTACCAGGTGCCCCGTTCGAACGGGATCGACGGCCCGATGGGCGCGGAACGCTCGCCATCCACGAATTTGTAGAACCGGAGGTTCCTGCCCAGCGCGCTGGCCCGGACGACATAGAAATTCCGCGAATCCTGATGCCGGAACACCAGTCCCGCGATCTGCTCCAGATCGCCCTCCTCGATCCGGATTCGGGCGGAGAAGGTGAAATCCCCATAACGCTCGGCCGTGTGGATGATCATCGGGAAGCGCTCGTCCTCGCGACTCGCCGCGGTCTGCGACAGGGCCCCCTTGCGGTTCAGCCGCGGGGCCTGGGGCGACAGGGGTTGCAGCACGGAAGGGACCTCCACCTCGACGACCTTCCACGCTCCCGGAGCCCCTGCGCCTGCGAGCTCGGGCTTCCAGCCCTCGGGAAGGGAACCCGGCGGGGTCGAACCGAAATCGAAGTGGCGTTCCGCTCCGAGGAGGGAACCCATCCACGTTGCCAGAAGGAGCCGCGCGATCGTCCGGATCATGTTCGCCGCCGAGGATAGCGGGTTTGAAACCCGGGGCAATCCCGCCCCGAGACCGCCCCGGGGCCGAGCGGGCACCCCGGGGTACGGTCCGTCACAACCGTGGGGACGGGTCGGATGTCTTCCGACCGAGCCTATGCGCCCGGGACGGGGCCCGACGGAGCGTCTCCTGTGCCGACGGTGCCCCCGGCATCCTCCGACGGGTTTCGAGGCGGCCCTGCGGAATGGCTCCGCCGGTATAGGTCGGCGACGTAGTGCGGGCGCTGCCGCTGGACCGGTGGGAGATGCTTCGGAGGGATCAGGCCCCTCCGGAGGAGCAGTTGCTCGTTCTCGCGGTCGAGCACGATCAGTCGCATGATGAGGTCCTGGTTCTGCCGCAGCAGGTCCCGGATCTCGGTCCGGGATGTCCGGATCTCGGGACCGAGGGTCAGCCAGTATTCGCGATGCCTCCGGTTCCTCCGGACAGCCTCGTCCAGTCGGGGCAGGAGTTCGCGGCGTGCCTCGAGGGAGGCCGATGGGGCGGCGGCCTCGGGTTGTCGCAGGTGCTGGGATTCCCGTTCGAGGTGCCCCAGCAGATCGGTGTTCAGGGACAACTGGGCACGGAGTTCGGCCGCCATCTGAGCCTCTTGAGTCATCGGGCCTCGGGGATCATGGCTGCGCGGTCCCGCCGTTCGTGATGCGGTTGGTCGAAGCGGTGCCGACCTCGACCGGTGGGCCGCTCGAACCCCTGCGCAACGAGAGGTTCCGGATCTGCTTCTGGACTCCCTGATCCCATTGGAGGTTGCCCAGTCGCCACTGGGCCATGTTCCTGAGCAGCAACAGGCTCGGCGCGACCACCGGGTTGTCCTCGACGATCTTCGGCATCGAGGCCGTCGACAGGCCCGTCCCGCGGTCGGCCGCCGCGGAGTTCGTCGTGGCCTGGGCGGTGGATGGCGCCGTCGGAGGAGGTGGGGTCGATCCGGATGGCCCCGGGGCGGACACCTCGGCGACGGCGTTCGTGGTGAACGACAGGATCTGGGTGTAGGCATCCATGGCCTGTTCGGGTTGCTCGAGACGCTCGTAGATCAGCCCCATCTGGTAGAGCGCCTGGGATTGCCAGATGTCATCGCCGGGCAACCGCCTCAGGGTCTGGTAGATCACCAGCGCGTTGATGTAGTCACCCCTCTCGTAGAGTTCGTTGGCCAGTTTGTTGCCGGTGCGTTTCTGCCAATACGCCCAATTGTCGGGATCCTTGCTGGATCTCGCCTGCTCGGAGCCCAGCAGGGCCAGCGTCTGCTCCAGGGCCTCCCGCTGCAGACCCAGTTTCTTGAAAGCCTCGACCATCAGGAACCGCACCTCGGCCGTCTGGCTCGAGAGGGCCACCTTCTCGATGGCGAGCTGCCCCTCGGTGATCACGTTCTTCCAGTCCTTCATCTCGAAGTAGGATTTCACGAGCTTCAATCGGACCTGGGCCTCGTTCAGGTCCTCGTCGGCCAGCTTCAGCACCCTTTTGAAGTAGTTGGCGGCCTCGTTGAAGTTGCCCGCCATGAAGTACGTGTCCGCGATCTCGGTCTGCGCCATGAGCACCATCGACTTGTACGAAGGGAGATCCTGGTCGCGCAGGCCGAGGACGCTCGACATCACCGCATTCAGCTTCGAGAGGGCCAGCTCGTTCGCCCCGACCCTCCGGTAGAGGATTCCTTGACGATAGAGAATCGCCGGAGTGTCCGGATGCTTGGGAAACCGGTCGACCATCTGGGAATAGATCATCTGGGCCTTGCTGTAGAACTTGCCGTCGAGGGCGATCTGGGCCAGGGCCTTGAGGGCATCCCGCTGGATGTCGACCGGCGCGTCGGGGCTCGTGACGATGCCTATCAGCAGATCTTCGGCGATCTTCTGCTCGGGGGCGACACCGTTGGCCATCTCGTAGTTCTTGACCGCGCTTTCCAACCGGGCCCGCCAGGGCTTCATCTCATCGACCACGACCTGCTCGACGGGGCGATTCAGCACGTTCTCCGATTCCAGGACGTCGCCCTTGACCTTGGGCGACGACCTGAGACGCCTCTGGACCGAGTCGGCGATCTCGTCGTTGAGCCGGATGACATTCGAGGCGACGATATCGGGCTCGGGGCGCCCCAGGGGCGGTACCGCCGGTTTCTGCGCGGGCTCGGAGGCCATCGACGGGCGGACCATCGCGATGGCCGCCACGGAGACCAGCAATCCGAGGGTCCGAAGGCCGTTGATCCATCGATGGAACTTCGGGGGCATGGTCATGGGTCACTCCTGGCTGAAGCTCGCCCGACTGGACCCGGCCGACCCCGGAATCCCCGGAATGAAAGGCACCGGAACCACGATGGACGGCTTGTTCTGTGAGCCGGGTGTCGTGAAGAACGGGACGAGATCCTCGGGCCGCAGTTGGCGGCGGTTCGGAGCGTAGGGATCGGTGGATGGGGATCCGTCGGGACCGCCCTCGCTCGGACGGGGCGGGCCGAACAGACGCTCGATCCAGTCGCCGGGCAGTCCCGGGAACTCGTCCATCGATGTGGTCGCTTTGGGATCGGCGGGCACGGGCCAGAGCTGGGTGACGTCGACCGTCGGGAGGTCGGGGCGGACCTCCGCTGCGGCGGTCTCCTTCGGCGGCAGATCGGTGTTCAGCGGGGGCAGCATCCGCATCACCTGCTCACGGGGAGGATGGGTCGCCTGGAAGCTCAGGGGCTTGGGACCGAGGCGGTTGAGGTAGGTGGTGGCGGCCGGGATGGCCGGAACCATGAACACGGCTCCTCCTATCAGGATTCCGAGGCGTTTCATCACATCCATGTGATCGGGGGTTGGGTCCTTGAGGTCTGCTGCGGTTCGGCTCACTTCCGGTTCAGCTCCCGGATGGCATCGTCGTAGGACTGGACGAAGACCCAATCCTTGGTCTCCTCGTAGTTCCTGCACTCGGCCTGGACGATGGTGGAGCCGACCAGCCGGTGCTGGAGCGACAGTTCGTTGCACAGACCGATCGTGGTGATGCCCAGCTTCACGAGGTTGATGTCCGGTGTGCGGACCGGGCTCATGTCGATGATCATCTTGCCCAGTCCCGAGTCGACCGCCTCGGACACCTTGCTGCGCATCTGGAGCGAGATCTCGTTGGAGATGTTGGCGCTGAGGTTCGGCGGCAGGATGACCGCTAGGACGCCGTCGCGGTGTTGGAAGTACTTGTAGGAGGTGTCCAGGTTCAGCGAACGGCAGATCTTCGTCTTGAGATCGTCGGGATCGAGCGGCTTGGTGATGACGCCCAGGAAACCGACCTGCTGGGCGCGCGTCTGATCGTCGGTCGCCGTCTTGACGGACAGGCCGAAGATGGGCGCGCTCTTGGTGCGCGTGCTGGCGCGGAACATCTGGAACAGGGTGAAACCGGCACCGTCGGGCAGCGACAGACTCACCAGGATGGCGTCGGGCACATGCTGCGAGCAGTAGTCGAGGGCCTCACCGGTCTGGGTGCGGCCATGCACCTGCCACGGCGTGTCGGAGACGGCCGCCTTGATCTGCTCGAGGATCGCCGGCTTGTCGTCGACCACGAGGATGTTGAGCGGGTCGTCGTAGCGTTTGACCTTCTTGACGCCGCCGCCCTTGGCCTTGAGCTCGATGATGCGGCCGGCCCGCTCGATGAGCATGTCCTCCTTGAAGGGCTTCACGAGGTAGTCGCGGACACCCATCCGGGCGATCCTCGTGACATTGTCGCGACCGGACTCGACCGTCATCATGATGACCGGGGTGTTCTTCAGGTCCGCATGCGACTTGATCTTCGCCAGGCATTCGGACCCGTCCATGATGGGCATGGTCAGGTCGAGCAGGATCAGGTCGGGCCTCTCGCGCATGGCCACGGCCACGCCCTCGACGCCGTTGGAGGCCTCCAGCACGTCGACATCGAAGGGTTTGAGCGCCTTGGTGACGATCAGGCGGATGGACTTGCTGTCGTCGACGGTCAGGATCTTCGGTTTCATGGAAAGACGTGGGGTTCTGGATGGGTGACGGAGCCGGCCGCACCGGTGTGACGGGTTTCAATCGCACCTTCGGGGGGTCATCCGGGCCGCCCCTCTCCGCCGCGGTCGCCCCAGGGCGGATGGATGGGAGCAATCATCACGCATCGTCGTAGGGAATCGGCATCCGGGGGGTCGGACTTGAGATCTCTTTGGGAGGTTGTTCGCCCGGATGGCCCGACGGGTCGAATCCTTCCCGCAACAAAGCCTTTCAGGCCCGGAGGGGTTCTGCCGATGACTCCCTGAATGTCCGTGAACACCACGGTAGCAGACGAGGCGCCCCCCAAGCCGCTGTCGCTGGCGGAGATCACCCGTCGGCTTCAGTCGTGTCCGCCGATTCCCTCGCTCAAGAGCATTCAGGGGGCCCTTCGCGAGTTGCTGGCCGCCGAGCAGCGCTATGCCGGCCAGATCTCCGAGGTGATTCGGCGCGACCCCGGCCTGACGTCCCGCCTCCTCAAACTGGTCAATTCCGTCCATTACGGACTGGGTCATGCCGTGACCAGCCTCGAGGAGGCCGTCTTCTATGTCGGGGTGCGTCAGGTCCGCGAACTGGCCACGATGACCCCGGTGATCGACGACTTCAAACGGATCACCGGTTCCCAGCGGGGGGTGGGTGAGGCCCATTGGCGCAACCTCTGGAAGCACAGCATCGCCGTGGCCATGGTCACCAAGGACCTCATGATGGCCACGCCGGAGTCGGGTGAGGATCTCGATTATGTCGCCGGTCTGGTGCACGACGTGGGCTGGATCGTCTTCGCCACGGTCTTCCCGGATCACCATGCCGGCATCCTGAATCAACTGAAGACCTCCTCGCTGCCGGTCCGGTTGATCGAACTCGACAGCCTCGGTTGCGATCATGCCCATCTCGGGGCCCTGTACCTGAAGGCCCAGCAGTTGGGAGACACCCTGGAGTTCACCACCCGCCACCATCACACCCCCGCCGGCGGCAACCCCACGGGCAGTTCACGCGACATCCGGTTGGCGGGCGCCGTGCAGATCGCCGACCAGTTCGCCTTGTCGATCGGACTGGCGCATCCGGGAGACCCTCCGCTGCGATCCCCCAACGACTGGATGAATGTCGCGGGCTGGAACCTCCTGTTTCCGGAGGGGACCGAGTCGCATCGACGGCAGGCCCTGAAATCGCTCGAAAAGGCCGCGCAACGGCTCCCGGGCATGGTCGACTGCCTCGTTTGATCCGAGGGAATGCGAATCCGGACGGATGAACCGGTCGGATGATTCCGTATCCACTCCCGTCGCCGATAAGCCCCAACGACCGGGTCGACCCGGGTCCGTGCCTCGTGGGCCGTGGACCGACCTCTCTTCGATCAATAATCCCTGATGTTCCGCCCGGCTCCCTTCGGGGCCTGTCCCTTTCCACCGGGTTGTTGGATGCGGGGGGGACCGTCGAGGGGCGGGGCCATCCATTGCGGTGGAGCCGGTGACGGTTGGAACCCGTTGCGCGGGTCTCCTTGGCCGGGGCTTTCCGACGAGCCCTTGCCCTTGTCGGCCAGCATCTGACGCAAACCATCGAGCTCCTTGCCCACCTGCTGGGCCCTCTGGGCCGTGCGATCGCTCGGCTGGATCGACTGGAGTTCGTTGAGCGCCTGCTCGGCCCCCTCGAGACGTGCGGCCTTGGCCTCCATGGGTTCCTGATGCTCCGGCGACTGCATGAGCTTGTCGGCCAGCTTGTCGAGCGTCTGGGCGAGCTTCTGCTCCGCCTGTTGCTGCTTGGCCTGGAGCTGGGGTTGATCGGGTCGGAGCTCCGAGGCCTGCTGGAAGTGGTCGAGGGCCTGGCTGAGCTGCATGGCCTGCTGCTCGAGTTGGGAGAAGGCCGCCTGTTGTTCCTGGAAGTCGCCCTCGTCCTCGTGGACCTGCGCCATGCGCCGGTCGATCTCCTCGCCGGTGCGCTGGGCCTCCTGGTGCTTCGGGGATCGCTCGAGCGCCTGGTCGACCTGTTCCCGGGCCATGCGGAGCAGCGCGAGCTTCTCCTTGGTGATCGGGATCTGCTCCTCCAGCGCCAGGAAGGTCTCGGCCTGCTTGACCTTGGCGTCGGCCAACCGGTCCTTGGCCCGCTGGAGGGCCTCCTCGACCTCGCGGTCGCCGGGTCGCAGTTCCTTGCTTTCCTCCAGTTGTGCGATCCCGGCCTCCAGCTTCGAGGCGTCCACCTCCGGAAGCCGGGGTTCGCGGCGGCTCGACTTCAACGACAACGGGGTCTGGACGTTGCGCAGGCCCTCCTGCTTGAGCGCCTCGGCGAGCTGGCCCTTGGTCTCCGATTCCCCCTGCTCGGCCTCCGGGTTGGACGGGCTCAGTTGGTGCGCGTCGGAATATTTCTCGTGGGCGTTGCGCAGGTCGCCGATGCGCTGCCCCGGGGTCTTCGCGGGTTGCTGGGCCTGGCGGGCCGACTTCCGGGCCTCGGCCAGGAGGAGGTCGAGCAGGCGATTGCGCACGAATTCGGCGTTCTGGGCCGAACGGGCCTCGTCGGGTTGGTTCTTGAGGACGGACTGGTAGGTCTCGAGCGCTGCCCGCCATCGGGAGATCGTCTCGTCGAGGTTCGCCTGAAGCGATTCGACCCCCAGTTGGTACTCCGCATTGCCCCGCTGGAAGCGGGCGAGATTGGCCAAGGCGGCGTTCCCGAGGGTTTCCACCCGATCGAAGGCCACCAGGGCGTCCTCCCAGCGCCGCGCCGCGTAGGCGGCCACGCCGGCGTTGTATTGGAGATGGGGGCTCGAGGGTCGGCGTTCGGCCTCCGTCGCCAGCAGGTCGGCCACGGCCTGGGGGGCGCCCTGGGTCAACTGTGCCTGAAGTCTGGGGATGTCGAGCGGGCCATCCTCGGCGTGGGCCTGTGCCGTCAGCAGGGGTAGCATCCCCAGGATCCCGAGGAAGAGAGCCCCGAGGGAGTGGCTCGTGCGGTGGGGCCGATGGCCCGGAAAGTGGGGTCGTCGGGAGGGCTTCATGGGACGACGGTGGGTGGGAGCGGACGGATGGGCGAGAGCGGGCGGGGACGGCGATGGCGATGGGCCCCGAGGACGATCCGCCCGACCAGTGCGGCGATGGCGAGGGCGAGGGGGATCGGATAGGCCTCGACGTAGTTCTGCAGGTCTTCGCGGGCGGAACTCTCGGCCAGCGGTGCCAGGAATTCCTTCCGGAGCGTCTCCAGACCCTCACCCTGTTCGCCGAGGGGCACGTACCGGCCGCCGGTCAACGCCGCGATGCGCTTCAGGTTCGCCTCGTTGAGCCTCGATGTGACCTCCTGTCCGGAACTGTTGACCGCCACGCCGCCCCATTGGATGCGGGGCACCTTGGATCCGCCGCGGGTGCCGACCCCGACGGCACAGACTTTGACTCCCTGCCGGGCCCAGCGACGGGTGAACTCCAGCAACTGGTCGCCCGAGTCCTCGCCGTCGGTGACGAGCACGACGACCCTGGGTTGGATGTCGTTGGTCTGGAAATACCGGCCGGCCCGCTCGATGGCCGAGCCCAGGTTGGATCCGGCGGTCTCGCCGTCCATCTCGACCGTGTAGGGCGAGGCGTACCGGAGCATGGACTGGATCGCCCGGGTGTCGAAGCTCAGTGGCGCATTGAGATAGGCCACGCCGCTGAAGGTGATCAACCCGACACGGTCGGCCCGGCCGGCATCGAGGAACCGCGCCAGCGCGTTGGTGGCCACGAACCAACGGTTGGGCCGCACATCCGTCGCCAGCATGGAGCGGGAGAGGTCCAGCGCGATCATGTAGGGCACCCCGCGCAGTTCGGACTGTTCGTCCTTCCGGAAGGCCAGCGGGCGGGCCAGCGCCACCGGAAGCAGGAGTGTCAGGGCAAGGATCAGCATCCGATCGGTCCGCTGGCGCCAGGGCACGGTCCCCGGATCGGACCAGGGCCGGTCGGCACCCCCGGAGAATTCGGCGATCCGCCGCCGCCGCCGCCGCCCCTCGAGGAACCAGGTCCCGGCGATCAGCGTCACTAGCACCGGGATCAGCAGCAGCAACTGAGGGTGTGCGAATTTCATGGCAGGCGCCTCCGCAGGAGCGAGTTCCACACCCATCCGGCCAACCACAGGGCCGATCCCAGCGCCACGGGCCACGGGAAGAGTTCCTGCCACAGGACGAACCGTTTCTGTATCAGGTCGCGCTTCTCCAGTTGGTCGATGAGATTGTAGATGCCCTGCAAGGCACGGGTGTCGTTGGCTTGGAAGAACTGGCCGCCGGTGATCCGGGCCGCGCGGTTCAGGTCGTGGGTGCCGGCGACGGAGGGTGTGACCATCTCGGGCCCGATCAGCACCGAGTAGAGCTTCACCTTGTCACGGACCAGTTGGCCGATGATCTCGGAGGCGCGCGGCCCCGAGGAATTGTCGCCGTCGGTGACCAGGATGACCACCTTGCTGCGGTCGCTGTCCTTGCGCAGGAAATTCCCCGCGGCCATGACCGCCCACCCGATGCCGGTGCCGGTCGCCAGGTCGGTCTGGCGCATCGACTCGATGGCCCAGCGGTGATCGAGGGTGAGCGGGCTGACCAGGAACGGGTTCCGGGCGAAGCACACGATGCCGATCCGGTCGTTCGGCCGCCCCAGGATGAACTTCTCGGTCACGTACTCGAGGGCCGCGCGGCGGGTCACCCGCTTGCGGTCCAGCCGGAAGTCGGTCTCGGCCATCGAACGGCTGAAGTCGAGCGCGAGCATGATGTCGATGCCCTTGCTGGGGTCGGGCAGGTCGCCCCGTGGAATCCGTGGTCGGGCCAGTCCGATCAGGAGCAGGGCCAGCGGGAGGAGCGCCCAAAGCGCACGGGTCGCGGAGCGCTCGCGGTCGGGGATGCGGCCGAGGTGGCCCCGGCCGAGCAGCGACGGCACCGCCAACGATGGCACCGGCCGCGTGCGTCGCTGGTACCAGGCCAACGCCGGCAGTGCCAGCAGGCCCAGCAGCACCCAGGGGTGCAGGAATTCGATGGTCCTCGGGTCGATCATGGCCGACCTCCTCCCGCATCGGAGGATCCCGAGCCTTCCCGGATGAACCGCTCCGCCGTGTCGATGAGCACGACGAGGTCGTGCTCGGCGGCGACGTCCCGGGCGAACTTGATCCGGTCGCAGCGTCCGAGGAATTCCCCGAGGGTCGCGCGTCGGTCCGGGCCGAGCCGCGCATCGCCCGCGGCCGATTCGAGGAATTCACGGGAGGTCTGGAAGCGGACCGGGAAGGCGTACCCGGCCTCGAGGTATCCGCGCAGGATGTCGCTCACCTCGACGGCGAAGGGGTGTGCCACCCATTCGGTCCGTCGGGCGCGCAGCGCCGCCAGGCGCGACAGGAACGCTTCGCGCGGGTCGGGGCCGGTCTCGGCGGGCGGGTTCGCGGTGGCGGGTCGCCTCCGCTGCCACCAGGCCCGCAACCCGTAGGCGGCGATGCCGATCACCACCGGCAGGGCCAGGAGCAACCACGGATTCTCCCACCATTGGGGCAGGGGAACCAGGGTCAGGTCCTCGATGAGCCGGTCGGGTTTCATGGGCGCGGCCGGGCTGGACTCATGCGACGCGTCGGCGGGCCGCGTGGTCTAGGAAACCCTGCAGCCGTTGGGTCCAGGGTTCGTCGGTCCGGACCTCCAGTTCCGGGATGCGACCACTGCGGAACGTTGCGATGAGCTGTTCACGCCGCGCGATCCCGGCCTGTAGCCATCCCTCGCGGACCCGTGCGTCGCCCGTGTCGACCTCGAGCACCTCGCCGGTCTCGGGGTCCTGCAGCAGCACCCACCCGAGGTCGGGCAACTCGAGCTCGCGCCGGTCGCTCACCCGCAGCGCGATCATCTCGTGCCGCTGGTTGGAGGCCTTGATCGCCCGGGTCCAGCCCTCGGTGTCGGGGTCGTGGAAGTCGGACAGCACGAAGCTCAACGTCGGCCGGCTGAAGAGGTTGTTCAGGAAACGCAACGGCGCGACCACCGAGGTGCCGGGATGCTTCGGCGTGGTGAAGAGCAGCTCGTGGAGCAGACGCGTCACGTGGGCTCGGGTCTTCCGTGGAGGGATGTAGCGTTCGACCCGGTCCGAGAACAGGATCGCCCCCACCCGGTCGCCGTTCCGCACCGCGCTGAAGGCCAACGACCCCGCGAGGATCGCGGCCAGTTCCCTCTGCGAGGTCGCCGTGGCCGTCCCGGAAGCGCTGTCGGTGGCCGAGCCGAAATCGCCGCTGGCCGAGATGTCCACCAGGAGCATGACCACCAGTTCCCGTTCCTCGACGTGGCGCTTGATGAAGGGCTTGCGCAGGCGGGCGGTGACGTTCCAGTCGATCCGGCGGACATCGTCGCCCGGCACGTATTCGCGGACATCGGCGAAGTCCATGCCACGCCCCTTGAACACGCTGCCCAGGCGCCCGCCCATCAACTGCTCGCTGACCAGTCGGGCCCGCACCTCCACGGAGCGGAGCCGCTGGATGTAGTCGTTGGGCAGCATGAAAGAGGAGGGCTCCGCCCGCGGATCGGAATCGGTGGGCGGAGCCTGTACCCGTTATTCGGCCGTTGCGAGGTATTCGATGAGGTTTCGCAGATCCTGTTTGGAGAGCAGGTCGCCGAATCCCTCGGGCATCCCCGAGAGCCCCTTCTCGCGGTTGGTGATCTCCGACTTCTTGACCGTCACCAGGCCATCCTCGGCCGAGTTGAGCACCAGCTCGGTCGCCGATTCCGACTTGATGACGCCCGCGTAGCTCTGGCCGCCCTTCAGGTTGACCAGGACGTTCTCGAATCCCGCGGCGATGGCCGCGTTGGGATGGAGGATGCTGGTGAGGAGGTAGGCCCGGCCGTTCTTCTTCCCGAGTCCGGTGAGTTCCGGACCGACTTCCCCGCCCTCGCCCTGGACCTTGTGGCAGCGGACGCAGCTCACCTCGGCCCGCTCGATGAACACCTTCTTGCCCGCCTCGGCATCGCCTCCGACCAGACAGGCCTTCCAGGCGGCCGACGGGTCCTTGGCATCGAGACGACCCCGGTATCGGGCGAGCGACTCCTTCAGCGGTTCGCGCTGGCCCGCCGCCTCGAGCACGTCGAGCTCCAGTTCAGGGGCGACCGTGCCGGCGAGCACGCCGTCCATCCATTGCTTGAGCAGCGCGTCGGCTTCGGGACCCCGGACGGTGGCCAGCGTGCCCAACGCCGATTGCTTCTCGGTCAGGGTGCCGGTGGCCAGGGCCTTCTCCAACGGGGCGATGGATGCCCCGCCTCCCTTGGAGCCACCATTGCCGCCACGGACCGCCACCGGCGGCACCTCGACGGCGAGCTGGGTGGCCAGGCTGCGGACCTTCTCGTCCTTGTCTTCCCGGGCGGCCGCCAGGGCCGTGGCGTAGTCCGGGGTCTGGAGCTGCGACAAGGCCTTCAGGGCATCGGAGCGGGTGGTGCCGTCGGCCGCCCCCTGGACCACCAGCGCCGCCAGCGCGGGCGAGGCCTCGGTGATCTTCAGGACTCCGGCGGCCCGGGCCGCGGCCGCACGGACCGGGATCGGCGACGACGACAGCAGGCCGGTGGCGACCGGCTTCAGCGCCTCGGCCGGGATCTTCTCGGAACGTGCGAAGGCCGTGGGGCGCCACAGTCCGGTGATGCGGTCGCGGCCCGAGTTGGCGGGCCATTGTGCCAGTGCATCGATGGCCTCGGCCCGGAGGCCCACCGGGGCCTCTTCACGAACGGCATAGGCCGCCAGCGCCTTGGCCGTGCCCTCGGTTCCGAAGCGGTAGTTGGCGTTGAGGACCCGACGCATCAGCGGAGCCTCGGTGAGCCCCGGCCGTTCGACCAGGCGGGCCAGCGCCTCGATGGCGCCGGGGATCGGTTGGTCGTTGATCGCCCGAGCGGCCTCGGTGACGACGCGCGGCGACGGGTCGGCCAGGAAGGCGACGATCTCGTTGCGCTCCAGACGGCGCAGGGCCAGAAGGATGCCCATGCGGACCGACTCGTTCGAGTGACGGGAATGATTGATCAGCGCGTCGATGTCGTCGGCTCCGAGCAGGGCCATCACGCCGGCATGCCGCAGGTAGGGGTCCTTGTCGGCGTTCTCGGCCAGCAGGTCGAAGACCGCGGGGATCGACTCGCGGCGACCGAGCTTGCCCAGCGCGATCGTGCCGAGGGCGCGGGTGTGCGGGTCGCTGTCGCGGGTGAGCCGGATCAGGGCCTCGTAGGCGCGGCCGTAGCGGGCGTCGCCCAGCACCGTGGCGGCCACGGCACGGACCTGCGCGACCGGGTCGGCGAGCAGCGGGATCAGCCGCTCCAGCGAATCGACGCGGGCGTCCGGCACCCGGGTGTTGCGCTGGGCCCGGGCGACCTGACCGACGCCCTGGATGCCGTGCACGCGGGCCTGCAGTGTCTTGCCAGAGACCGCGGCCTTCAGCAGCGATTTGTCATCCTGGCGGGCGGCCAGCTCGAATTGGGAGCCGAGGCGCACGCGGTAGTTGGGGTGGGTGAGACCCTTGGCCAGATCGCCGTTCGAGCGCTGCGAGAATCCGGCGGCCAGAAGCGCCTTCGTCTCGCGGACCCGTTCCGATTGGGAGTGCTTGGGGTCGGTGAAGCGGTAGATGCGTCCCTTGCCCACGGGTTCCCAACCGTCGAACCAGTCGAGCAGCCAGAAGGCGCCATCGGGGCCCCAGTGGCCGTCGGTGGCGTTGACCGACCAGATGAACTTCTGGTCGTCCACGATCTCGAAGCCCGCACCCTTGGCCTTGTGCTTGAACTTCCACAATCCGGAGCCGCCGGAGCTTCCACGAAAATCGCACAGCGTGAAGGTGTCGTCCCACTCCGGCCCGCCGCCGGTGCCCTCGTAGTGGCTCACGCCGCTGGGGCCGGCCGAGATGTTCTTGATGGGCGGGGTCAGGTAGGCGGGTTGGGCGTCGTTCTGCGGATGCCACATCTTCTCGGAGTTCCAGGGCCCTCGGGGGTTCGGCGCGCTGCGGCCCTCCAGGAATTGCCAGCCGATGCGCCAACCGCTGTCGCCGCCCTCGACCAGCCAGGTCCAGCGGGCCTGGTCGCCCCCGTCGGAATTGTTGTCGCCGGTGAACAGGTTGCCCCAGGTATCGAAGACCAGGTCCTGCGGATTGCGAAGTCCCTGGTAGACCATCTCCAGGCTCGAGCCGTCGGGCTCGCAACGGAACACGGCGCCGCTGTCCGGCGTTCCCACGGTGCGCCCCTCGGTCTGGATCATCGAGGCCCGGTCGCCGATGGAGAAGTACAGTCGGCCATCGGGGCCGAAGACGAGGCCGTGGAGATCGTGGCCCAGAAACCCGACGCGGATGCCGTGGCCGTAGCTGATGCTGCGACGCGTGTCGGCGATGCCATCGCCATCGGCGTCGCGCAGGCGCCAGACATTGGGGATGTTGGCGAAGAACACGTCCTTGCCGCGGGCAAGCACACCGGCGGCCACGCCGTCGAGGGGGGTGGCGAAGTTCTCGGCGAACACGGTCGACACGGTCGCCCGGCCCGTGCCCTTCGGGTCCCGCAGCAGGCGCACCCGCTCGGTGTTCGTGTAGTAGCCGGCCATCTGGTCGGGCTTGAGATGCCGCTGCATCATGGCCAACCGATCGTCGACCGACTTGCAGGCGAGGTCCTCGTCCAGCCAGTCCATGATGCCACGGATGTCCGGAACCCCCCTCCAGGCCCTGAAGCTCTCGGCAACGAAGACCCGGCCGTCGTCGGCGACATCGAAGGCGACCCCGTGGGCGACATCCGGTTCGGCCGCCCAGAGTTCGGCCTTCCAGCCGGCGGGGTAGGTGAATCGTTTGATGGCGCGTTCGGCCTCATCCGACGCGGCGGCGACGGTGGGTGCCTTGAAGGAGGTCTGCTGGGGTCCCAGCTTGTGTTGGGCCACGATCGGCACCGCGGTGGCGGAGGCTCCCAGGGCGATGGCGGCCAGACGTCGGGTCAGGATGGCGTACGGAGCGGGCATAAAACGTCAGAAGGTATGGGGGCTGTCGGTCGAATCAAGCGACCGCTGGCCGTGGACAAGAAAAATCCCCGTCACACGGGTGCGGGGATGGGTGGGTCAGGGTGGAGATCGGGTGTTCCGGGTCGGTCAGCGCCTGCGGATCGCGAGCGCCCCGGCGACCAGGCCGAGTCCGGCCAGGGCCCAGGTGGTCGGTTCCGGAACGGTCGTCGGCAGCACGTCGAGGGTGATCGAGTCGAGGCTCAGGTGCTCGCCGGTGGACTTGAAGGTCAGCGAGAAATCCTTCACGCCCGGATCGGTGATGTTCCAGGTGTAGGCCAGCGAGATGTTGTTGCCCGGAAATCCTTGGGAGGGGGCGATGGCCAGCGTGGTCGGTGTGCCGCCGAGCGACACGGGCTTGTCGGCCGACAGGTAGTTCAGTCGCAGACCCGGATAGTCGATCTCGGTGCCGAGGGTCCGGATCTGGAAGGAGATCTGTCCGACCGGAGCGATGCCCGAGTAGGCCAGGTTGAAATTGGCCGTGCCGCCGACCCCGACGTAGATGTTTCCGCTGCCCAGGACGGCGCCCACCGGATCGAGTTGGGTCAGGGTCGCGCGGGTGCCGGTGTTGGACCCGGCCATGTCGGGCTGGTTGGCGACATTGTACCCCGAGGTGAATCGCTCCCATCCGGCCACGTCGGTGCCGGCCACCCCTCGGAAATACGGGGCGTAGAAGCCGTTGGTGCCGGCCGAGGCGGAGGGGATGGTCAATGCGGCCAACAGTGCGGTTGCGGCCAGGGATCTCTGGAGGTTCATGTGTGTTTGATGTTTCGGTTTCCGGCTCCGGGACGTTGGTCCCGCCTTGGAATGTGACGGGAAGATTCCACAAGGTCGGAAATCGGCGACTGAAAATCTGAGCGGGAAAACGTTTAGGAGCACGGCCAATGCATGGCATCAGGCCGCTTTTCGGCGGAGGCCCACGATGCGGATGGCCGCCTGCTGCAGGACCAGCGCCTCGTCGAGGTCGGCGCTCACCAGACGGAGGTTCGCCTCGAGCAGGATCTCCATCGCCTCCACGAGTTCTTCGGTCTGGTAGTGGGATGCCTGTTTCATGGCCTGGAACAGCACGAAGGGGTGGGCGGCCAGCGGATTGAACCGTCGGTCCGCCGGCATGGACGAGGCGGGGATCCGGTCGAGTTGGGATTTGAAGGTGTTGTAGTCGCGGGCCGGTTTCAGGGATCCGTTGGCCAGCAGTTCCTTGAGCATCAGGAGGGTCCGGACCTTGGAGATCAGACCGTACAGGAGCCCGATCTCGCTCTTGCGCTTGTCGGTGCCCACCCGGATCTCCCAGAGCTCCTCGTCGAGGGTGCTCAGCAGCTTGCCCAGATTCCGGTCGCCCAGCGCCTCGGCGAGGGCGAAGGCCCGGGCGAGTTTCTGGCGCGACACGCACGTCGTGACGTCGTCCCGCGTGATCGTGCTCCGCTGGCCCGTGTAGAGGGCCAGTTTCTCGCACTCCGAGGCGAGCAGGCGCAGGTTGGGACCCACGCGGTGGACCAGTTCGGCCAATGCTTCGTCGTCGGTCTCCTTGCCGGATTCGCGCAGGATGCGGATCGCCTCCGCCTCGGCCTTCCCGGCCCAGTCCTTGTCCTGCTGCGAGAGGGCCTCGAACGTCTCGACGGTGCCGAGCTTCTCGAAGGTCTTGAAGAACACCCGGCGCTTGTCGGGTTTTCCGGCCGAGACCAGCAGGCGCACCCCATCCCAACGGAACGACTTGAGGGTTTCGGCCAGATCGGCGAGGGCCGACGTCACCGAGGCCGAGCCGGCGGTGCGTTCCTCGCCCAGGAAATTGCAGTTCTGGAACCACACCGCCTTGGCCCCGCCGAAGAAGGGCAGCGTGTTCAACGACTCGAGCAGGCGCGCGATCCTCTGCTGGGCCTCCCCGGCGTTGGCCGCGGAGGCGTCGAGCACCTCGTGGTCCATCCCGCCGAGTTCCTGGCACCACCGCTCGTACAGCGACCGGGCGCGTTGCTTGACCGAGAAATCGTCATCGCCGCAGACCAGCGTCAGTGGCAGCGGGAGCGCCGGGGCGGCGGCGGCCTGAGGAGTCGATCGTGCCGCCATCAAGCCTGCTCCCCGGGTTTGTCGCCCTCCTGCTCCTCCTCGGAATCGTCGCCCTCCTCGGCCCCGGCCAGATGCTCGCTCATGTCCTCCACCTCGCGGAACAGGGTGCGGGTCACGAAGACGGGCCGCTTGAGGGCGCTGGCCAGCGCGAGGCAGTCGCTGGGTCGGGCGTCGATCTCCACGAGCTTGGTGCCCAGTTCGTTCTGCTGCTTGAGGATCAGGCGGGCGAAGAACGTGGAGTTCTTCAGGGAGGTGATCACCACCCGCTCCAGTTCGATGCCGAAGCCCTGGAAGATCAGCCCCATCAGGTCGTGGGTCAGGGGGCGGTCCTTGGGGGTGCCCCGCAGCGCCATGCCGATCACCAGACCCATGCTCTGTTCGACCTGGATGACGAAGACCTTCTCGTCGTTCCCGATGAACAGGGCGCAACCGCTGTTGGCCGGCAGGATGCCGCGCACCTTCACCGGGATGACGTCATTCGCCATGGGGACAGGATAGGAACGAGCCGCCCCCCAACGCAAGCCGGTCGCCCCTAGGAGACTTCCCCGGGTCGGGAGCGACCCGGGGTGCGCGCCTGCCGGACCCGCCTTGCGGCTTGAGGTCCACGCGTTCAACCGCTTTGCTTCGGGAAGAACGCATGCGCTACATCGAGCCCCACGGTCACATGGTCAGCCGCACCACGGACGACTACATCGACATGGTCACCGCCGGCTGCGAGGCCGTGTGCGAGCCCGCCTTCTGGGCCGGTTTCGACCGTTCCTCGGCGGACGGCTTCCGGGACTACTTCCGCCAGTTGACGGAATACGAGCCTGCCCGGGCGGCCCGGTACGGCCTGCCCCATTTCTGTTGGCTCTGCATCAACCCCAAGGAGTCGGAGGACGTCGGCCTCGCCACCGACGTCCTCGCCCTGATCCCGGAGTTCCTCGATCGCCCCAACGTGCTGGGCATCGGCGAGATTGGCCTCAACAAGAATTCGCGCAACGAGTTGAAGGTGCTGGAGATGCACGTCGACCTGGCGGCCAGGACCGGCCAGATGATCCTCGTGCACACCCCGCACCTCGAAGACAAACTCAAGGGCACCCGGTTGATCCTCGATCTGCTGGCCTCCGATTCCCGGATCCGTCCGGAACGGGTGCTCATCGATCATGTCGAGGAGCATACGGTCCGGATGGTGCTCGACCGGGGGCATTGGGCCGGCATGACGCTCTATCCGATCAGCAAGTGCACTCCGGCCCGGGCGGTGGACATCCTCGACATGCACGGATCCGAGCGGCTCTGGATGAATTCTGCCTGCGATTGGGGAGAGAGCGTTCCGCTGGCGATCCCCAAGACCGCCCTGGAGATGCGCCGCCGTGGGTGGAGTGCCGAAGCGATCGACCAGGTCATCTACCGCAATCCGGTCCAATTCCTGGGTCAGAACCCTAGGTTCCGGAGTGCCTTTCCGGCCTGAATCCAAGGTCCAAATCCCGACGGGAAAGGTCTGCCATTCCGAGGGGTTCGGCAGGACATCCTGGATCCGGAGGGCGCTGACGCGGGAGGATCGGGGCCAACGAACCCTCAGGCCACCGTTTTCGGCCGCACCAGGGACTCCACCAGAGGTCTGAAATCTTCCAAGGAGGGCGTCTTCATGTCGGGAATCTTGCCCTGATCGTCAAAACGTCGGACCCGGATTGCCCGATCGAACTGGGGGTTCTCCTCGAAATCCCGAGCCTCCGGTTCCTCCATGGGTCCGCCTTGGAGGGCCAGGCTCTGCTTGGAAGCGGCGGAAAGGTCGCTGAAGTAACCCGACTCCTTCCAGCACAGGTAGCGCTTGGAGTCGGCGTGCATCCGGATCGGTTCGACCACTTCGGGCCCGAACCACTTCTCGAGTTGGTTGGCGCCCACGCGTTCGTGCCGTGCGTCGATGCCCCGATCGGCGACGTCTTCGCCCAGATCGTGCAGCAGATGGCCGTAGTCGTGGAGCAGGCTCGCCACGATGACCTCCGGGGATTCTCCGGCCTGCTGGGCGAACGTGGCGCATTGCAGCGCGTGCTGCAGTTCCGTGACGTCCTCCCCGTAGTTCCGGTGTCCCCGGGCCTCGAAGACCCGATAGATCTCGTTGACGACTTCGCGCGGGATGGGGTGGGACGTGCTCAAGGGAGTGGGAGGGTTGGGCCGTACGGACGGCGTCAGAGGTAAGCCCGAAAGATCCCCGCCTTCCAGACGGAAATGGCCCGACGCCGACTCTGGTTCCCCCCAAAGAGCCTGTCCCCTTCAGGAAGCCTGTCCCCTTCAGGAAGCCTGTTGTTTTTTGTTCAGGTCATATTTTGAAATATAAAATAAAAAATACATTTAAAAATAATAAAAACAGACATTCAAAACCTTAAAATTTGAAAAACAGCTCAGGTTTTCCGATGGGGTGCCGATGAAGCCAGTTGTGTTCGATCGGGTGCCGGTCCCGGTCGGATTCCAGCTCAAGAGCCCTCCTCGTTGGGGCATGGACGACACTCCTCGATTCGGTGATCGCTCATCGAAACTGGGGTGATTCCATCAATTCGATGGCATTTTGAGAATGGTGATCATGGTTCCAATGAGCCATGAAGCTTCCGGTCCTGCCATGGACGGTGGGAGTACTCGGTCGTGATCAAAATGCTGCCCAATCGAACCAGGGCTTGCCGGTGGCTGGCGATTCGATGGGTGGATTTGGAAAGTTGAAATGTCTTTAATCAAGGGGTGGAGGGCGGGGGGTGGAGCATCGCGGCGGATTCCCGCAATGCTCGGGGCATGGATGCTGGCGGGCCTGCTTCCGGCATGGGCGGCCGCGCCGACGGTGACCGATTCCGGGGGCACGCGGACCACCGCCGAAGACACCGCCCGGAGCATCACCGGGGTGTCGGTGGCCGATGCCGACGGTGGCA